>JAQWJQ010000137.1 GCA_029248265.1 Planctomycetota bacterium
GAGTCCAACACAACACCTGACCGAAGCCAGGCGCGCTGCGTTGGACACGCTCGCACTCAAATTCAAGAGTCACCCTGTTTTCAAAGAACCGCTTCAACCCCGCTTGGGGGGCTGCCCTGCTCCCATCCCGCTGGGGGATGACCGGCTCGGGGTTCGAGGCGGGACGATCCCGTGCTCTGCCCAGCGAGGCTGGCCAGCGCCTTGGGGAGCGCGGTGCGGTGCCCGAGGAGCGCGTGGCGCCGTCTCGGGGGGGCGGATCTTAGGGAGCGCGATCTCCCCGTCAAGCGTTGCGTTGAGAAATCGGATCGAATTCAGCCGGGGCGCCCCTGGTTCCCTTGCTGCCGCACGGTGGCCCCTGGGAACGGCATCTGTCCTCTCCCGGCGTCCATCGTGCCTGAAGCACCCTGTAGCAGCCCTCCGGCCAGCTCCAGGGCCGTCCGGGAGCCACGCGGAGGCCCGTGGGACCCGGCCGGGACCTGAGGTGGTTCGCAGGAGGCGGTCGTGCCCCCTGGAGGCGTCATGCCATGACCATGGAAATCAGGCCTGGCGGATCTGCTACCTGCCGCCCTCTCATTGCCCGTATCCTTTGCGGTTGCGCATGCGCCCGCTCCGGACTCCCCGGGGTTGGTGAGCAGCGTGGTCCGGGTCAGCACTTGGCTCGCACCTTTCTCAGATCCAAGCAAGACGGATGTTCCGCGTTCCGAGCCCCACCCGATGGTTGGCCAGCTAGACGAGCGTTGACCACCGAAGGAAACGACTCAATGGGTACACGACTTTTTGTCGGCAACCTCTCCTGGGACACGACTGAACAGTCCCTCCGCGACACCTTCTCCGAGGGCGGTCGCACCGTCAAGGACGTGCACATGGTCTCCGACCGCGACACAGGCAAGCCCCGTGGCTTTGGCTTTGTCGAGATGAGCACTCCCGAAGAGGCCGAGGCCGTCATTCAGGCGCTGGACGGCGCCATGCTCGACGGACGCAACATCAAGGTCAACGAGGCGCAAGAGCGCCAGCCGCGTGGCGGCGGTGGCGGCGGTCGCGGCGGCGGCGGCGGCAACTGGTGATCGCTTCGCGCGGCTTCCAGCCGTGACGAACACCGACGGACCCTCGCGCTTCTGGCGCGAGGGTCCGTTTCTTTGGCGCCGTCCCGTGCGCGCCTGCTGTGCAACGGCGCCTGTGCAGCCCGTTAGCCAGGACTCACGCGCTCGAGTAAGAGCGCAATCCATGGGCCGATGAAGTGACCGTGATCGTGATAGGTCCGGCCGCTCACGAGGTTGCCGTCGATGACGCAGGGCTCGTCCAGGTACACGCCGCCCGCCACCTCGAGGTCGTGGCGGCACTTGGCGACGGTCGCCATCCGGCGCCCCGCCAAACAGCCGGCGTAGGCTGGGATCTCGACACCGTGACACACGCTGGCGATGGGCTTTGCCTCATCGAAGAAGTGGCGTGTGATGCGGAGCAGGTCCTCGTCATAGCGCAGGTACTCCGGGGCACGGCCGCCGCTGAAGAAGATGCCCTCGTACCCCGCCGGGTCGACCTCCGAGAAGGCCAGGTCCGCCGCGATCTGGTAGCCCTCCCACTCCTTGGTGATGGTCCACCCGGGGCGCACCTCATGCATGACCATTTGATAGGTCCGCCGCTCTGGTGCGACAACGACAGGGCGGAAGCCTGCCTCCTGAAGACGGAAGTACGGGTAGAGCGTGTCGACGGTCTCGGAGGCGTCCCCGACCACGAGGAGGACGGCGGGCTGATCGGAGTCGTTCATGGGCGAGCGTGTGCAAGGGGGCGCGGGGGTGCACCGTATAAGAAGTCCGGGGCGGGTGCGGCCCCTTGAGTCTCGGCCTCGGGCGACCGCCGACGGCCTCGCACGTGGGCCGCTGTGCACCCGGACGACTCCCAGTGGGCCATCGCCACCGGGGCAGGGCTGGTCGCGGCCCTGTTCCGCCCCGAGCGGAGGTCTTCAGTCACACGCGACCGGGGGGCCTCTTATCCATGCACCACGGATCCCTCCGCTGGCGAGGTCGCGCGGCTGCGCCAGGGGGGACCTGGCTCAGCCGCGCGCTGGGTCGAAGGCGCGCCCGCGTCTCCGCAGCCGCCGACCTCCCCATTCGGGAGCCGGGAGCACCCGCCACAGCCGCCTCGCTACAGGCTCCCCCCTCGACTCGCTCGACCAACACATCGATGCCTGGGAGGACCAGGCGCTGCTAGGGTGGTCGCACGGCCACACCATGGGCCCACGCCAAGGCCCCCCCAGCAAGCGAGCGCAACCGGATGAATCAGCCCCTCTCAAGACGACAGTTCCACAAGCTCGCGGCTTCCACAGCCGCCTTCACCACCATTCCGGGCAAGGTCCTCGGTGCCAATGAGAGGGTCAACGTCGCGATCATCGGCTGCGGCGGGATGGGCGGGAACGACGGAAACCAGGTGTTCAACACTGGCCTCGTGAACATCGTCGCCCTCTGCGACGTCGCCCTCGGCACCCCGCACACCGCGAGCGTGGAGGCGAAGTACCCCGACGTCCCGCGCTATCGCGACTTCCGGGTCATGTTCGATGAGATGGAGAAGGACATCGACGCCTGCACCATCGGCGTCCCCGACCACGCCCACTTCCCCATCGCGATCCTCGCCATGTCCCTTGGCAAGGGCGTCTATGTGGAGAAGCCCCTGGCCCACACGTACGACGAGATCTCCAAGCTCATCGCCGCCGAGAAGAAGTACGGGGTCGCGTGCCAGATGGGCAACCAGGGGCACTCTGGCGAGAACTACCACCAGTTCAAGGCATGGCGAGAGGCGGGGATCATCAGCGGCGTGACCGAGGTGACCGCCTTCATGAACTCCGGCCGGCGCTGGCACGGGTGGAAGGACGTGGACTACCCCAGCGGGGAGACCATGCCCGAGGGGCTCGACTGGGACATCTGGACCGGGACCGCCCCCGAGGTCCCGTACAGCACCAAGCTCCACCCAGGCAACTGGCGCAGCTGGTACGACTACGGCTCGGGCGCCTTCGGCGATTGGGGCCCTCACATCCTCGACACCGTCCATCGCTTCCTCGACCTCGGCATCCCGAGCAAGGTCACCGCCGTGAAGCGTGATGGGCCCCGGGACCTCATTTTCCCGATGGCGAGCACCATCCAGTTCGACTTCCCCGAGCGCGGCGGCGAGCCCCCCTGCTCGGTGACCTGGTACGACGGCACGAGCAATCGCCCTGAGCGCCCCGCTGAGCTGCCCGAAGGCCAAAACCTCGGGCGCGCCGGGAAGATCATCCGCAGCAAGGACACCACGTTCATCGGCTCGTCCCATGGAAGCCCCCTCTCGATCATCCCCGAAGAGCGCATGAAGGAGCTCGAGCCGTCCCTGCCCGGCTACGAAGTGGGCTCCAACCACTACCTCAACTTCGTGCGAGCGGTGAAGGGCGAAGAGACCCCTCGCTCTCCCTTCCACGTGTCTGGTCCGCTGTGCCAGATGTTCTGCCTGGGGATGATCGCGCAGCGGCTCGGTGGCTCGCTGGAGTTCGATCGTGAACGCGAGGTGATCACCAACAACGAGCAGGCCAACGCCATGCTCACCGGCCCGCCGCCGCGCGAGGGCTGGGAGGAGTTCTACCGCCTCTGAGCACCAGCCCACGCGGACGATCCCCGGCTTGCCCTATCGGGGGGCGGCGGCGTCACCGCTGAGACGCACCGCGCGACGACCGCTCCGCCGCCTTCCTCCCGCCTCGGCTGCTTCCTTCCGGAGGAGGCCTCTTCACGGGTGTCCGCCTGAGGCGACCACCGCCTCCCCGCCCGCAACGCTCAGCGCCAACGCGGTCTGGCCATGGTCGGTGCACCCCGCGTCGTTCGTCCGCGGGGCACCGCCACCATGCCCGACGAAGGGCGATCGACTACGCTCGGGGAATGACCCCCTTCTCCGTGCTCCTCGCCCTGGCCCCCCAGCTCGGCTCGCCTGCGCCGGCTCAGCTACTCGACTTCTCCGGTGGTCTCCGGCCCGCATCCGCCACCCAGCTGATCGGGCCAGGAGGACACAGCCTGGTGGCCGAAGGAGACGGTCCGGGGGGCTGGACCTTCGAAGACGGCGTCCTGACGGCCTCGCCTCGCTGGGACAGCGTCCTCACGGCCGAGGCCTACCGAGACTTCAGGCTGCACCTCGAGTTCGCGGTCAACCTCTCGGAGGACGAGAACCTCGAGGCGCGCGGCAACTCAGGCGTGTACATCCAGCAGCGCTACGAGGTCCAGATCCATGACTCGTTCGCCACTCCCTGGGCGGACTACGCCGCCTGGCAGTGCGGCAGCCTCTACCGCCTCAAGAAGCCTGATCAGCCCGCGAGCTGGCCAGCGCTGGCCTGGCAGACCTACGACATCGTCTTCCGCGCGGCCCGCTTCGACCAGGAGACGAAGTCCGAGAACGCGCGCATCACCGTGTTTCACAACGGCCGCCTCATCCACGACGACTTTCCGCTCCCGCGCAAGACCGGCGCGGGCGAGCCGGAGGGACCTGGGGCGAGGCCCATCAAGTTCCAAGGGCATCACAATGAGGTCCAGTTCCGCAACGCATGGATCGAGGCCCTCGACCTTGAGTCCATGCCCGTTGTCGCTGCGGATGACCCACGTCGCCTCCAGAAGCGGCTGCCGCGCCCAGGCACCACCCTCTCCATTCTCGGCCACACGGCCTTCGTGATCGAACCACCCACGTCAGCTCGGCGAGAGGGACCGATGCCGTGGGTCTGGTATGCGCCGACCCTGGCGCCGTATCCAGGGGACGCCGAGGGCTGGATGATCGACCGCTTCCTCGCCGCGGGGGTCGCCGTCGCGGGCATCGACGTCGGTGAGTCCTACGGGAGCCCGCTCGGACGCCTGGGCTTTGAGGGGCTGCATGCGCACCTGACGGGTGCCCGCCACTACGCGAGGCAGCCCGCGCTCATGGCGAGGAGCCGCGGCGGGCTCATGGTCTACAGCTGGGCCGCCGCGCACCCGGAGCTGGTCGCCGGCATCGGCGGGATCTACCCGGTGTGTGATCTCAGGAGCTATCCAGGGATCGACCGTGCAGCACCCGCCTTCGGCCTCACCGCAGAGGGTCTCGCCGAGCTCCTGCCGAGGTACAACCCGGTGGATCAGCTCGCGCCGCTCGCCGAGGCCAAGGTGCCGGTACTCCACCTCCACGGAGACGAGGACCAAGTCGTCCCGCTCGAGGCCAACTCCGGGGAGCTGGCTCGAAGGTATCGGGAGCTCGGAGGTCCGATGACGCTTCAGGTGTTCAAGGGCCGTGGGCACGACATGTGGGAGGGGTGGTTTCGATCCGAAGAGCTGACCGAGTTCCTGATCAAGCGCGCGATCGCAGGCGCGACACCGGCTCCACGCCAGGGCGCAGCGCCCGCAGGTGGGCCCGGGTCCAAACGCTGACCCGGACCGGCGCCTCCCTGACGAGTGGAGGGGTGCGCCCAGGGCGCAACCCTCATGAGGACCGCCTCGGACCCCCTCAAGGCGGCCTTGGTGGCGGCTCCGTCGGGCAGGCCCGGAAGTCCTTGGGCCAATCGTCCATCTGTCCGATGACTCGGACGGAGGACGACCCCATGACCCCGAAGAAGCTGCAATTCATCCCCGTGAGCGCCCAGTCGGCGACCCGGCTCTTGCTCGTGGCCGCAGGTGTGGTGGCCTTGAATCGCTGGGCCGACCTCGGAGAGACCGGGAGCATCGGTCGCTGGTTCACCAGCCTGCTGCTCTTTGGAGCAGGCCTCTTGACCCTCTTGACCGGCCGGCTGGTCGCCACCGGAAGGGGTCGTTGGAACGACGCATGGCCCCTGCTGGGCCTTGGCTGCCTCGTCCTTTCCTTCGATGAGGTTGCAGGACTCCGCAGCGCGGGCTCCAGCCTCGCGGCCTCCGCCCATTGGGCGGCCCTCGCTGGCGCCTTCGTGCTGCTGCCAGCTGCCGCCTTCGCCCCGCTCCTCCGGTCGCTCCCTCCACGCACACGCTGGGCGATCCTCGTGGCCGGCGCGGTCTACCTCGCCGGCACCTCGGGTGTCGCGTCCGGAACCCTCCATGGCGGACAGGACCCGCTCCTGATCCCCTTGACCGGCAAGCTCTTGAAGGTGGTCGAGGAGTTCCTCGAGATGGCCGGAGTGATCCTCTTCATGCGCGCTCTGCTCTCACACATCGAGGTGCACCTCAGCGGCGCTGCGGTCTGGCTCGAGCTAGGTGCAGGTCCCTCCCGGACCGATCAAGGGGCCGGCGTCCACCTTGAGGGCGCCCTGCCCCCTGCGCCCAGACACGACGCGGCGAAGCGCGGCTCCTCCGCCGCCTGAACGGCCCGAACCTGGTGAGGAGAGGCCGCGGCTCGACCCGCCCCTCCGCCTCGAGCGTCCCACTGGCCGCGAGGCGCGGATGGTCGCGATGAGAAACGCAACGGGCCGAGGGGCGCCAGCGCCCCCCCGTGGCGTGGCCCGTTCGCCGGGTGCGCCGGGCCAGATTTGAGCCTTACAAGGCGAAATGCCGCATGGGACCGATCTGAAGCGAGGGGCGTTGCAGCGAGATTCAGGGAATGCACTAGGCTCGTTTGTGACGCCCAGCGCCTCGGGATCCCGTGGCGAGACCCGAATTCCCGCTCAGAATGAGGGCGAGGACGCCCCTCGCGCTCCACGTTCTACATTTGAAGGGGATCCCCGCAGCGCCACCGCTCGTCCATGACGAGGTGGGGCATCGCCTCTTGGCGCGGCCTCCCCTCCTCCAGCCTCCAACACCACTTCCCCATGCTCAGACTCCTCCTCAGCACGACCCTCGCAACCTGCGCTGTCACCGGGACAGCCGTCGCGCAGACGCCCATCCTCCGGAGCGCCCCGAGTTCGGTCTCGAGCCAGATCAAGCTCCGGTACGCCTCGTTCGACCCCGCCGTGGCCCTGCCTGAGATCCCCGCGCTGCTCCGCAGCACGGCCCGAGATCAAATGAGGATCGTGCAGTTCGCCGGGGTACCCACCCAGGCGGGCCGAGACGCAATCAGCGCGCTCGGTGGGGAGGTGATCGGCTACCTCCCGTCGAACGCCTACGTGGTTCGCATGGCCGCGGACCAGCTCAAGGCCCTTGAGCGGACGGCGACGGTTCGCTGGGTTGGGGACTACCACCCGGCCTTCCGCCTTGACCCCGAGCTCCTGACCGAGGAGGTGCTGCAGCAACCGGAACTGGTGCGCTACAACGTCGTGGTCGCCAACAAGCGCACCGACAAGCCCGCCTTGGTGAGCCGCATCAAGGACATCGGAGGCATCGTCAACAGCGAAGAGACTGGCAGTCTGCTGATCGAGGTCACGCTCAGCGGCCCTCAGCTCCTCCAAACTCTCCACATGGACGAGGTCCTCTGGATCGACCGCTGGTCGGCCCCTGAGCTCGACATGGATAACGCCCGGGTCCAGGGCGGCGGCAACTACGTCGAGAGCCTGGCCGGCTACACCGGCGTCGGCGTCAACGCCCACATCTACGAGGGTGTCGAGGCGACGCACCCGGACTTCACTGGTGCGGTGACCAACGTCCGCAGCAGCGGCGCTGCTCAGAGCCACGGGCACGCCACGGCAGGGATCGTCTTCGGCAACGGAAACAGCAACCCCGCCGTCCGCGGCATGGCCCCCGACGCGGGCAAGTTCTACACGAACTATGGCTCGGTGAGCGGCTCCCGCTATCAGGTCGTCGACGACCTCATCAACCTGCACAACGTGAGCCACACCACGGCTTCCTGGGGCGGTTCGCGGACGTTCTTCTACACCTCCACCTCGGCTGAGTCCGACGACATCGTCTTCGACCACGACATCTCGTGGACCCAGAGCCAGTCCAACGCTGGCAACCAAGATTCACGCCCGCAGGCCTGGGCGAAGAACGTCTTTTCCATCGGCGGCGTCCGGCACAACGACAACAGCAACCCGAACGACGACTCGTGGTCCGGCGGCGGAAGCACCGGGCCCGCCTCCGACGGCCGGATCAAGCCGACGCTCTGCGCGTACTACGACGGCATCGGCACGTCGGACCGCACGGGCAGCAGCGGCTACTCGAGCGGCAGCTGGACCAGCGGCTTCGGCGGCACCTCCGGCGCCACTCCGATCGTCGCGGGACACAACGTGATCGCGCTGGAGATGTACACCGACGAGGTCTCACCTGGCGTGGGCACCTTCGGCCAAGCGCTGCGTGTGCCGGGCGGTACGACCCACGAGAACCGACCGCACTTCACGACGCTCAAGGCCCTCCAGGTCGTCAGCGCCCGGCAGTACAACTTCACCGCGTCCAGCTCGGACAACCGTCGTGAGCACTGCGGCTGGGGCTTCCCCAACCTGCAGGACATGTACGACAACCGGGACAAGACCCTCATCATCGACGAGACCCAGATCATCACCCAGGGTGAGACCCAGGTGGTCACGGCGGGCGTCGAGGCCGGTGAAGCCGCCTTCAAGGTCAGCCTGAACTGGAACGAACCGGCCGGCAACCCGTCCGCCTCGTCCCAGCTCGTCAACAACCTCTCGCTGCGGGTCACCTCGCCCACGGGCGTCATCTACTGGGGCAACAACGGGCTCGAGACCGGAGTGTGGTCCGTCGCCGGCGGCTCGGAGGACAACACGAACTCCATCGAGAACGTCTTCATCGAGAACCCCGTCGAAGGCGAGTGGCAGGTGGAGATCATCGGCACCGCGATCGTCCAGGACAGCCATGTGGAGACCAGCGCGGTCGACGCCGACTACGCCCTCGTCGTCGTCGGCGGAAGCGGCGATCAATTCGCCTCCACGATCTGCCCTGGGGCCGTGAACTCACTCGGCTTGGGCGCCCGCTTGGAGCTCTCCGGTAGCACCACCGTGGCGGACATGGACCTGACGATGGACGTCAACCAACTGCCCCTCAACTCGGCGGGCTACGCGATCACCTCCCTGGACGCCAACGTGGTCACCAACCCCGGCGGCAGCTTCGGCGACCTCTGCATCGCGGGCCCCTCGGTCGGCCGTTTCCTCGGCAACGTCCTGAACTCTGGGACGACCGGCGAGGTCTCCTTCGATCTGGACCTGACCGCCATCCCCACGCCGACGGGCACCGTGGCCGTGATGCCCGGTGACACCCGGTACTTCCAGTACTGGTACCGCGACTCGGCGCTCGGCTTCCCCGTGTCGAACTTCTCGAGCGCCATGCGCATCACGTTCGACTGACCAGGGCGCGGCGCTCGCCGCCACCTGAAGAGGACGCCCGCGTCCGCTCTTTCGAGCGGGCGCGGGCGTCCTCTGTGTTCTCCGAGCGCCTGGCTCTCGAGGTCAGGGTCCCCCATCAGTTGGGGCTCCCTCTGCCAATGAGACCGTGAGCCGCGCCCCGCTTGTTCGGACCGCCCAGAGCCGGGGGCAGGTGGTGCGCCCCCGGTCTGGCGCTGAATCACTGGCCCAGGGCTGCGGCCATCTCAGCTTCGTAGCGACCGCGATCGAAGAAGCCGTACTCGGCAGAGACCCGGTCTCCATCCCACTGGTAAGCGAGGTGGATCAGGTACTTCGACTGTTCGTTGGTCGAGCTGTTGAGGGCCGACCACTCTGCCCAGACCGTGGTCCAGGTGAGGCCATCGGGGTACGTCCCCGTGGTGACGACACGGTCGTTCCACTCGATGCCCTTGAAGACCTGGTGCTGGGCCGTCATGCCCTCGCGCCACTCCTCCTCGCTCAATGACGACTCACGGGTCGCCCAATAGAAGCGGACCTCATCTGCGAACATCTCGTCGGCAAAGCTGAGGTCACCTGCGGCGTATTGATCGAGGAACTTTGCGACCATCTCGGACCGGTCATCATCCGTCGTGCAGACCACCGTGGTCTGCTCGCTGACGGTCGTGACACCAGCGCAAGCGCTGAGCAAGAGGGCGGGGACGAGGGCCTTGAAGCTGAGAGACATGGTGATTTTGGGAGGGGGCTAGGGCGGTCGTGACGGTGACGTCTTGCGGATCTGCGCGGGAACTCAAGAGAGCGGCCCTGCGCCTCGCGACACGGTCCTATCGACTCGTCAGATGGGCTCACTTCAGCCTTCTTGTCGATTGGAGGGGCGCCGCCGAGATCCAACGGAGGCCAGAGGTGGTACCGTCCGGTGCGGGTCCACAGGTCACCCACACGAGGAGATCAGCGGCCACGAGGGCTTCGGATTGGCCTCGCGCCGGGCCAGGACACGCCAGCCCCATTTCCATGCGGACCGTTCTCCTCTCGACCCCCCCCGGCGCCCTTGGTGGGAACCGCACGACCGCGCTCCGCTGGGCGCAGCAGCTCCGCACCATGGGCTGGACGGTGTGCCGTACCGGGCATGACAGCGAGCGGCAGGCGGCCTCGAGGGCAGACCTGATCCTGGCACTGCACGCCGTCCGGGCACGCCCGGAGGTGGACCGGTGGCTCGCCAGGCGCCCTGAGGCCAAGCTGGTGGTCGCCTGCACCGGGACAGACATCTACGAGTCCAAGGACTCTGCGCAGCCGCTCCTCGAGCGAGCTGATCGAATCATCGTCCTGCAAGAGCGGGCGTTGGACGAACTCTCGGCCGGGCAGCGCCGGCGAGCGCACGTCATCCACCAATCCACGCCAAGGCGATCGGTCCCTCAACGGGAAGCCCCAGAGATCGCGGTCATCGCGAGCCTGAGAGCCGTCAAGGAGCCGCTGCTCGCCGCGGCCGCTTCGCGCCTGCTCCCCGAGGAATCGGCGCTCCGGGTGGTCCATGTGGGGCCCTCCATTTGCGCCGAGCTTGAGGACGAGGTGCGTCGGGAGCAGGCGACCAATGCCCGCTACGAGTGGCGCGGAAACGTGCGGCGTTCGGAGGCCCTCTGCTTGCTGGCGGGCGCCCGTGCGGTGGTCCTGCCCTCCCGGAGCGAGGGAGGCGCCAACGTCATCACCGAGGCCTTCGCCATGGGAACGCCGGTCCTCGCGAGTCGCGTTCCTGGGAACACGGGGCTGCTGGGTGAGGAGCACCCGGGCCTCTTTGACGCTGGAGACGTCCAGGGCCTCGCGCGGTTGATGCTGCGGCTCGAGCGCGAGCCGCGCTTCCGTGAGGACCTCGCGCGCCGCTCGGCCATGCGCGCCTCGCTGGCGAGCCCGGAACGCGAGGCCGCCGCTTGGCGTCACCTCTTGGAGGGGCTTGGCCTCGGGGCCTGAAGGGGCCACCATGACCGACGAGGAGCGACCTGACGGTGTGGCGACCGCCTCGAAGGTGATGAGCCTTGTCCAACAACCTCCGATGGCCCACGTAGGCCCGGCGGGCCCAGTGAGCTCCCTGCCGACATGACCCTCCGCCAGATCCTCCTCGCCGCTGGAGCGCTCGCGCTCGCCATCCTCGGCGTTTCCCTCACCAACCGGGCCCCCGGAGAGGGCGCAGTGATCGTCCGGGAGGAGCCCGTGGAACAGCGAACTGACGCCAGCCTCCCCGCTGTTGAGCGCCGGGAGACGCGAAGGAATGCGAGCCCCAGCGCGGCGCCCGCCGACGCGGGAGGTCGAGCACCTGAGGTTGCCCCCGCGGTGAGGCCCTGGACGGTGCGCCTCATCATCGAGGGGCTCTCGCCAGGCGAGAGCGCGGACTATATCCATCGCCTGAGTCCCCGCCGCATCCATCGCCGGGGTCCCCTCCGCCTGGCGCGTGGCTCCCTGTCCGCGACGAGCGGAGATCCCAGGCCCTCCACTACCCTTCGGCGCCCGACCCGCGAGACGGACGCGGCGCCGACGACTCCCAAGCCCGATCAAGAGGAGATCCTCGTCTCGGCGCCCGGCTACGGGAGCCGCGGCTTCACGCTCGAACCCGGGGTCGACCTCGGAGAGATCGTGTGCGAGCTGGTTCCGAGCCAGCCCCTGCGAGTTGAATTCCCTCGCCTGGCAGGCCTGCAGGGGAACCTCTCGGCCACCCTCACCTGGAGCGACCCGACGGGCGCCGCGCAGCAGTCGGGGATCCGCATCCCGAACGTCCGCATGGAGGAGACCCACGCCCTCGATCCCCAGGGGCACGCCACCTTCGAGGCGACCTTGGTGCCGAGCCACCCCATCCTCCGCCTCGACTCGACGCCGCTGGAGGGTGGGCATGATCGTCCCGTCACCATCTTCGAGACCTCCGTCTCGGTGGATGCTCAGCGAACCGCGCTGACCTTCGAGGACCTGGAGGTCCACCTGGTGGAGTTCCTCCCGCCGACCCCGGGGACGGCCTTCCGACTCCAGTTCCGGCCCGAGGCCCCCAGCAGGATCTCCCTGCCCGAAGGGACCCGCTCCAGGGGCTGGACCAACAGCTACGGGTTCCACGGCGGGCACCGCCTGAGGTCGGACGTGCGGGGCCGACTCATGATCCACCTCCCCCCGACCCTGAGCCCCGACGCGCGGATCTCCGCGGCTCCGCTCGATGCCGACGGGAGCGGATTCGCCGCTCCGCTTCGGATCTTCGGCCAGCACGTCCAGGGCGACCCCGAATGGGAGGGACTCGAGCCGATCACGATCGAGACGTCGGGCGCCATCCAGCTCGTGCTTGAAGAGGAGGAGTGAGGGGCTAAGCGGGGCTATGATCACGCATCGCCGCTCCGCCGATCGCGGCCACGCCGACCACGGCTGGCTCGACGCGCGCCACACGTTCTCCTTCGCGAGCTACTTCGATCCGGAGTTCATGCAGTGGGGCAGCCTGCGCGTCCTCAACCAGGACAGGGTCCAGGTCGGCGGGGGGTTCCCGAGCCACCCACACCGGGATATGGAGATTGTCACCGTGGTCCTTGAGGGGGAGCTCCGCCACGAAGACAGCATGGGCCACGGCTCCCTGATCAGGCCCGGCGACGTTCAGTTCCTGTCCGCCGGTTCAGGGGTCATCCACAGTGAGCTCAACGCGTCGGACGGAGAGGTGTTGCACCTGCTCCAGATGTGGGTCGACCCCGCACGGTCTGGCGGCGAACCCCGCTACGACCAGCACCACTTCCCCGCGGCCGAGCGCCGGGGGCGCCTCACGCTCGCGGTGGGACCGGAGAGCGAGGCCTCCCCGGCCCCCATCGCCATCGGCCAGGACGCGCGCCTCTTCCTGGGGACCTTCGACGTCTCGGAGGGCGCCGAGCTGCCCCTCACGGGCCGGCGCGCCTGGGTCCACGTGGCCTCTGGGGCGGTCCGAGTGAACGGCCAAGACCTCGGTCCAGGAGACGGCGCGGGCATGGTGGACGAGGCCGAGCTGCGCCTTGAGGGCGTCGAGCGAGCCGAGGTCATCGTCTGGGACCTTCCGGGCTGAACTCGAGGCCTCGACCCTCTGCGGGAGCCGCCGTCCCCTCCGCTCACGGTTGGTGACGCAGGGCTTGTAGGCTGAGAGGGACCCAGGACCTGACTTGCCCGCATCAAACTCCCACGAAGACCCTTCACCCGAGCGGGCCCCCGCGCGGGCCCCCGACGGCGCCGCGGCCCCGGATCGACGCGCCCGCGCTCGGGCCCTGCGCGAAGAGGCCGCGGACAGTGGCGTCCCGGACCGGTGGTGCGAGGACCTGTACCGCGAGGCAGCCTCCACTCCCGAGGTTGTCTTCTGGGCAGATCGCGTCCCCAACCCCAACCTCACCGCCCGCTGGGGGAACTGGTCCGGAGACCTTCCGGACCACCCAGAGATCCTCGTCACGGGCGCGGGCTACGGAGACGACGCCGCCTGGCTCGCGAACCAAGGCGCCCAGGTCACCGCCTTCGACGTCTCACCGAGCGCCGTCGCCGCGGCCGCCGAGAGGTTCTCGGATCGACCGATCAGGTGGCTCGCTGGAGACCTCTTCGCCCCCGGCATCCAGCGCGCGTCGGGCTTCCAACTCGTGGTCGAGATCTACACCCTCCAGGTCCTGCACCCCGACCGTCGTGCGGCTGCGCTCGCACCGCTCGCCTCCCTCGTCGCCCCAGGAGGAGAGCTCTGGATCATCGCCCGCGGTCGCGACGACGGGGATGAACCCGGTGCGCTCCCGTGGCCGCTGCTCCGCGCCGAGCTCGCTCCGCTCACGGCGCTCGGGCTCGTCGAGCACTCCTTCGAGGACTACCTTGACGACGAGACCCCTCCGCTCCGGCGCTTTGTCGCGCGCTATCGGCGGCCCGTGGCCCGCGACTGATCAGGCTCCGCTCGCGGCCGCGCCCGACTCACCGCGCTCGCTGGAGAGGTACGTCCCGAGGACCGCACCCGCGCACCCCGCGAGGAAGCCCCACATCACCGGGAGGAACCCGAACCACGCGGGCGACATGGCGCTGCCGAGTCCACCCGCGGACTCGAGTGCCAGGAAGTAGACGGCGTTCGCGCCCAGGATCGAGGTCAACGCCCCGGCGGCGTTGAAGCGCGGCCAACGCAGCCCGAGGAACAGCGCCGGCGTCAGGGTGACGTAGCCCGAGAAGGACACGGAGGCGAGGGAGAAGATCGACTGCCCCCCCACTCGCCAGAGCACGAACACCGCCACGGCGATGACGACGCCGAAGGCCCTCCCTCGGCGCACGTCCCCCTTGGGGTCCTCCGAGGGCCGCAGGATGTCCCGCGAGAGCATTGAACCGAGGGTGAGGATCTGCGCGTCGAGGGTGGACATCACGGCGGCCAACACCGCCAGGAAGCCCAGCGCCGAGAGCGCGGGCGGCAGGTACTCGGTGACCATCATCGAGAAGATGCGGTCGGACTCCTTACCCTCGAGCCCCGGGAACGCGACCGCCCCGAAGACGCCGATCATCACCGCCGGTACCCACAGAGAGATCAGAGCCACCGGGTAGAGACGGCAGATGTTCTTCAACGTCCGGTCCGAATCCGCCGCCATGAGCCGCACAAGCATGTGCGGAAAGGCGACCACGGTGAGGGAGATCGCGAGGCTCCATGACGTCCACGCAGCAGGCGCATAGAGGCCCGCCTCCTTCACCCCGAGCAGCCCAGTATCGTGGTCCCTGACGGCGCGCATCGCGCCCGTGAGCCCCTCGCCGCCGCCGACGCCGTTCGCGAACACGAAGAACGCCGCGACCATGAAGCCGAGGAAGATCGCGCCCTGGACGACGTTGGTCCACGCCGTCGCGCGCATGCCCCCGAGGGAGGTGTAGACGAGCGCGACCACCAACACCGCCGCCCCGCCGATCCACTCTGGAACGCGCCCCTCCGTCACGACCGTGAGCGTGACCGCGGCTCCCCGGATCGCGGTGACCATGTAGGGCAACGTGTAGATCGTGAAGAAGGTGAACAGCACGACCCCGACCGCGCGCGACCTGAAGCGACGCGCGTAGAGCTCGGCGGGCGTCATGGCCCCGAGCTCACGGGCCAGGCGGCGCGCTGGCGAGCCGATGGCCCAAAAGGTCAGCGGGATCCCCAACGCAATGATGGGCGCGTTGATGCTGAAGACGCCGAGCCCGTCGTGGTAGGCCTGTCCTGGGATCCCAACGAGCACGAAGGCCGTGCAGTTGGTCCCGAACAACGCCATGAAGAGGACCAGCGTGCCCAGGCCCCGGCCCGCGAGGAAGTACTCCTCGGAGGAGGAGCCCGCCCGCCGAGTCGCCACCAGCCCAACGCCCACCACGAGCACCACGTAGGCACAGAGGGCGATGGAGAAGGAGATGAGGGGATCCACGGCTCAGTCCTCCTCGACCCATACCGCTCGGCAGAACCACACGAGGTAGAGGCCCGCGAGCAGCATCCACCCCAGGCGCCACGCCAGCTCCTGTGGCAGCCAGTCCAGGACCATCGCAGTCCCTCGGTCCCGCCAGAAGTCCAGGTGCAAGGCCAGGAGAGCCAGGGCTCCGATCCAAGCGATCGTGTTGTTCCTCCTACTGGACATGCGCTGAACTATTCTTCGATGGCAGCGGAGGTCGATCAAGCGGCGCACTCCGATGCGGGCTGAATCGCTCGATCTCCTACCCCAGATGCCCGCCTAGGTCGGCGAGATTGATAGGTCCATCAGTAGGATGACGGGCGAGCACCCGCCGCGTGATGGGTCGCCGCCGCGCCATGCAGAAACTCCGACCCCACCTGGGCCACCACCGGCCCAGGAGCCGCCCATGGATCTCCCTCGGGGTCGCGGTGGCCGCCCTCTCTGCTTGCGCGCCCCCGCGCACCACGGAGCCCCCCGTCGACGCCGTCGTGCTCGTGGTGGTCGATACCCTGCGCGCCGATGCCCTCGGTGCCTATGGGGCGCCCGGTGACGTGACGCCGACCCTGGACGCCCTCGCCCTGGAGGGGACGCTCTTCGAGCGCTGCCTCGCGACCTCGTCCTGGACCTGGCCGTCCACGGCTTCGCTGCTCACCGGCAAGCTCCCGCCGGAACACGGCCTCATCGGAAAGGACGGCTCCGCCATCTCCCCCGACGTCCCAAGCGTCGCCTCCGCCTTCCAGGAGGCGGGCTGGGCCACCGCAGCCTTCGTCGCCAACCCCATCATGGACGCCGAGCTCGGCTTCGGCCGAGGGTTCGACGTGTGGGAGGGCTCGGACGACACCTGGGACAGCGCGTCTGTCCCGCTCGAACGCGCCGAGGCATGGCTCGCCGCGCGGGAGGAGGGGGAGCCCTTCTTCCTCTATGTCCACCTCGTCGAGCCGCACTCGCCCTATCGACCCTCGGAGGCGTCCGTGGCCGCCCTCGCCCTCCCCCCCCTCCCGACGGCCGAGGACCTCGGCGCCGTGACCAGGGCCTACGACTTGATGATCAAGGGGGAGCCCTACGACGAGTCAGCCATCGAGGACTTCGGCGAATGGCGACGACGGTGCTACGCCGCCGAGGTTCGTGACGCTGACATCGCCATCGCAGGACTGCTTGAGACGCTGCGCGGGCGCCGGTCGATGGAGCGCACGCTCCTCGCCATCACGTCCGACCACGGCGAGGAGTTCCTCGAGCATGGCCTGATGGGACACGGGGGCCAGCTCTACCCGGAGAGCGTCCACGTCCCGCTGATCATCACCGGTCCGGGGGTGCCCCGCGGGCTCCGCGCCAGTGAGCGGGTCGAGAATCGTCTGGTAGGCGCCACGCTCCTCGGCCTCGCGGGCCTCCAGCGGCCCGCTGGCCTCGCCGTCGCCAACCTCACCGACGCGACCGAACGCACGCTGCGGACCGAGGAGCCCTCCCTGCTCCACCTCGGCAGCGGCGGTTGGATCGAGGGCAACGACTACCTGATTCCGCTGGAGCAACAGGGGCTCGTTGCCGGTAACTCGGTCACCATCCGCGCACGGCTGGAGAGCGGCGACCGCGCCGCGACGCACCGCGCGTTCGATTCAACCACGTCGACCTCTCCCGCCGAACCCGCTGTCATCGAGCAGGTCTCCTCGAGCTTCTCGAGGCTTCGTCGACCGACGAGCTCGACGCCCCTCTCCGCCGAGTTGGAACGCAAGCTCCGCGGCCTCGGATACAACCTCGGGCGCAAGGACCGCTGATCCGGGCAGGTCTCTCCCCTGCGGTCGGTCGCCGACGGTCCATATTTGGCACCATGGCACCGAACCATGGATTCAGTCACCGCCGCGCTCGCTGGTCTCGTCGGAGGCGCCCTGATCGGCTTCCTCTTCGGCAGGAAGTCCTCCTCTGGAGCCGAGAGCGGCTCGAGTCTCGACCTCGCGCGTGCTGAGGAGCGGCTCAAGGCCGCGGAGAGTCGGAGCCAGCTCCTCGAGGAGAAGCACGCCCAGACGCTTCAAGGCATCCAGACCGAGCGAGGCGCGGACCGCACGCAGTGGCGAGATGAGCGCTAGAAGATCGAGGGGGACCTCGCCAGGCTCCGCGCCGCGCACGCCGAGCAGCAGGCAGAGCTCGAGGGCCAGCGCGCGACGCTCAAGGAACGAACCGACAGCCTCGGGGAGCTCAAGAAGACCTTCGAGGGCCAGAAGGCCGCGCTGAAGGACGAGTTCAAGGCGCTCTCCGAGAAGATCTACGCCGAGAAGCAAGAGGCCCTCGAGGCGCGGAACCGCAAGAGCGTCGGCGGGCTCCTCGAGCCCCTGAAGGAGCAGATTGACCTCTTCCGAAAGCGCGTGGATGAGGTGCACAAGAATGACGTCGAGCTCAGCGGTGGGCTGCGGCAACAGCTGGAGAGCCTGAGCAAGATGAACCAGTCGCTCCAGAACGAGGCGGGCAACCTCGCCAAGGCGCTACGCGGAGAGAAGAAGACCCTGGGCAACTGGGGCGAGGTCCAGGTGGAGAAGCTGCTCGAGTTCGCCGGCCTCAAGAAGGACCGCGAGTACGGACGCGAGGACAACTTCAAGGACGGCGAGGGCTCCAACTTCCGTCCGGACTTCGTGCTCTACCTCCCCGAGGGGCGGCACATGATCGTCGACTCGAAGGTCTCCCTCGGGGACTACATCGACAGCGTGAATGCTGATGACCGGGCCGACTCCGAGGCCGCCATGGGGCGACACGTGGCCTGCGTCCGGAAGCACATCAACGAGCTCTCGGACAAGGACTACACCAAGCTGGAGAACATGAAGTCTCCGGACTTCGTGTTCATGTTCATGCCGATCGAGACCGCCTACCTCGCCGCGTTCGAGGCTGATCCGAGCCTCTTCGAGGAGGCCTACTCCAAGAAGATCGCCGTGGTGACGCCGAACACGCTGCTGCCGATCCTGAGGACCGTCGCCAGCCTCTGGCAGATCGACAAGCAGAACCAGAGCACGCTCAAGCTCGCCGACCAGGCGGGCAAGATCCACTCGAAGCTGGCGGTCTTCGCCGAGACCTTCAAGAAGGTCGAGCAGCAGCTCGAGACCGCCATGGGCAGCTACCAGAAGGCGAAGAACCAGCTCGTGGACGGCCGCGGGAACCTCGTCCGACTCGTGGACGGCTTCCGGGACCTCGGAGTCAAGACCACCAAGGCTCTCCCCGCTGACCTCGTGGAGGAATCGATGTCAGACGCCGAGCTCCTCGAAGCCGCCGATGAGGATGGTGAGGTGCCCGCCCCCGCGCTCTCAGGCAACGAGTCGATCGAGGACCCTCAGGAGCCCTGAGGCCCCGCCCGAGTTCCAGCCCCCCCACTCCATTGAAGAGACCGCCGCTCTCCAAACTCATCGCAGCCGCTGCAGGGCTGTACCTCCTGGGCCTCGCGGGCGTGCTGCTCCTTCAGCCGCGGCTGCTCTACTTCCCAGGCGAGGCGCCTCCGCCCCCTCCCTCCCTGACGGGCTGCACGTGCGAGGAGGTCCGGTTCCAGACCGAAGACGGGGAGACGTTGAGCGCCTGGTTCCTGAGCGTGGCCGACCCCCTCGGCGCCGTGATCTTCAGCCATGGCAACGCAGGGAACATCGCGGGGCGGCTCGGCGCAGGCCGCGCGCTCGCCGAGATGGGCTTCTCAGTGCTCCTGTATGACTACCGTGGCTTTGGGGCGAGCAGCGGCTCTCCGGATGAGGAGGGGACCTACCTCGACGCAGAGGCAGCTCACCGCTGGCTCGTGGAGGAGGGGGGCTTTGCCCCCTCCAAGGTGGTGGCCTACGGACGCTCGTTGGGTGGCGGGGTCGCGACCGAGCTCGCCCTCAGGCAGCCCGTGGCCGGCGTCTTCCTGGAGAGCACCTTCACCTCGATCCCGGACATGGCCAGCGAGGTCTATCCCTGGATCCCACTGCGCTGGTTTCCGTGCATCGAGTACGACAACCTCACGAAGGTCCGCGCGCTGGAGGTGCCCCTCGCCGTGGCCCACTCGCCAGACGATCAACTCATCCCGCTCCAGATGGGTGAGGCGCTCGCCAAGGCCGCACCCACCACCGTCGAGTGGATCGAGGGCTCTGGCGGCCACAACTCCCCCGGAGTCCTCATGCGGCCCGGGACCCGGGACCGGGTCGCGCGCTTCCTCCGCACCGTCGTTGAGGACCCTGCGGCGCTGAGCGCGCCGCGATAGCCCCCCCCTGCACGGGGCAGCGCGAGGCGGCGCTCGGCCTCGGGGCTGCGACCCGCCTGAGACCCGCAATGGCCGCACCAGGCGTCCACCGCTCGGCCAGGCCCACCCTCACCGCAGGCCGATCAGCGCGCGCCAGCGGCGCCGGTTCGGACGCTGTAGAGACCTGTCCTCGCCGTGATGAAGAGGGTGCGCCGGGACGGTCCCCCGAAGCAGCAATTCGCCGGTTGCTCCGGGAGCTCCAACGTCGTCAGGACCTGACCGTCTGCGGGATCGAGGACCACGAGGCCCTCGCCCGTGGTGGTGTAGACGCGGCCGAACTCGTCCAGCGTGATCCCGTCGCTGATCACTGGCACCTGCCATCGAACCTCGAGCGAGCTGTCCGCCCCGATGGCGTAGCAGGTCACGTTCCCTGCGGAGGTCCGCTTCGCCTCGTCCGGATGAGAGGGGTGCCCGCCCGTGTCCGTGACGTATAGGAAGTCGCCGAGCGGCGAGAGGGCGATCCCGTTGGGCATCGCATGGAGCGTGGAGACCTGGGTCACCTCACCGGTGGGGACGTCCAGGCGGTAGACGCCGTTCTCGTCGAGCTCACGCCCCTCTCGCTGGCCAGGGAGTCCCCAGGGAGGGTCGGTAAACCAGAGGTTGCCGTCGATGTCCACGGCGATGTCGTTCGGCGAGTTGAACCGCCGACCATCCCATCCCGAGGCCAGGACCGTGATCGAACCGTCGGGTTCGGTGCGCACGACGTCGCGGGCGCCGTGCCGACAGGTGAGCAGCCGCCCGTCGTGGTCGAGCAGGTTGCCGTTGGGGTTCGGCGACTCACGGAACACCGTCACCCCGCCCCCCTCGGTCCATGACATGAGCCTTGCCGCCGGGATGTCACTGAACACCAGTCGGTCCTCCATCGCGATCCAGACTGGCCCCTCGGTGAAGCCCAGCCCGGTGGCGAGGGTCTGCATGGACCCCTCCACGAAGACCTCGTCCGCGGCCGGGGCGGTGGAGCATGAAGAAGAGAGGGCGAGCCCCAGGGCGATGGAGACGGCTTGGAAGGGGTTCATGGGCTCCGGTGTACTCGCCCCCCCAGAGGAGCGCCAGAACGGAGACAGGCAAGACCATCTCGCCCGGTGCACCTGGCCGCTTCGCGAGAGGGTCCAGAACCTCCTCTCGCAGAAGCTGGAAGGCGGGCCTCGAGGCCCCTGCAGGGATCAGCGCTCGACGCCCGTGCGCCGGAGACCGCAATGGTGCAGACTGTCGCACCCCCCTTCCCCCCTACCACGGAGTAGTGCGTGACACCTCGAGGCACCTATCGAGAGCTCACCCCCCAGGCGCTGATCGGCGGCGTGCTCGTCGGACTCGTGCTCAACATGGGCATCGTGTTCGCCGGCTTGCAGATCGGCTTCACCATCGTCGGATCCACCGTCGGCGCCATCATTGGCTTCGGCATCCTGCGCGGCATCCTGCGCCAGGGTTCGATCCTCGAGGTCAACGTCTTCCAGACGATCGCCTCCTCGGTGAACACGGTGAACTCGGGCATCATCTTCACGATCCCTGTGCTGTTCCTGCTGGAGCGGAACGGGGCGCGCCTGAGTGACGGCGTCGATTGGACGGCGGTGGTCATGGCCGGCGTCGCAGGCTCGCTCCTCGGCGTGGTGATGATCATCCCGTTGCGCCGGCAGATCATCGACCTCGAGCGCCTACGCTTCCCCTCCGCCATCGCCGTGGGGACCATCCTCCGCTCTCCCGGCGCCGGTATCGAGAAGGCGCGGCTCCTCACCATCGGCATCGTGGTCGCCGCGGTCTTCACCGGCCTGACGCTGGATTGGAACGGTTCGGGCGCGGTCATCAGTGACTCCTTCCACGTGGGCGAGCTCCTCGGCCTACCCGCAGGGATCCGGCTGGTCTTCGCCGCGAGCTTGCTGTCGCTCGGCGCCGGCTTCATCGCAGGCCGCCCCGGGCTCGCGATCCTCTACGGCACCCTCCTCAACTTCTGGGTCCTCATTCCGGCCTGTGTCTGGCTCGGCTGGGTGGAACCGCGCTTCGCCGGGTTCGAGGTCTTTGGCAGTGACTACGGCGCGGCTGACGCGCTCGCCAACGGCTTCCGTAACTTCACCGCGAACAAGGTCGGGATCGGCATGATCCTCGGTGGCGCCGTGGCGGGCATCGTCATCGCGCTCCCCGCCCTCAAGGCCGCCCTCGCCAGCCTCCGCGGCGGCAGCGATGAGGCCGGCGGACGGCGGGAGGAGGTGTCCATGAACATCGTGGGCACTGGCACGCTGATCGGCGCCGTGCTGTTCTTTGCCGCTGCGAAGCTCTCCGGCGGCGACGCGGTCAGCATGACCGAAGCAGCGATGGTGACCGTCGCCGGGATCACCTGGCTCTGGCTCGCCAGCCTCGTGGTGGCGCAGACCACGGGCCGTACGGACTGGTCCCCCCTCTCAGGCCTCTCGCTCATCGCCATCGCGATCCTCATGGGCATCCTCGGCCCGAGCGAGGTCAGCTCCATCATCCCGGCGGTCACGCTGGGCGCCGCGGTCTGCGTGGCGACGTCCATGTGCGCCGACATGATGGCGGACCTGAAGACGGGTTACCTCGTGGGCGGACGCCCGCTGAAGCAGCAGATCGCGCAGATCGCCACGTGCTGGATCGGACCGGGCGTCTCCCTCGCGGTGGTCTTCGTGCTCTGGGACGCCTACGCCTTCGGCCCCGATCAAGCCCAGATCATGTGGGACCGCGCGGTGGCCGCCGGGACCGAGGTGCAATACGCCGCGAGCGGCGGATCAGCCGAGCAGCTCGCCGAGGGGGTCCCGCTCCTCGGCGCTCCCCAGGCGGGAGCGCTCCAGGCCGCGATTGACATCGTCCAGGCAGGCGACGTTCCCGTGGGCAAGTACCTCACCGGGGCATTGCTCGGCCTGGTGGTCTCCCTCCTGGTCTCACCCGGCATGGGCGTCATGATCGGCCTGTCCCTGTACCTGCCCTTCAAGTACATGATCGTCTTCGGGCTCGGCGGGCTGATCAGCATCTTCGTCACGAAGAGCAAGGGGCCGCGCTTCGTCGAGGACAAGGGGGTCCCGCTGGCCGCGGGCCTCATCGTGGGCGACGCCCTAGTCAACATCACCAACGCGGTCGTCAAGGTCGCCGGCACCCTCTGATCCGGAGACCACCATGCAGCAGAAGATCTCTCAAGCGCTCGTCCTGGTCGGGTTCGTCGTCGCCACCATCGGCGCCACCGGGTTTCACTCACCGGCCGACTCGGCCAACGGCGAGGCCATGATGGCCGACGGTGCTGTCGCCGAAGACCTCGGCACCACCGAACCGCTGGCCTGGACGCTGCTCGGGGCTGGCCTCGCGGCGCTCATCGCCGGCGGCTTTCTCTCCAGGATGAGCCGCAAGTCAGGCGGCGACGGTGACCAGGATGGCCTGGCCTCGATCCATGAGCACCTCCACGCTGTCCGCCAGGCCGTCGTGCGCCTCGACGAGAACCGCCCAAGTGACGCGGAGCTCATCAGCCAAATCGATGACCTGAGGGGCGGCATCCTCTTCGAGCTGGGGAGCCAGAGCGACGACTTCGCCGCGAAGGTTGGCTTCGACGCCTACGCCTCCGTGTGGAGCCACTTCGCCACCTGCGAGCGCCTCCTCAACCGGAGTTGGAGCATGACCGCCGATGGGCACGGCGACGAGGGCCGTGAGGAGCTTCCCCGCGCCCGCGCCGCGGCCGACGCCGCCGTCCTCGCGCTCGAAGAACTCGGTGCTTGACCTGGCCCCAGTGACCGGGGAGGACCCCCTCCACGAGTCCTCTCGGGACGCCTCAGCTCCTCGTCCTCCGTCGTCGCGCCCCCTCGCGGGCCGCCCCCCGGACCTCACCTTCTTGCTTCCTGATCACGCGGGCGGCGCCTCAACCCATGAGTCACGCCACCGCCTCTAGAGGGCTCCGACTCGACCGCGGCCTGACGCTGATCCCCGCCACTGCGGTCATCATGGCCAACGTGATCGGCACGGGCGTCTTCATGAAGGCGCGCGTGATGACCGCCAACGTCGGGTCGCCGGGCCTCGTCCTCACCGCCTACATCGCCGCTGGTTTACTGGCCCTCGCCGGCTGCCTGGTGCTCGGAGAGCTCGCGGCGATGATGCCCCGCTCCGGAGGCGCCTTCAACTTCCTCGGCGCGGCCTACGGGAGACGTTGGGCCTTCCTCTACGCCTGGACCCAGGGGCTGGCCGTCGGCGCGGGGGTCGCCGCCGTCGCGATCCTGACGGTGACGTTCCTGAACGACGCGACCGGAGGCGCCCTCTCCCCCTTCCAGCTCAGGGCGCTCCCGGTCGCGGTGATCGGCGTCGGAGCCGGGCTCAACCTCCTCTCGGTGCGCGCCACCGGCGGCGTCGCCACGTGCCTGACCGGCATCAAGATCGGGCTCGTGCTCACGATCGCGTTTGGCGCGTTCGCCCTCTCTGATGGCTCCTTCGACCACTTCGGAATGAACGGCGCTGCCGGAGCCGCCCACGGCGTCCCTGAGGCCTCTCGTCTCGGCCTCGGGGGGTTCGGCGCGGCCATGGCCGGCGCCCTCTGGTCCTACAACGGGTGGGCGATCATCACGACGGTCGGGGGCGAGGTGCGCGACCCAGGACGCATCCTCCCGAAGGCGATGGTGCTCGCCACCCTGCTCGTCCTCGTCCTCTACCTCTTCATCAACGCGAGCTACTTCTTCGCGATGACGCCGCTGGAGATCACCGACCTTCCGGAGCACGTCTCGGTGGCTGGCTCCACCGTGGAGCGCTTCGCGGGCGCGGGGCTCACCAGCCTCCTGACCACTGGCCTGGTCATCTCCGCCTACGGCACGCTCCACACCTCCCTCCTGACCGGCTCGCGCATCCCCTTCGCGATGGCGACCCGAGGCCTCGCCCCCGCGTCGTTCCGCAAGCTCAACAGGCGGCAGGTCCCCTCGACCGCCGTGATCGCGCTCGCGCTCTGGGCGAGCGCCCTCGTCCTGACCGGGACCTTCGACTCCCTCACCGACGTGACGATCTTTCTGGTCTGGGTCTTCGTCGGCCTGACTGGAACCGCCGTGTTCCGGCTCAGGCGCCGCTTCCCGGACGCCCCGCGGCCCTACCGGGTCTTCGGCTTCCCCGTGGTCCCCGTGCTGTTCCTACTTGCCACGGGCTTCATGCTCGCGAGCATGCTCATCTCAACGCCGATGCGCTGCCTCGCGGGCTCCGCCATGATCATCACCGGTGTCCCCGTCTATGCGTTCTTCCGAAGGCACGCGCCCAAGCTCGAGGGCGAGGCCTGGTTCGGGGAAGAGTAGAGCGCCGACGAGCAGAGCTCGTTGAATTCAGGCGGCTGGAAGAGGCCCCGCCGCCGCGTCCTGACGGGTGGCCGTGACCGCCCTGCGGTGCCAACTATCGAGCATCCTGAAGAGGTGCATCCCCTCCTCCGCCGCCTTCTTCGATCGCTCCATGAGCGACGCCGCCGGTGCGAGTTTCGTCCCGGGAACACACTTGGCGATGCCATGGAGCAGCGCGTTCCGTTCACGACGCCAGCGATCCAGCTCAGAGAAGATGTCCATGACGCGCTCGCCATTCGCCATCGCGACGGGGTCGAGGAGGGGCTGCTTCTTGTGTTTCCCAATGAGCTCCGCGAGGCCTTTCTTCGGGTTGCGCTCCACCTTCTCACGGTGGTGAAGACTGGAGAGCAGCCGGTCGGAGATCAGCGACTCACAGATCGTGATGGCCTCCAAGTAGAAGCCGGCGGAGAGGGCCTTGTTGTAACGCTCGTGGACGAAGGCGTAGCGGTGTGACTTCTGCTGGTTGAAGGTCATGATCAAGGGGAGAGGCAAGAGAGCAGGGGAGGCGGGCACGCGCAGTTTCGATCGACGTAAACGCCCCTTTTCTTGAGGCGCGACTCCTCCGTCGCCCTCGCACCCCAAAGATCGCTGAAGGCGCCCACGCGCAGGCTGCCGGAGGCTTCATCATGGGCACTGCCTCGAGCCCTGACGCCTCCCTTCCCACGCGTGCCCGATCCCCGCTTGCTGATGCGCCTCTTCACCACGAACGCTGCCCTCGTCCTGGCACTGGTCCTCCCCGCCTTCGCAGGTCACGAGGATGACCCCTCCTCCTGGCCGCAATTCCGAGGCCCCGCCGGTCACCCTGTGTCCGAGGACCGCTCGATCCCCCTCGACTTTGGCCCGGAGAGGCACCTCCGATGGCGCGCCGCGCTCCCGGCCGGGCACTCGTCGCCGTGCATCGACGGGGGCAAGGTCTTCCTCACCGGGCACATCGGGGATCGCGGGGTGGTCGTCGCCCTCGACCAGGCGACCGGCAGCGAGCTTTGGCGGCGGAGTTTCCTGGCCGAGAGTCCGCCCCAGTACTCCCACGTCGACGCGGTCCCTGCGGTCTCCACGCCGTGCACCGACGGTGAGCGGGTCTTCGCCTACGTGGACTCCTACGGGCTCGTGGCCCTGGACTTCGAGGGGCAACTGCTCTGGGAGGAGCGCATGCCTCACCCTGGCTATGGCTTCGGTGTCGGGACCTCGCCCATCGTCACCCACGGCAACGTGATCCTCTCCCGCGACGGTGCGCCGGAGGCTGCGGTCTTCGCCTTCGACGCAGAGACGGGCGAGGTCGCGTGGAAGATCGATCGCTTCGGCTTCATCGAGAGCCACGGGACCCCCTACCTCTGGCGCAACGCGGACCGCGAGGAGCTGATCATCGGCGGGACGAGCCAGGTGTGCTCGTTCCACCCCAAGACGGGCGCGCCCCTGTGGAACGTGAGCGGCGTCACGGCCTTCAGCTGCACGACCCCCACCGCGAACGCGGACTCCCTCTTCTTCGGTGCGTGGAGCACCGCCAACGCCACTGGCCGGTCCTTCTGGGACGCCGGCTTCGGCCGCTCGCTGGAGCTCTCGGACGCCGAAGTGGCCGACCCGAACCTGCTCTTCGACCGGCTCGACGCCAACGATAACGGGACCGTCGAGCTGGACGAGGTGCCCGAGTGCCGCGCGAAGGACGCGTTCGGGTTCCTCGATCAGAACAAGAACGGCGTCTGGGAGCGCCCTGAGCTCATCACGCCCGCCGGCGGCACCGCGAACCCGGGCGCGAATGTCCTGATGGCCATCCGCCGCGGTGGTGCGGGCGACGTCACCGCGAGCCACGTGGAGTGGACGTGGAAGCGTGGCCTCCCCTATGTCGCCTCTCCGCTGCTCTACCGCGACCGGATCTGGCTCGTGAAGGCGGGCGGCATCGTGAGCGCCATCGAAGCAGCAAGCGGCAAGCGCGTCCTCGACCGTGAACGGCTGCCGGACCGCAGCGAGTACTACATGTCCCCCATGGGCCTGGCCGGGCACGTCCTCGTGGGATCCGCGGAGGGCACCCTCTATGTGCTCGATGCCGAGTCAGAGGGGCTCGAGATCGTGCACTACGTCGACCTCGAGGACGGGCTCTTCGCGACTCCCGCGGTCGTGGACGGGGCCCTGTTCGTCAGGACCGAGAACAGCCTCTGGTGCTTCCAGGGTGAGTGACTTGAGCGCCCCGTCCGTGCTGCGCAAGGCCGCGTCGATCCTGGCCCTCGCGGCCGTCACGCTCAACCCATCGCAGGCGAGCGAGCAGGAGCGCTGGACCATCGATGTGGACGGAGTGGCCCGCGAGGCGCTCGTCTTCGCGCCGGAAGGGGCCGCCTCGAGCGGCACCAGCGGAGACGCCGCCGCGCCGCTGGTCCTCTCCTTCCACGGACACGGTGGCCGCGCTCGGGCGATGGCGCGGGGGGCTCCCCTCCACAGCGCGTGGCCGGAAGCAGTGGTCATCTACCCCCAGGGCCTCCCCACCGCCGGGTTCACGGACCCGGAGGGCAAGCTCCCCGGCTGGCAGCACGCGCCGGGCGACGAAGGCGACCGGGACCTCGCCTTCTTTGATGCCCTCCTCAGCCGGGCGAAGGTGGACTTCCGCGTCGACCCCGACCGGGTGCACGCCACCGGGCACTCCAACGGTGGCGGGTTCACCTACCTGCTCCTCGCCACCCGCGGCGACGTGCTCGCCTCGGTGGCGCCGTCTTCGGCCGCGTCACGCCAGCTCCGTCGTGGGGTGATCCTGCCGCCGCGCCCCGTCTTCCACGCTGGCTGCCGCGCGGATCGCGTGGTGCCGTGGGCCCGGCAAGGGGACTCCCTCGGCAAGCTCCGCGAGCAGCGAGCCTGTGAGGCGGGCCGCCCTTGGGCCATCGACGAGCGGGTCACCCGCTACCCGAGCGCCAGCGGCGGTGACGTCTTGGTCTTCGAGCACGAAGGTGGCCACCGCAAGCACCCTGACTTCCACGGGCTCGCGGCGAAGTTCTTCGAGGCCCACCCCCGTCCCGCCAGGGACGACGCCAGCCCCCTCACGCTGGAGCTGGTCCACGTGCAGCGCGCGTGGGACCGCGCCCCCCACCAGGCCTTCACCGACCTCTGCCGCTTCGGCGAGGACCTCATCCTCACCTTTCGGGAGGGCGACGGGCACGTGAATGGCGCCGACGGGAAGGTCCGGGTGCTCACCTCAAGGGACGGCCGGACCTGGACCCCACGGGGTCTCCTCGAGGAACCGGGCGTCGACCTGCGTGACCCAAAGGTGAGCGTGACGCCTGGCGGGGAGCTCATGATCCTCGCGGGCGGCTCGAGGTACCTCGACGGCGTGCTCCAGGGGCGCGCGCCGAGGGTCGCCTTCTGGGAGCGAGGGGCCGAGTTCCCAGCTCGAATGCGAGCCGCCACGCTGGACGCGAAGATCGCGTCCAAGGACGACTGGCTGTGGCGCGTGACCTGGGCCAAGCAGGTCGGCTTCGGCGTCGTGTACCAGCCGCAAGCGAGCCCCCCGGGGCATCACCTCGTGCGCACCGAAGACGGCGCCCGGTATGACCTCCTCGCCTCCTTCGATCATCCAGGCCAGCCCAACGAGGCCACGCTCCGCGTCCTCCCGGACGGCCGCCTGATCGCCCTTGTTCGGCGGGACCCCTTCAACGCCACCGCGCGCATCGGCCACGCCCCGCCCCCCTTCGAGGAGTGGACCTGGGTGGACCTCCCCGAGCACCTCGGCGGCCCGGAGCTGCTCGTCCTCGACGATGGGCGCATGCTTGCCGCCGGCCGCGTCTACCGAGACGGTGTGCCCCGGACGGCCGTGGGAGAGGTGACCCTGGATGGCGCGTTCCAGAGCCTCTTGATGCTCCCCTCAGGGGGAGACACCAGCTATCCGGGTGCGGTGCTCGACGGGGAGGACCTGCTCCTCTCGTACTACTCGAGCCATGAGCAGCGCACCGCGATCTACGTCGCACGCATCCGCGTCAGGCGCCGGGGCGAGGACCCCGAGGGAGCCCCTGCGGCGCCGGCCCCCGACGGGCCCCCGACGGGCCATCGGCAGACTCCGTCGACTGACGGGCCTGGGTAGGACCCAGGGGCAGGCGGAGCGCAGGGCCCCGCCTGCTCCGAGCATGATCACCCGTCCGAGGGCGCGTCGCCGTTCGCGACGCCGGATAGGGCGTCGAGCTTGCGCTTGGCCGCCTTGAACGCGGGATCAAGCTCCAGCGTGCGCTCATACATCGCCTTGGCCTCCTCGGCGTTCCCGGTGACCCGGAGGAAGTCTCCCATGGAGTCGTACGCGTTGGCCGTCTTCGGCTGCAGGCGCATGTACATGCGGAAGTGCTTCTCCGCCCCTTCGCTATCGTCCTGGGCCATGAGCATGTAACCCATCATGTTGTGGAGCCCGCCGACGTTCGGCCAGCGCTTGAGAGCCCGCCGGAGGAAGCGCGCCGCGCTTGCGGGGTCCTCCTGTCGGAGGCCCACGAGCACCGTGTAGTGGACCGCAAGGAGCGGGTCATCAGGCGCGAGGACCAGGGCCTTCTCACAGAGCCGGACGGCCTCCTCGGTGTCCTCCGTCGCCAGGGCACGGATCATGAGCTGCTGCGCCTCGCCCTCGTCGTCGAGGGCCGCCACCGCCGCGCTCATCGCCGCGTCCGCCGCCGCTTCGTCACCGTCGATCCAGCCACCCCACGCGGCGCCAAGGTGGGCGGTCGCCATGCCAGGGTCGAGCTCGAGGATCTTGTCGGTCTGCGCCCGCGCGGTGCTGAACTCGCCGTTGATGATGTTCCACGCCATGGAAACGTACTCGGCCCCCGCGGCGGGGTTCTGGGAGGTCCAACCCGCAAAGTTGTTGGCGAGCGACGAGTCCGAGCACTCCATCCAACGGTCCCAGACGAGTCGCCCCTCACGCTCGACTACCGTCCCGTGGAAGACCTTGCGCCAGCCCATCCCGAAGTCCACCTAGGTGACCGTGCCATAGACGCTGGCCACGTCGCCATAGACCTTGACGTCCTTGACATCGCAGACCACCGCGTCCTCCCAGAAGAAGCTCGGGTCCACGTTGTCGATCGAGACCTGCTGAGGCTCGGCGAAGCCCGCGTTGAAGTAGGTCGACTCATTCGTGAGCCCCGTCACCCAGACCTCGGCGCCTGAGTCGTAACCCACGAGGCCCGCGTGCCACTCCTCCGCGAAGGCCTTCACGCTCGCCTCGTCGAGTGAGCCGCTCGCAGCAGGGGTTGAATTCAGGCCGGTGTGGCTGCAGGAAGAGGCGGCGAGGGCGACTGTCACTCCAAGCGTGAGCGTCTTGATGTACTTCATGGGAACTGAGGGGTCAGGAAGGGTCTTCGGCAGGCAGATGCCACCAACGTACACCACCCGCCACAATCAAGAACACCTCACGCCGCCTGGTGACGCGCCCGCCGGCGCTGCGACTCATCAGCGCTGGCGAGCCGCCTTGGCGCGCTCCTTCCGGTACCTCGGGAGCAGCTCCAACATGGCTTCGCCCATCCCCTCGCCGATGAGGAGGTAGGTCTCGGCGTTGCTGTTCCAGTGGTAGGCCTGGTTCGAGGGTGACTCCTCGCCAGGGCGATAGAAGCCCCGCGTCCCGACGAACGCGACGCTGTCCTTGAACTCGGGGTACCCGGCCACGTTCGCCTGTGCTCGCATGAGCGAGAGCGCCCTGGGGTGCTTCTCCTCCTTGCCGCTCATGCCCGTCTCCGCGATCACGAAGGGGAGCTCAGGAGCCTTCAGCTCCTTGCGCATGTCCCGGATGAAGCACGCCAGGTTCTTCTCGTACTCGTCGTTGAAGGCCTGGTTCACCCGGTCGTTCCAACCCTGGTGCCATCCGAAGCCGGCGAGCTCGAAGCCCTGCCCCTCGTACCCTTCGAAGCGCTCCTCAGCGGCGCCCAACGCCGCACGGATCTCCTCGAACAGCTTCGTGTATTCCGGCCCCACCTCGCCGCCGGCACTCGGCGGACGGAAGTCCTTGCCGATGCTCTTGCCGCCCCAGGCGACCTTGATCAAGAGCACCTGTTCGTCACAGCCCTCGCCCACCGCGTGCCCGAAGCCAAGCTCCGGCCCGATCTGGTCCTCTCGCCCACCGAAGCCCGGCGCCAGCTCGCCGTACCGGTCGAAGTAGTTGATCCAGACGTCCTCTCGCTCGATCCAGGCTCCCTTGCGGTCGACGAGATGCGACCAACGCTTCTTCGACTCCTTGGCCTGGACCAGGATCTCGAGGCTCCCCTTCCCCCCGTGGCGCTCCAGGTTCGCCGTGACCGTGCCCGCGCCCACCATGTTGGACTGGCCAGCCAGGATGAAGACCTGGACCGGAGGCTTCGGGGCGCTCGGTGAAGCGCCAGGAGAGAAAGGAGCGAGCGCGGCGGCTGCGAGGGCGAAAGCCTTGAGCATGACGATCAGCAGTGGGACTTCACGGGGCGACCGCTCCCGAGGACCGGCTCTACGCGCACCGTACCACGCTTCGCCGACGCCGAGCCCGGCGCCGACGCCGCGAGCCGCGGCCCGACGATCACCAGCGGTCCAGGGGCGAGCCAGCCTCGTCCACCCCCGGCACATTGGCCTTCCCGTTTCGCTGGACGCCCACCCAAGACGACTCGAGCCCGCGGCTACGCCACCGTAGGCCTCGTCCATCCCTGTGACCCCACGCGGAGGTGATCCTGGGCTCCGGTGGAGGGGCGACGACAACCAGCCCAAAGGACCACGCTCTGCGGATCGATGACCAGCAACCATCCTGACCCCACTCCGTCGCTGTCGGGGATCGCCTCTCCCCGGGGGATCCCGTAGCCTCTGCGCACCATGAAATCGAACCTCATCGTCGCCGCTGTACTCGCCGCCACCGCCGCCTCCTGCGCCCAGGAGCCCACCCCCTCCTCCGGCGCCGACCAAGGAGAGCAAGCCCAAGCCACCCAGGAGCCGACGAGCACCGCGCCGCCCGCCGCCAGCTCGGCTCTTGTGATTGGCGCCGGCGCGGCGGCCGGGAGCGATGATTGGGCCGTCGGTGACACCATCCCTTCAGGTCGCTCGGGGGTCCCGAACATTGAGATCCTTGAGGTCAAAGAGAACGGCAGCGGCGAGGCCTGCGGCGAGGGGAAGACCGCCACGCTCGCCTACAAGGCGATGAAGGCCAACGGCGAGGTGCTGGACCCCGGCAGCCGCCCGTTCACCTTCCGGGTCGGCTCCGGCCAGGCCATCGTCGGCTGGGACAAGGTCGTGGCTCGCATGCGCGTCGGTGACAGCTTCGTCATCCTCATGCCGGAGGCGTTGGCCTATCCGGGCAGGGGCAACCTGAAGTTCGAGATGAAGCTCTTGAGCGTCCGGTGACGACCCCTTGAGGCGCCCGCGCCGCGCGCTTCAATCCACCCGGGAGTGGACTCGCTCGCGGGTCCACCCCCCGGATGGCTCTCAGTGAGAGAGCACGACGCGGTCGCCCACGGTCGGCTCAACCAGGACCGTCATCCCGTTCGCGGTGACGAGGTAGATCCCGTCTCCTCCTCGCCGGGCCGCGAGGCCACTCGGCCCCACCAAGCGCGGACCGAAGCCCACGTCCCCTCCCGCGATCATCGTGCGGTCTCCCGAGGCGAGGTCCACGAGCACAAGCTCTCCCGCCGCAGGGTCGCAGGTCACGAGCCCCGCCGCGGTCATCGAGACCCCGGCAAGCGACTGGAAGGGTTCCCCGGCGCCTGTCACGGCGTCGGAGAGGATCGTCCGATCCCCGGCGCCGGCCCCGGGCCCGGCGGTGAGTTGGACCGCAACCACCGCGAGCAGACCGCTGTCCACGACCAGCAGCCGCCTCGGATCCGTCGTGTCCTGGACCGCCCGGACGGGGCTGTCGAAGCCGGGCCCTGCGCCCGAGCCGCCCCCAGAGACGAGGACTCGGTCGCCTGTGGCGAGGTCCACCTCCATCACCGAGTTCGCGCCGAGATCCGTGACCCAGGCCACCGCACCCGTGGAGTCCACCGCCACACCGGACGGGTCGACGAACAGAGGTCCCCCACCGGTCCCGGTACCCGAGAGCAGGGTTCGGTCCCCGGTGAGGGGATCCACGGCCAAGAGCGCCCCGAGGCCCCGATCCACGACCAGCAGCCGGCCGTCCAACCCCGCGGCGCCGCCCGGCACCAGGGCTTGTACGTCGGTGGGCTCGATGAGCGCGGGGCCCGCGCCCGTCACCGCGTCGGCGAGCACGGTCCGGTCGCCGGTCGGCGTCGCGAGCCGGAGGAGCGCCGCTTCGCCTCGGGCCACAGCGAAGATCGCGTCCGTCCCCTCGGGCGCGGCCGTCACCGCGTCGAGGGCCACGTCACGGTCGCCCGCTCCTCGGCGAAACTCGTAGAACAGCGTCCGATCCCCTGAGGCCACGTCAATCGACCGTACGGCCGGCGCCTGATCGTCGAGCGCCAAGATGCGGCCCATCCCAGCGTCGAACCAGAGGTCCGTGAGTCCGTCGAGGGGGGCGCCGGTCCCCACTCCGAGTCCGGAGACCACGGCGCGGTCCCCCGAGGAGAGGTCCACCTCGAGGATCGCGTCCAGGCCCGTGTCGCTCACGAAGAGCCGGTCCGTGGCGAGGTCCAGGTCCAGGTAG
>JAQWJQ010000159.1 GCA_029248265.1 Planctomycetota bacterium
GCGTTCGGGGTGCTCGGCGGCCACGTCGGACGCCTCCCCCACGTCGTCGGTGAGGAGGTAGAGCTCGTCCGCGCCCTTGGGCCGCTGGACCAGCTTCCACGGTCCGTCCCGTAGGGCGAGCCCCCGGGCCTCCTCCACCACGTGCTGGCGCCCCACCAGGTCCGTGCCGAGCAACGCGTCCATGGCGTTCCGGCTGTCCATGGCCTCGCCCGCGGGGAGCGGCACGTCGAGCATCGACGCGAAGGAGGCCACGAAGTCCACCTGCGTCACCAGCGCCGAGGACACCCCGGGCTCGAGCCCGTCCGGCCAGCGGACGATCAGCGGCACCCGCGTCCCCCCCTCGTACACCTGGTACTTCCCGCCCCGGTAGGGCCCAGAACCGTCGTGCCCGCGGTCGACCTCCTCCTTGCTCGTGAGCACGGTGGTGCCGTCCACGTAGCCGTCGTCATAGACCGGCCCGTTGTCGCTGGAGAAGATGACGATCGTATTCTCCGCGAGCCCCCGGTCTTCCAGGGCGTCCATGACCGCGCCCGCCGCCCAGTCCAGCTGGACCATCGCGTCCCCCCTGTAGCCGAGCTCGCTCTTGCCCTTGAAGCGGGGGTGCGGCGTGCGGGGCACGTGGATGTCCTGGGAGGAGAAGAAGAGGAAGAAGGGCTCCTCCTCGTGCTCGTCGATGAAGCGCGTGGCCCGCTCGACGAACACGTCCGCCATGGTCTCGTCGTCCCACAACGCGGCCTCGCCGCCTGCCATGGTGCCGATGCGCCCGATGCCGTTGATGACCGACTGGTTGTGCCCATGGGAGCTCGGGTAGTACGTCATCGCCTCCGGGGTCTTGCGCCCGTTCGGATACCGGGTGCTCCCCTCGGGCGCGTCGGCGAGCTTCCCCACGTGGAGCGGGTCCGCCGGGTCGAGCCCCACCACCTCGTGGCCCTCGAGGTAGACGCACGGCACGCGATCGTTGGTGGACGGCAGCAGGAAGGAGTCGTCGAAGCCGAGCTCCATGGGCCCCGGCTTCACGGCCCCGTTCCAATCGACTGCCTCGCCCTCCGCGCCCAGACCGAGGTGCCACTTACCGACGATCCCGGTGCGATACCCCGCCGCGCGGAACGTGTCCGGGAGCGTCCAGGCCTCGACGGGGATGGTCAGCCGCGCGTTCGGAGGCAGCACCCGCACGCCACTTCGGAAGCCGTGGACCCCGGTCAGCAGCGCGTAGCGCGACGGCGTGCAGGTGGCCGCGGCGCAGTGCCCGTCCGTGAACCGAAGCCCCTCGGCCGCCAGCCGATCCAGGTTAGGCGTCGGGATCTTCTCGGCCCCGTAGCAGCCGAGGTCCCCGAAGCCCACGTCGTCCCCGTAGATCAGGACCACGTTCGGCCGCTGCCTGGAGCGGAGGGCGCTCGAGCCGGTGACGCTCGCGTCGGGAGACCCCGCGCAGGCCGCCAGCAACAAGGTGAGGGAGGTCGGGGTGTACTTCATGGTCATCATTCGTCTTCGCCGCCGTAGCCGAGGCCGCTGAGCACCTCGCGGGTGCGGGGGTCCAGCGCCGCGGCCTCGCCGCGCCGGAGCGCGGTCATGCCCCGCTCCACGGCCTCCAGCTCGGCCTGCAGGCGCGTCAGTTCCTCGGGCCGTGACGCCGCGAGGTCGCGCTGCTCGCCGGGGTCGACCGCGACCTCGTAGAGCTGAGCCGGCGCGCCCTCTCGGACGATCAACTTCCACCCCGCCGAGGTCCAGCTGGTCTGCGGTCGCGCCCACATGTTCCCGTGAGCCAGAGTCGGCCGCCGCTCGAGCTCGGGCGCGCCGTCGGCCAGCGGCACGAGGCTGCGCCCGACGAACTGCCCGGGGACGGGCAGGTCACAGAGCTCACAAAGCGTCGGAGCCAGGTCGATGTGGCGGACGGGGGCGCCCACCACCTCCGGCTTGAGCCTCGCCGGCGCGCGGATCAGCAGCGGCACCCGGACGAGCTCGTCGTAGAGGGTGTGGCCGTGCTCGAAGCCACCGTGGTCCAGGAACTCCTCCCCGTGATCCGCCGTCACCACGAGGACCAGCTCATCCCGCTGCCCCATGGAGGCCAGGCCGTCGTCAAGGCGTCCGATCTGAGCGTCGAGGTAGCTGACCTCACCGTTGTACAGGGCCTCAGCGCGCTCGATGGTCGCCGCCGCAGGCGAGAGCTCGCCGTCGCGGATCGCCACCATCTGCGGCCGGGTCCCGAAGGTCCACTCCCCCTGTTGGTCCGCCGGGGTCGCCCACCGCTGGCGGAACGCGGGCGGTGGCGCGTAGACGCAGTGCGGGTCGAAGTAGTGGACCAGGAGGAAGAACGGACCGTCGTCACGGTTGGCCTCGATCCACTCAAGCGCAGCCCGGGTCGTCGCCTCCGCGGCGCGCACGTCCACGTTGGTCTCGAAGACCTGCTGGTCCACCGTCTCGAAGTCTCGCGTGACCCCGAAGAGCTTCGGGTCGAGGAAGAGCACGTTGACGATGGCGTGGGTCCGGTAGCCCAGGTCCCGGAAGCTCTTCACCACCGTCTCGACCTCGGCGTCGAGCGTCGTGAAGCGGCCGAGGCGACCGCCCGCGCCGTGCTCCTCGGGGTGCAGCGAAGTGAGCATGGAGGCCGTGGAGGGCAGGGTCCAGGGCGCGTGAGACCTCGCCTGGTCAAAGCGCACCCCCTGCGCGGCGATCCGGTCGAGGTAGGGCGTCAGCCCCTCCGGCCCCTCCATGCAGCTCAGCTTGTCCGCGCGCAGGGTGTCTCCCACGACCATGACCACGCTCGGCCGGTCGACCTCCGCACCGCAGGCGGGCAGCAAGGCGGCCACCGCGACCATGGACCATCTCTTGAGTGCGCTGCTCATCGCGCGTCCTCTCCCGCGGCGCTGGCGGGCTCGTCGCTCCCTGTCATCAGCGTCACCTCGCCCGCCTCGCCGTCGACTCGCAGCACGTACTCGACCTTCAAGACCGAGCCATCCCCGTCGTGGGATGGGACCAGCAGCGGCTGACGTTCATCGAGGAAGAGCGCGGCGCGACGCGTGAGACCTCGATCCAGTCCCAAGCGCTTGTCGAAGACCGTGATCGAGGCGTCCTGACCCTCCGGGAGGTCCACTTCGACCTCCCGCCACCCGGTCCCTGGGGCACACCACGTGAGCCAAAATGGCGAGAGGCTGACCCCCTCGGCCCGCATGGCATCCAGCCCCGCCGTCCCCAGGAGCAGCTCATCTCCGCCGCGCCCCGAGCGCATCCGCAGCTTCACGGTCCAATGCTCGTCCGAGCGCCAGCTCTCGACCACCTCGACCTCCGGGAGTGAGGCCTCGATCGGTCCGGTCCGCAGGCTGAACGCCGTGCTTCCAGACCAGGGGATTTGTTCGTAAGGGCGCTCGAGCAGAGGTCCGCCGAGGGAGCTCACGAGCTCCGTCCGTACCCCGGCGTCCATGGGCGAGAAGCCCCGGACGAGCCAGCACGCATCGCCTGCCGCCGTTTGCACGTGCACAAGGTTCAGTCGCCCCGGCTGGTCGGGAGTGAACTGGCGAGCCTGGCTGGCCAAGGCCCCCGACCCGAGCGCCGTGGCCAACAGCCCCGCCGTCATCCAGGGAGAGGCCCCCCGGGCCGCACGGCAAACCGGCGGCAGCAACAACGCGCCGCAGAAGAGGAGCGGGGCGAAGAGGCCCGTCCCGGAGCCGGCGCCGAAGGCGTCGAGGAGCCCGAGGTACAGGGGCGTCCACAGGAAGGCTGCAGTGCCGAGCGCGAAGACCGCGGCGTTGCAGACCCGCGCACCCAGGTCCCCTCGGCTCGGGAAGAAGAACCAGGTGACCGCGAGGACGCCCGACGGGAAACCCAGCAGGAAGGCGGCGCCAGGCGCGATCCAGCTCACCAGCATCCCGGCGCCGACGACGAGGAGCGCCACCGCCGCGCCACACTCAGCCGCGGTCATGACCCTCGCAAGGAGCAATGAGAGGGCGAGGAGCGCTCCAAGCCCGGTCGCGACCACGCTCGTGGCGAGGACTTCCGTCCCCGCAGTGAAGGAGGCAGCAGGCGCGCCGATGCTCCGCAGCAGGCTCAGGTGCAGGTCCGCGACCACGAGCGAGACGCCAAGCACCACAGGGAGGCCCACGAGCCCGAGCGAGACGCCCCTGAGGCTGAGGGCGCCGCGGGCCACGGCCCGGGAGATACCGACCAGGGAGAGCAAGACGAGGAGGGCCCCGAGCCCGCGGATCGTCGGGATCCCCATGGTCACGAGCGAGCGCCCGCCGAGGCTGAAGAACAGGGCGTCCGCTTGCGCAGCCTCGAGGTCTGCGCGCTCCGCAGGGAAAGGCGCCCCGTCCAGGGCGAGCACGGCCTCGAGGGCGTTGGTCGCGTGGTGCTGGAGGCTCCGTGGATCCAGATGATCAAGGTCATCGACCGGCGTGTGGTAGCGGGAGACATCACCGATGAAGGCGAAGTTCAGCCCGGGGAGTCCGCGCTTTCGCCAGATCGAGAAGTCCGTGTCGTTGGGCATCCGGCGGTAGACCTCCACGGAGACAGAGCTCGCGCTCGGGCGGGTCGCGGTCCCGGCGAAGGCCTCCATCAAGTTCGCGTTGCCTGGACCGGTCTCAAACATCCGGCTCTGCCCGCTCGTCCCGCGGGCCTCCAGGTTGATCAACGCGCCGACGTCCGCGGCCCAGGGGTGATGTTGTGCGAACGCCGCCGCGCCGATCAGGCCGGACTCCTCCGCATCATCGATGAGAAAGATGACGTCACGGGAGGTCCCGCCACGCGCCTTCAGGGCCCGGGCGACCTCGAGGAGCGCCGCCACGCCAGACAGGTCATCACAGATGCCGGGTCCGGCTCCCACCGAGTCGTAGTGCGCCATGCACAGGATGGCCGTCCCTGGTCCGCGAAGGCGGCCCGAGCCCCGGAGGCGGACCAACACGTTCTGCGTCGCCCCGGCCACGTTCCGGTCTTCGACGACGGTGACCTGCTCGGACACCTCCGGGGTGAAGCCGAGCCGACGCCACTCCTCAAGAAGGCGCTCCCGGCAGCGCGCGTTCGCGGCGGTCCCCACCGGCCGCGGCTGCGGCGCGCCGCCACCCTCCTCCTGTGCGAGGCGCTCGAGGAAGGAACGGGCACGCCCGCCGGAGGCGATCTCCGCCGGCGCGTCCTCCGATAGCGCTGACGGCAGCGACTCGAGCCAGACGGCCCCCGCACCAGCGACCAGCCAGATGAGGAGGGCGCACCAAGCCCGCAAGCCGTCCGTACGAATTCGACTCGGGGTCAGTGACGTCTCATCCATGTGCAGAAGTCTGCCAAAGCGGGCACTCCGTCACACCACACCACCGCGCGCGGATCCACCCAGGCCCACCTTGCCACGACCCGGATCCACCCATTGGGAGGATGGGCGTTGGACCGCCCCGACTCCCGCCGTAGCCTGTCTGCGTCCACGTAGGCCTGCTCGCCGACCGCGCCAACATGCGGTCACGAGGCCCGTAGTCGGTGCACACCCCCCTCCTCAAGCGTCCCATGAACGTCACCCCGGCCCAGGCCACGCTGGCCTCAGTCACCGCACTCGCGACCCTCGTCCTGGCGCCTCTCCTCGGCGGTTGCAGCGACCCGGACTCCAGCCGCGGACAAGCTCGCCCCTCCGTTGAGGGCACGCTGATCCGGGAGCGGGTCGCGGTCCTCTTCGCCAAGGAGGAGTACAGCGAGGCGCTCGCGGAGCTCGACCCCTTGATCGGCGGCCAGAGCGCAGAGGTCGGCGACCTCGTGATGGCCGCCCAGGTGGTCCTCAAGACGGGGGACTTCGAGGGGGCCATGGCCCTCATCGAGCGCGCCCTCGAGGCGGCTCCGGACGACCCCGGCGCGAATTACCTCCGCGCCCAGCTCGTCTCCTACGACCCGGACCGCATGGAGGAGGTGCCGGCGCTCTACGACCGAGTCCTCCAGCTCTCCCCCGGCGACCCGCCTTCGAAGCTCGGGCTCGCGCGCTCCTTGTTCGGCCTCGAGGAGGACCTCGACCGCGCGGTCGCTGCCCTCGACGAGGTCGTCGCCCTCGGCATCGAACTCGGGCTGCAGTGGTACGTGACCGCGGTCTACCAGCGCTATCGCTTCACGGCCGCCTATGGCGAGGACGAGGAGGAGCTGCGCTCCTGGGAGAGTCTCTGGGCGTCCCTCCGGGACAAGGGCTTCAAGTCCACCAATGACGTTGAGCTTGACCAGGGCCTGCTGGCCCGGGTGACCCCGCCGGCGCCCTTCGGTTCGTTCCCCACGAGCCCTGCCAGCGCCCTTGAGTTCAGCGCGCCTCGCACCGTCGCGCCGCTCGGTCCGGGCGTCACCGAGCTCGAGATCCGGGACCTCGACGGGGACCGCACCCTCGACCTCATCGCTGTGGACAACGGAGCCCTCGCGGTCCACCTCCGCGACGGGGGCGATGCGGCCAAGCTGGAGACCTTCCAACTCGCCGCCGCAGGGATCACGGGGCCCGTCCGAGCCCTCGACCTGAATCAACGCCTCAGCGGTGACACCCTCGACATCGTGGCCGCCGCAGGCGACAAGCTCGTGCTCTTCGAGCAGTCTGACGAGCCGGACGGTCCACGCTGGGCCCCCTCCCCGGTCGAGCTCCCGGAGCTCGGAGGGGACATCCGCGACTTCGAGACCGTCGACTTCGACCACGATGGTGACCTCGACCTCCTCGTCGTCGGCGCCTTCGGCGCCCGCCTCCTGCGGAACGACGGCGCGGGCGCACTCGTCGACAAGGACGGCAACGTCCAGCCCCGCGGCGCGTGGCGAGATGCAAGCGAGGGCGCGAGCCTCCCTGCGGGCGACTTTGACTGGTGCACGGTCGAAGACTTTGACGGAGACAACGACGTCGACCTGCTCTTCGGCGGGTCGAGCGCGACCCACCTGATGGACTCCATGAGGCGCGGGCTCTTCGAGGATGTGGCCGCACGCGCCTTCGCGGGCGCCACCATGCAACGGGAGCCCTCCGCCGTGGACCTCGACGCCGACGGGCGCCCGGACCTGCTCTCCCCTGGCGCCCAGGGCTCGAGCTGGTTCCGTCGCACCAGCGACGGCACCTACGCCGCCCAGGCCCTTGAGGTCGCCGTCGCGGAGGGCCGCTGCCTCCACGCCACCGACCTCGACATGAACGGCGCCGTGGACCTGGTCTGGATCGACCCGACGGGCGCGTGCCGCGGCCTCCTCGGGGTGACGCAGCCCGAGCCCCTCCCCGTCGACATCCCGCTCGCCGGCGGCCTCGACTTGCTGGTCGAAGACATCGACCGGCCAGATCCCTACGCGCCCCTCACCCTCGAGGTGCTGCGTCGGACCGAGGACGGCCTCGTGGCCCTCTCGCCCACCAACGCCGCCAAGAACGCGCTCTACCTGAAGTTCGTCGGGCAGAAGGACAACCGGCAGGCGGTGGGCGCGGTCCTCGAGGTCCGTGCGCAGGACCTCTACCGCCGGGTCTACCTCCGAGGCGAGGCCGCGATCATCGGCATCGGCGACCGTCCCTACGCCGATATCGTGCGGGTCTCCTGGCCCAACGGCGTCGTCCAGCAAGAGCTGGACGTGGAGGCGGGGGTGCAGTTCTTCCTCGACCACTCGGAGTTCGGCGTCCAACCCGAGGGCCTCATTGGCTCCTGCCCCTTCCTGTACACATGGAACGGGGAGACCTTCGAGTTCATCAGCGATGTGATCGGTATCACGCCCCTCGGCCTCCCCATGGCGCCGGGGATGCTGGTGCCGCCGGACCACGACGAGTACGTGCTCGTGCGCGGGGATCAGCTGGTCCCCGATGAGAACGACGAGCTGGTCCTTCAATTCACCGAGGAACTGCGCGAGGTCACCTACCTCGACCGGGTGCGCCTCGACGTGGTGGACCACCCCACGGGCACCGCCATCTATCCCAACGAGCGCTTCAAGTTCCCGCCCTTCCCGGAGCCCCACACCCACGTGGTCGAGCGAGTCGCGAAGGTGCGCAAGGCCACCGGCTCCGACGGCGCCGACTGGACCGCGGAGATCCGCGACCGTGACGCCGTTCACCCGGTTCCCTTCCAGCGCCTCGCGGGCCAGTACCTCGGGCTCGCAGAGCCCCACTGGTTGGAGTTGGAGTTCGACCCGGCGGACGTGAAGGACGCCGAGCTCCTGCGCATGGTGGCCACCGGCTGGTTCTTCTGGAGCGACGCCAGCGCCAACGTGGCCTCGGCCGCGACGCCGGGCGTCGAGTTCATCCCGCCGGTGATCGAGGTCCCTGGCCCGGACGGGACCTGGGTCCCAGCCGGCCCCCCCGTGGGCTTTCCGGCGGGCAAGACGAAGACCATGGTCATCGACGTCTCGAAGATCCTGAACCGCGAGGACCCTCGCATGCGTCTGGGCTCGACCCTCGAGCTCTACTGGGACTGCATCGAACTCGCCACCTGCGACGACGACGCCGGGCTGATCACCTCCTCCCTGGAGCCGATCGGGACGCGCCTCTGGTCCCGCGGTTTCTCCGAGGGGCAGATCCCGGACCGCCAAGACCTCCCGCTCTTCTTCGACTGGGACAAGATCGCGATGGAGCCTCGCTGGGACCAGCACCCAGGGGACTACACCCGCTACGGGGCGGTGGGACCGCTGCTGACCGAGGTGGACGACCGCTACGTGATCATGGGCTCGGGCGACGCGCTCACCCTCCGCTTCGACGCCTCGGAGCTGCCGCCCGTCCCCGAGGGCCACGTGCGGGACTACCTCGTGTTCCTCGACGGCTGGGCCAAGGACCGGGACCACAACACCTACGAGGCCCTCGAGGTCGAGCCGCTCCCGTTCCACGCCATGAGCGGCTACCCCTACCCCGACACCGAGTCCTTCCCCGACACCCCCGAGCACCGCGCCTGGCGGGCGGAGTGGAATACCCGCCCCGCGCATCGTTGGGTCGTCCCCATGGCCCCGGCCCTTGAGACCGAGTGGGTACACGCCATGGTCGAGCTCGGGGCGGACCGTTGAGGCCGTCAGCAGTGGTCGCGGGCTTCCGCGCGCTGGTGGGGCCGGCTACCCTCGCCGCGGTGCCCGCCCTCGCCGCCTGTAGCGCGGCCCCGCTCCCCCACGATCGAGCGGTTCCGAGCTCGCCGGGCGAGGCAACAGCGGAGGACGCCCGAGTTCGCCCGGCGCACCGGTGGGACGTCCCGCCTCCGGGCCGCGTCCTCATGGTGGGCAACAGCTTCACCTTCTGGAACGGCGGCCTCTGGAAGCCGCTCGCCGCGGCCCTCGACGGCGAGGACCGCGGGGTCACGGTGGAGCCCTGCGTCGAGGGCGGCGCCTCCCTGAAGACCCACTGGCATCGTGACGAGGTGCTCGACCGGATCGACGCCGGTGAGGCGGACGTCGTCGTCCTCCAGGCGGACATCCCCGAGTCCACCGTGGCCTCGTTTGAGGAGCACGCAGGCAAGCTCATCGAGCTGGTCCGGGAGGCGGGAGCCCGCCCGGTCCTCTTCATGACCTGGGACTACGAGCGGCTGGGGTGGCTGTCGTTGGAGGAGATCGTCGCTGCCCACCGAGGGGTGGCGCTCCTGCAGAACGTCCAGGTCGTCCCGGTCGGGGAGGCCTTCGGGATCGCACGACGCGAGCGGCCCGACCTCGACCTGTACGCAGCCGACCGTGAGCACCCGAGCCAGGCCGGGAGCTTCCTCGCGCTCGTCATGCTCGCCCTGACCCTCGGCGCCGACGACGTGGAGTCCATCGCCGTGCCTCGACGCTGGAGACGGCTCGTCCCAGAGGACGTCGCGTACCTGCGCGACCTCGGCAAGCGGGCCTGTGAAGAAGAGATCCGGCGCATGCGCGAGCTCGCCGGGAGCAAGGCCCTCTGCCCGAACTGAGGCAGCGTAGCCCAGAGCGGGCATGCGCCAGGCCCCGCGCGGCGTGGCCCGATAGCGGGAATCTGAACCCGCTGATACGGTCGCGGGGCAAGTCATCCTTCTCCTACTCTCCGCCGACCATGCGCCGCCCGATTTCTCTGCTCGCCACCGCTACGCTCACACTCTCCGGGGCCTTTGCCCAAGGCGCGGACGATTGCGCCAACGCGCAGCCCATCACCGGTCTGGGGCCCCATCCCTTCGACAACACCAGCGCGACCCCAACGCCGGGACTGTCCGATTGCAACGGGCTGCCCGTCCGGAAGGATGTCTGGTTTCTCTGGACGGCATCCAACGACGCGCGAGTGACCGTTGAGGTCTGCGGCCAGACCACTCTCGAGACGCGTGTAGCGATCTATGACGGCAACGACTGCAACAACCTCGCGCAGCTGACCTGCTCTGGGATCGACTGTAACGCCGGGTCAACGGTGCGATTCTCGGCCAACGCAGGGCAGGAGTACTTGATCAGATTCGGCTCCCGCGCCGTCGGGACCACCGGGAACGGCACGTTCACCCTCTCCGAGTTCATCCCGGCCCTGAATCCGAACAACGGCCGGTACTACGAGGTCGTCCCAGAAAACCTCTCGTGGACCCAAGCCCGCGACCGCGCTGCGAACCTTTCGTGGCTCGGGCAGCCCGGCCGGCTCGCTGTCCTCTCGAACCAGGCAGACCTCGACTGGGTCGTCAACAACCTCTCCCTTGGCCGCCCCTGGATCGGGCTGTTCCAGGACACGACCCATCCCCAGTACTCCGAGCCTGCCGGAGGCTGGGTCTGGCTAGATGGGACCGACGCGACCTTCACCAACTGGTTCCCCGGCGAGCCCAACAACATCGCGGGCGGCGGAGGCGCCGAGGACTACGCCGAGATGTTCGGGGGCGGAGAATGGAACGACGCCGAGGAGAACCACACCAGCACCACCCACTTCCTGGTGGAGTACCAGGCCAACGGTGTGGGCTCGAACTACTGCGCGGCCAACGCCAACTCCACCGGCTCCAGCAGTTCCATGTCCGCAGACGGTTCAGCCGCGGCGGCTGCCAACGACCTGACCCTCACTGCGAGCGGCCTGCCGAGCAACAGCTTCGGGTTCTTCATCACCTCCCGCAGCCAGGGCTTCGCCGCCAATCCGGGCGGATCCCAGGGCAACCTCTGCCTCGGCGGCACCATCGGACGATTCCAGCAACAGATCGTCAACAGCGGCCCGAGCGGCTCCTTCGCGATCCAGGCGGATCTCCTTGCCTTCCCGGACCCCGCGGTAGGGACCGTGGGCGTGCTCCCCGGGGACACCTGGAACTTCCAGGCCTGGCACCGGGACGCCGTGGGCGGCTCGACCACCTCCAACTTCACAAACGGGCTAGAGGTCATCTTCCAGTGACCGGCCTGACGGCGCTGCCCGCCCCTTGAGTCGCCTGTGGCCCCGCCCCCGATTTGTCCGGGGCGGGGCTGCTCATTGCCCCGAGTTCACGGCGCGCGCAACCACTGACCTTCCTCCACGAGCGACCAAGCCCCCCCTGCGGGCGTGGTGCCGTCGGTCCGACGCTTCCTTCGAGCCCCAGCGGCCTGTTCCCACACTTCTCCCACACGGCCCTCATCATGCTCCGCCATTCGACCTCAGCCCTGGCCGCTCTCGCGACCAGCCTCCTCTCCTCGTGCTGCGCTCAAGCGCCGACCTTGGACCGCAACCTCTCGGTCCAGCTGAGGGCAACAGCAGGAGAACGGGCCGCCGCCATGGAGGCATTAGTGACCCCCACCTCGCTCCCTGGCGTGGTGGTCGCGACGGTCCCCCTCGATGGCGAGACCGAGTTCCTGTCCTTCGGGCGTCACGGCCTCGGTGACCCGGCCCCCATGACGCCGGACAGCCTGTTCGAGATCCAGTCGATGACCAAGGCGTTCACGGCGACCGCCGTCCTCCAGCTCGTCGAGCGTGGGGTGATCGGACTCGATGACCCCCTCGAGGAGGTGATGCCGGAGCTCCGGCAGATCGAGATCCTGGTGGAAGACGGGACGCGTCGGCCGCCGACCCGCCCGCTCACCATGCGTGACCTCCTGCGGCACACCTCGGGCTTCGCCTACTTCTTCACGAGCCCGGCGATCCTCGCCGAGGTCAAACTCAACCCGATCACCGGGATGCCTCTCCCGGACAAGATCGAGGCTGGCGAGTACGACTGGGGCTTCGACATCCAGCCGCGTCGCATCTTCGACGCGGGCGAGGCGTGGGTCTACGGGCGCGGCCTCGGCGTCGCGGCTCGGGTCGTCGAGCGCCTCTCTGGAGACGACCTCGACAGCTACTTCAAGGCGCACATCTTCGGCCCTCTCGGGCTCGACTCCACGGGATATAACCTCCCCGAGTCGCTGATGGAGCGGCGGGTCACCCTGCACACGCGGATCCCGGGAACGGGCGCCCTCGTCCCGATGCCCGACCTGCGGCCGAGGCCCATGGAGCGGTTCTACGGCGGCGGCTCCCTGCTGAGCACCCCCCGCGACTACGCCCGCTTCCTCCGCTGCCTCCTGAACGGCGGTGAGCTGGACGGCGTCCGGATCCTCGGGGAGGACATGGTCGCCCTGATGACCTCGGACCAGCTCCCCGACGGCGTCCGCGTGAAGCTCGACCCCATCCCCGGCGCCGACACGGACCGCACCCGCACATACCAGGAGGAGTACGACGACGGCTACAGCCTGAGCTGGGCCATCGAGGTCGGCGGCGAGGATGGCCGGCGGCCCGAAGGCGTCGGCTACTGGTCCGGCCTGTTCAACACCTACTACACCATCGACCCGGCCCGGGGACTCGCGGTCCTCTCGTTCAGCCAGCTGCTCCCCTTTGACGACGTCGAGGCCTACGAGCTCTATCGCGCGTACGAGGACCTGGTCTACCAGGCCGTCCTGGAGCCTGGAGACGGCGGCGCCGAGTGAGCCCGGCCCTCGGCGGGCCTCACCCCTTCAAGGCTTCGAGCGCCTCGCGTAGCTCGGTGGGAATCTCGACGGATTGCATGGTCTCCGGGTCGTAGCACACAAGGGCCGCTTCACCCTCGGCCCACACCGCACCCTCGGACGAGCGGACCCGGTAGGCCTGACGAAACGAGCGGCTGCCCACGTGGACGGTCGAGAGCTCCACGCGGACGGCCTCGCCGCCGCGGCCCGGAGACACGAAGCGGACGTTGGTCTGGGCCAAGAGAAACGGGAAGGCCCCGTCGCTGAGGACCTCCGCCGCGCGGCAGAAGCCGTGACGCGCCTCCTCGAAGAGGGTCAGGTAGACCGCATTGTTGAGGACCCCCTGGCTGTCGTCGTCGGACCAGCGGGTGACCGTCTCGTGAACGAATTGGGGGAACTCAGGGATCTCGGGGGCTTCCATGACCGCGAGTCTACGCCGGGCGCGCTGGGCCAGGGCGCTTGACCACCAGGGCCATGCCCGTGAACAGCCCGAGGGCGGCGATACCGAGCTCCGGCGTCGGGCGCTCGGAGAGGAGGGCCGCCGCGGCGAGCGCCGTGATGATGGGCTGCGCGAAGACAAAGAACGCGGTCGTCGAGGCCTCGACTCGCGCGAGGGCGAACGAGTTCAAGGCGTACGCCAGGATCGTCGGAAAGACGAGGACGTACGCCAGCGACAGCCAGGCTCCCTGGGAGGCCCCCTCGGGGACCAGCGACTCCCCGACGAAGAAGAACGGCAGGAAGGGCACGGAGAGGGCGTAGATCCACGCCACCAGCACCAGCGGCGGCATGCGGCGCAGCAAGGGCTTCGAGAGGACCAGGTAGATCGCGTAGCAGAGGGCGTTCCCCGCCATGAGCAGGTTCCCGAAGGCGTGCTTGGAGGACAGGTCCCCCCCGCTCGAGAAGAAGAGCGGGATGGCCCCGGTGAGCGCCACGGCGACGCCGAGCACCCGCAGGCCCCCGAGCGCCTCCTTCCCGAGGACGACCGCCACGGAGTAGGTGAACACCGGGATGAGGCAGATCACGAGGCCGGCGTTCATGGGCGTCGACCGCTGCAGGCCCTCGAGGAAGAGCCCCTGATTCAGCACGATCCCGAGGACGGCGAAGCCCAGCAGGGTCGGCAGGTCCCGCAGGCCTGGGAGCGCACGGCGCCCGTAGACCAGGGCGGCGATGGCCATCAAGACCACCGCGCCGACGCCGATGCGCCAGGTTGCCACGGCGAAGGGAGAGAACCCGGTGACCCGATCCATCGCGAGGGCGCCGAAGACCGGAAACAGGCCGAAGCAGAGCTGGACGGCCGTGAGGGCGAGGAGCCCCGTCCGGACAGCACGGTCCCCCCTGGGGGGCGCGGGCGACGCGCCGCTGGAATGGACGCGACCTCCCATGGGGCGGTGAGAATAGGACTCGATCACGCTTCACCCCGCCTCCATCCCTGAGATCCGAGGAGGTTCCCGAGCGAGCAAGCGGTGCAATACGCCGGGCGGCGGACTACCGTGAGGCCATGGCTGCGAGCGAACGACCCGGAGGGAGGTCGATCCCCGACCCCCGGCCGTGGCCACGCCACGGTGTCCGACCGGGGACCGAGTACCGGATCTTCACGACCACCTTTGAGGACCTCGAGAACCCGAGGACCGGCCGCCGCATGGAGCGCGTGGTCGTCGACGCTCCAGACTGGGTCAACGTGGTGGCCCTCACCTCCGAGCGCGAGGTGGTGATCGTCAAGCAGCATCGCTTCGGCATCGCGGCCCCCACGATCGAGATCCCCGGAGGCATGGTGGACCCCGGCGAAGAGCCGCTGGCCGCCGCCATGAGAGAGCTCCGCGAGGAGACCGGGTATGAGGCTGAACGCTGGACCCCCATGGGCGCCGTGGCCCCGAACCCCGCCTTCCTGAACAACCGTTGCCACCACTTTCTCGCGGAGGGCTGCCAGGTCTCGGGCGAGCAACTCCAGGACGCGGGCGAGGACATCTACGTCGGCGTCATGGCGCTCGAGGAGATGCGGGCCGCGATCCTCGACGGCACGGTGGATCACTCCCTCGTGCTCTCCGCCATGCTCCGAATCCTTGACCTCCGCTCCGAGACTCTGGAACCGAACCCCGAGGAGCGCCGCCCGTGAGCAGGCGGCGGGTCATCGTCCTGGGGGGCGGCATCGCGGGCCTCTCCACGGCCTACTTCCTCGCCCGCGATGGCGGCGTGAAGGTGACCCTCGTTGAACGGGAGCCGCGCCATGACGCGCACTCCACGGGGCGCAGCGCGGAGATCCTCCGCGTCGCGGTCGACGACCCGGTGACCCGCGCCCTCGCCCTCGAGACGGACCGGTCCCTCGAGGACCCCGCGTCCACGAGCCTCGACGACGGACGCTTGATCGAGCGCAGCGGCCTCGTCGTGCTGCGCACCGCCGAGCCGACCTGGGCTGAGGACCTCCAGCGCCGAGGCCTCTCCACCCGCGTGGGCGCCGCGTTCCTCGCGCAGGTGGCTCCCGAGATCGAGGTGCCCGAGAGGGACTCGCCGCTCGACCGCCGCGCCCATTGGGTGGAGCGCGGGGGCAGAATCCAGGGCGCGCGGCTGGTCGCCTCGCTGGCCCGTGGCGCGAGCGCCGCCGGGGCGACGATCCTCCGAAGCGCAGGCGAGGCGCAGGTCCTCGAGGAGCGGGGCGCCGTCCGCGGGGTCCGCGTCCACGGTGGGCAGAGACTGGAGGCTGACCAGGTGGTCGTCGCGGCGGGCGCCTGGAGCGGCGCGGTCGCCCGGACCCTCGGGTTGGACTTGCCCCTTCGGACCACCCGCCGCCAGATGTTCCTCACAGAACCCGACGGTCTCAGCCCCACGCCTCCCCCCGTCATCTGGGACGACGACGCCGAGTTCTACATCCGTCGTGAGGGCTCTCGGTGGGCGGTCTCCGTGTGCGAGGTGCTCGACGCGGCTGCGCCGGACCACCACTACCCGATCCACCCCGAGCTCCGCGCCCGAGCTGCGGAGGCCGTCCGGATGTGGATCAAAGGGCCGCGGCCCCCACTGACGCTCGAGCGCGGCTGGAGCGGCTTCCGAGACCTCTCACCAGACGACCGGCCGATTCTCGGGCCGGACTCCCGGCTGGCGGGGCTGCACTGGTGCTGCGGGCTCGGGGGCCATGGGATGACCCTCTCGCTGGGCGTGGGTCGCGCCTCAGCCAGCGCCGTCCTCGGTCGCCCCACCGAGCTCGCTGCGCAGTGCACGATGAAGCGTTTCGAATCTGTGCCGGCGTAGTAGGTTAGGGGGCCATGACCAGCGCCGTGCTCTCCCTCGTCCTCCTGGGCGCAACCGCCCCTCAGGCCGGGGCGGATGAGACGGCCGCGGTCGAGCACTTCGAGCAGCACGTCCGTCCGATCCTCGCCGAGCACTGCGTCGAGTGTCACTCCGGCGAGAGCCCCAAGGGTGGACTGAGGCTGGACTCCACCGCGGGACTGCAAGCCGGCCTCGAGGGCGAGCCAATCTTTGTTGGCGGAGACCTTGATGGGAGCCTGATCGTGGAGGCGGTCCGGTACGAGGACTTCATCACCGCCATGCCTCCCAAGGGGAAGCTCGAGGACGAGCAGATCCGCGCGGTCGAGCGCTGGATCGAGCTCGGCGCCCACCTGCCTGCCGAGCTCGACTTCGAGGCCTCTCAACTGGAGCCTTGGTGCTTCCGGCCGCCGGTCGACGCCACCCCGCGCGCCCCCCACTCACTGCGGGATCTCATCGATGAGTTCCTGCTCGACGCCCTGGCGGAGCACGGCGTAGACCGGTCTCCCGCGGCCACGCCGCGCTCCTGGTTCCGCCGTGTGACGTTCGACCTGACGGGCCTCCCCCCCGACCCACGCGAGCTCGCAGAGTTCCTCGCCGACTCAGGACCTGAGGCGCGGGCGCGGGTCGTCGACCGACTCCTCCAGTCCCCAGCGTTCGGCGAACGTTGGGCGCGACGCTGGCTCGACCTGGTCCGCTACGCCGAGACCAAGGCTCACGAGTTCGACTACCCGATCCCCAACGCCTACCGGTACCGCGACTACGTGATCCGGGCCTTCAACGAGGACGTCCCCTACGACCGCTTCATCACCGAGTTCATCGCGGGCGACCTCGTGCAGCCGCCCCGCCTGGACCCCACGGGCACGTGGGACGAGTCGATCCTCGGGACCGGCGCCTGGCAGCTCGGCGAGGAGGTCCACTCCCCCGTGGAGCCTCGCGGTGACCAGACCGACCGCCTCGCCAACCAGGTCGAGGTCCTCTCGAAGTCTGTCATGGCGCTCGGCGCCGCCTGCGCCCGATGCCACGACCACAAGTTCGATCCAATCAGCGCCGAGGATTACCACGCCCTCGCCGGCTTCGCCCTCTCCACCGCCCCGAGACAGGTCCGCTACGAGTCCAATGACAGGAACCGGCGGCTCGCCAGGGAGCTGGCCTCCTGGATCGACGGCTCACAACCCGCCGCCAGGGCCGCCGTGGCCGACGCCCTCGAGGCGGAGACCGAGAACCTGGCCGGAGTCCTCTCAGGGACCCGCGGCGCCACCCCGCCCGCCCGGCACACGGATGCCGCGGCCGCCGCGCTGGACGCCACGTTCACGCGGTTGAATGTCCCTCGACCGCCCATCGTCATCGAGGACTTCGAGGGCGAGACCCTCGACGACTGCTCCCTCGGGCCCTGGGTTCGGGAGGGTGACGCCTTCATCGAGCACCCCGTCCGCCGAACGGATATCCGCGGGGCACAGGCGACCTTCACCCCGCAGGGCAGCGGCGCTGTGAACAGCTTCGCCGGCCACCCCGACACGACCTCCTCCGCGGACGCCTACCTGGGAACGCTCACCAGCGCGCCCTTCACCGTCATCCGGCCCTACCTCCACTTCCTGGTCAACGGCGGCGATGAGCCCTCCACTCGGGTCGAGCTGATCGACGCCGAGAGCGGCGAGGCTCTCATCGCCACGAGCGCCGACCGCACGAACACCCTCACCCCGGCGCGCTTCGACCTGGGCCCTTTCCAGGGGCGGCGGGTCAGGATCCGCTTCGTGGACGAGCACGAGGGCGGATGGGGTCAGATCGGCGGCGACCAGTTCGTGCTGAGCGACGAGCCCGGCCCAGAGGCCCTCGACGCGGCCCTCCCCGTCGCGCGCTTGCAGGCCCTACGCGAGGCCCACGCGGGAGCAGAATTCAACCGCGTCCTCGGCTGGAACCACGCCCTCAACCGAGCCGGGAGCAGCGCCCGCGTGCGCCGCTGGGTCGGCTGGCTGGACCGGGTCGAGGGCGACCCTACTGACGCTCCGCGCGGCATCACCGAGCTGATCGATTATGGCGCCCTCTCCGGCCCACGCTGGATCACGAACGGACCGGCCTTCGGGCCCGGCCCGCGGAGCCAAGGCGACGTCATCCTCGACGACCGCGATGGTGCGCTGCGGGTCGCGGGGATCACCTCTCGCGACGTCGCCCTCCACCACCCCACTTGGGCAGACCTCAAGGTCGTGGACTCCTCGACCTCAAGGGGCTCCTCCCTCAACTGGGTGCAGGCCGGCCGCACCCTCGTCTCTCCGGAGTTCAACCTCGAGCACGGCCGCGTCGCCCACCTGGTGCGAGGCAAGGGGCACATGGTGATGCCCATCGCATCCCACAAGCTGGTCCAAGGTCCCCTCCACGGCGGCTCCACGCGCGCCTTTGACACGGAGGGCGAGTGGCGCTGGGTCATCCAGGATGTGCCCTCTGGCGCCGGGCTCTCCGCTCACCTCGAGCTCACGGCCACCGGCCGCGGCGTCTGTCAGATCGCGGCCACCGTCGAGGTCCGACGGGACGGGGCCCTGCCTGCGCCAGACTCCATGGGGTGGGTCGAGGATCGTGCGCTCGATGAGCTCGAAGACCGCTCTCCCGCTGACCGCGCGCGCTTCGTGCGCCAGCGAGTCCTCGATGCTGCGGAGCTGCTCCGCACCGGCGGCGTGGCCGGGCGGGCGCTCTCTGATGGCGAGCGTGACTTCCTCTACAGCCTCGCCGAGTTCATGGCTGCGGAGGTTCCCTCGGTGCGGAAGCGCATCGGCCGGACCTTGGAGCTCCAGCGCCCCCAGCTCGCTGCCCTGCTTGCGCGACGCGCCCTCGAGTCGCGGCTCGCGCCGGCCGCGCTCGACCTCGAGGGCCGAGACGAGCGGATCCTCGACCGCGGCAGCTGGCAGTCCCCGCTCGCGGCCGCGCCGCGGCGCCTCCCGGGCGCGCTGCGCGCGGACGATGCCCCCCTCGCGAAGGACTCGGAGGGCAGCGGGCGCCTCGCGTTCGCCGAGGCGCTCCTCGGCTCGGAGTCCGCCATTGCGCAGCGCGTGTGGGTCAACCGCGCCTGGCAGGCGCTCTTCGGCAAGGGGATCGTCGAGACCTCCGATGACTTCGGCGCCATGGGCGCCCGGCCCACTCACCCGGAGCTCCTCGACCGCCTGGCCCTCGACTTCGTCGCGGACGGGTGGTCCACCAAGCGCTTGCTCCGCCGGCTCGTCCTCACCGAGGCCTATAACCGCGGCTCGCGCCCCACGCCGTCCGCCGCGGAGCTCGACCCGCGCAACAAGTTCCTCGGGCACATGCCCGTGCGGCGATTGGATGCGGAGGAGGTTCGGGACGCCCTCCTCGCCGCCAGCGGTGAACTCGACAGGACGAGCTTCGGCGCCCCCGTCCCGATCCACCTGACGCCCTTCATGACCGGGCGCGGCCGGCCTGGAGGGAGTGGGCCAGAGGACGGTGACCGCCGGCGCTCCATCTACATCGAGGTGCGCCGCAACTTCCCCCACCCGCTGCTCACCGTCTTCGATCAACCAACGCCCTCCACCTGCCACGGGCGCCGGACCTCCGCCAACGTCCCAGCGCAGGCCCTGGCGATGCTCAACGACCCCTTCGTCGAGGCCCGCGCCGCAGCCCTTGCGAGCGACCTGGAGGGAGACACGCCCTCGGCATCGGTCGAGGAGCTCTGGCTCCGAACGCTGGCCCGCCGCCCCTCCCCAGCCGAACGGGAGCGCGCCCTCGAGTACATATCCAGCGCGCCGCCGGGCACCCCCTCTCCCTGGGTCGACCTCGCCCATACCCTGTTCAATACGAAGGAGTTCATCTTCATCGAATGAGCGCCCTCTTCCACACAAGTGGCGGCGCGCCTCTCTCGCGGCGTGCCCTCCTGACCCGCACGGCGAACGGCTTCGGCGCGCTGGCGGCGAGCGCCCTCTTTGGTCCTGCCGGGAACGCGATGAGCGCGGGCCTCCCCTCGCAGGTGGCCGGAAATGACGGCCCGTTCACCCCGCGCGCCCCACACTTCCCCGCGCGCGCGAAGAACGTGATCTTCCTCTACATGGACGGTGGTCCGTCGCAGATGGACACGTTCGACCCGAAGCCTGAGCTCGAACGCTGGGCCGGGAAGTCGATCCCGGTCGACACCCCGCCGACCCAATTCAACAACATCGGGAGCGTGCTCCCTTCCTACTGGGACTTCAAGCCGGGGGGGGAGAGCGGCCTGATGATCAGCGACCTCTTCCCCGAGCTTCGACGCCAGGCCGACAAGCTCTGCGTCGTGCGCTCGATGACCAACAAGTTCCCCGAGCACACGGCCGCGAACTACCTGCTGCACACGGGCCACAACCCCGCAGGCCGACCGTCGGTCGGCGCGTGGTGCGCCTACGGCCTGGGTTCGGAGGCGGACAATCTCCCTGGGTATGTGGTGGTCGACGGTGGGTTGACCCCGCCGGGCGGGATCGAGTGCTACGGGAGCGGATTCCTGAGCCCGTCGTACCAGGGGTCGACGTTCCGCGCCCAGGGAGAACCTGTGGCCCACGCTCGGGGCCCCCACTCGGGGACCGAGCGCGAGGCGAACAGACGGCGACTCCTCGACGCCTTCGACCGCCAGGAGGGCGCGCGAGCCCGCTCGATCGAAGCGGCGCTCAACAACTACGAGCTGGCCTTCCGGATGCAGGCCGCCGTGCCCGAGCTCGCGGACCTCAGCTCGGAGTCTGCAGCGACCAAGGAGCTCTACGGCGTCGACGCGGAGTTCAAGGCGACCTCCACCTTCGCACGGCAGTGCCTGCTTGCGCGGCGGCTCGTGGAACGCGGGGTTCGATTCGTCCAGGTCCCCATGGTTGCGACAGGCCACGACCGGTGGGACCAACACTCCAACCTGAAGAAGGGCCACACGGACAACGCTCGGGCGGTGGACCAACCGGTGGCGGCCCTGCTCGCGGACCTGGAGGGCCGCGGGCTCCTGGAGTCCACGGTGGTGCTCTTCGCCGGCGAGTTCGGGCGCACCCCGATGGCGCAAGGGGGGGGCGACGGCTTGAACAGGGGCCGCGACCATAACCCGCACGGGTTCTCGATCTGGCTGGCTGGCGGCGGCGTCAAGGGGGGCCACGTGTTCGGGGCGACCGACGACTTCGGCTACTTCGCCGTGGACCGCCCCGTGGAGATGCATGACCTGCACGCGACCCTCCTGCACCTGCTTGGCCTCGACCACACTCGCCTCACGGTGCGCTTTGACGGCCGCGACATGCGGCTGACCGACGTGTTCGGGCACGTCCAACACGACTGGCTCGCCTGACCGCCGGCCTGCGCTCTCCCCCCGAGGACCCGATCGGGTCGCTCGCTCCAGAGCAGCCTGGGGGGGGCCGGCTTCAGGGCTCTCGATGCCACCCGGCCCCCTCCCCGCACGTTCCGGGGCGCGCCCAGGACTCATCCGCGCTACATTCCGCGGCCGACAGGCCCCCGGGGCAGCTTTTCTTGGCTTCCGCGAGGCGCCCGACTGGCGCGCCGCGCATCACCGCTCGGCGGTAAAGCCGCGCCCCTCTACCCAGCATCCCATCCCAACCATGAAACAGACTCTCCTCACCAGCGCTGCCGTCCTCCTCGGGATCGGAGCCCTCAGTAACAAGCCGGCCACCACCGAGGTCGACCTCACCCCCCGCTTCAAGAAGGGTCAGACCTTCACGATGACCAACACGGCCAACGCGGACATGGCGCTCGACGAGCTCTCGGTCATGGTGGACGGCGCAGAGGTCCTCGGCGACGGGATTGGGATGGAGATGCTCACCGAGAACACCACGGTGACCACCGAGGAGATCCTCGAGGTCAAGGACGGTCAGATCACCGCGATGCGGATCACCTTCGACGAGGCGTCCGGCCAGATGGAAGGGAGCTTCGACGCCATGGGTGAGAGTGACTCGATGAACGAGTCCATCGACAACGAGATGCAAGGGCACACGATCGAGCTCCGCCTCGACGACGAGGGTGAGCTCGAGATCACCGACGTCACCGAGGACGCCGAAGCCCTCCTGAGCGACGAGGACCTCGCGATGCTCGACTTCAACACGCACTTCGAGCAACTCCTCCCGACGGAGCCCGTCGAGATCGGCGAGGAGTTCGAGCTGGCCAGCGAGTGGATGGAGCTCGTCGAGGAGTTCATGGAAGAGGACATGTCCGGGGCGATGGACGACCTCGGAGACGAGGAAGCCGCCATGGCCGAGGTCGCCATGGAGTCTCTCTTCGAGTCCCTCAGTATCGAGGCGTCCGGCAAGGTCACCGGTGTCGAGGACGGCATGGCCACCATCGAATACACGATGTCCGCCGCCGTTGAGCTGGACGACCTGATCGGCCTCGCCAGCGAGATCTCACCCGAGGCCGGGGAACTCCCGCCGGGTATCGAGGCCTCCATGCTCATGAGCCTTGAGATGTCCGGCACGGGCATGTTCAACCTCGAGCTGGGCCAGCTCGTCGCACTCGAGCTCGAGGGCGACATGTCGATGGAGATGGAAGGCGCCGCCGACATGGAGGGCACCTCCGCCGAGGCTCTGGCGGCCGCGTCAGGGACCATCACCGCGAACATCACCGTCGAGGTCGAGTAGAGACCTCACCCCAGGGCGGGCCTGCTCCGCCCCCTCGCGGGCCGGCTGTGACATCACTCACAGCCGGCCCGTTGTGTTTCAACCAGGCCCGCCCCCCCTTGGATGAACCCGTCCGCCCTGCGAACGGCGGAGACACCTGAGAGGCCGCGCCGAGGTGGCGTCGGCGCCCGCCGCACCGTGAATCACGGTCCAGCGGGCGGGAGCCGCGGCTCCACCCCCGGCGCCGCGGTCACGCCTGGCCGACCTTCTCCCGGGCCATCTCCGAGAGGCCGCGCAGGTCCAGCTTGCCCGTGCCGAGCTTCGGCAGCTCTGGAACCTCAACCCAGGCGTTGGGCGCCGGGCAGAACAGCGCCGGGAGGTCGCTGGCCGCGAGCCGGGCCTTGAGCTGATCCAGGTCGAACGGCAGCGGCGTGTGCAGCACGATGAGCCGCTCCCCCTTGGACGCGTGCTCCACCGCCGCGACAGCCAGCTCCGGCACCACGGCCTCCTCCTCGGCCTCCTCGCTGCTCGGCCCGAGCAGCTCGAACATGAGGTCGCTGATGACCTCCTCCACGCGCCCGTGGGGCACCATCTCGCCGCCGATCTTGCTGAAGCGCGACAGGCGATCGGTGATGAAGAGGAAGCCGTCGCGGTCGAGGTAGCCGATGTCACCGGTCGTGTACCAGCCGTCCCGGAGCACCTCCGCGGTCTTCTCGGCCATCTCGATGTAGCCCTTCATGACGTTGGGTCCCTTGACCAGGATCAGGCCCGACTCTCCCCCTCCACGCTCGGTGACCTCGACGGGGTAGGCGTCGGGGTCGACGATCTTCACGGCGACCCCGGGAAGCGGCCGTCCGATCGACCCCTGCCGGTGGCCCCGCTGACGCGGGGGCAGGTGGCCGCCACCGGGGAGGTTCGCTGAGACCACAGGCGCAGCCTCCGTGCAGCCGTAGCCCTCCATGAGCTCGGAGCCAAACTTCTCCTTCCAGGCGTCGGCGAGCCCTTGGTTCAACTTCTGCGCGCCAGAGAGGGCGACACGAATCCCCGCGAACTGCTCCTTGGTGCAGCGCCGGAGGTAGGACTGGTAGAAGGTCGGCGTCGCGATGGTGATGGTGACACCTCCCTCCTGGGAGAGCGCGCCCACGACCTTCGCCTCCAGAGGGTTCACGTGATACACGCCGCGCGCGCCGGAGAGGAACGTCGCCCAGAGGCTGACCGTGTACCCGAAGCTGTGGAAGAAGGGCAGGATCCCGAGCACCCCGTCGCCGGGCCCGAGCGCGATGACCTCGAGCACAGACTGGACGTTGGAGAGGATGTTGGAGTGAGTCAGCATGACGCCCTTTGGGACCCCAGTGCTGCCGCTCGAGAAGATGACCGTCGCGACCTCCTCGGACTCCGGCACGCCGCCGCGGCGCCTCGGAGCGAGCAGGTTCGCAAGGACGACACCAGGGAGGAAGGACAGCGCCAGGTACCGGAGCTTCATCCCGGTCGAGATGCCTCCGCGGACGTCCTCGAGCAGGATCGTCTGCGCATCCCCGAGCGGCGAAGGCCGGTCGAGGCCGGAGAGGAAGCGCCGCGCGGTGACGACGTGATCGGCCCCCGCCGTCTTGCACATCCCGGCGAGGTCGCCGTTGGACATCGTGTAGTTCAGGTTGACCGAGGTCCGCCCATCGAGGGCGAGGGCCAGGTTCACGAGGGCACCTCCTGCGCCGGGCGGCATGAGCACCGCCACCGAGCGCGCCTCCCCGAGGTGCGGCCGCAGCACATCGCGCATGCACAACGCTCCCACCATCAGCTTTCGGTAGTCGAGGTCGGCCCCCGTGCTGTCGAGCACGGCAGGGCGCCCGGCGTTCGCGCGCGCCTCCTTGAGGAAGCGCCACGCCAGCGAGCCGCGCCTCCCCTGCCGCTCAGTGCGCAGCTCCGCCACCTGCTCGGCGATGCGCTGGCGCACCTGGAAGGCCGTGGCGTCCGGGCTCATCGGAGCGCCGATGGACACGTCCACCTTGAAGGGCAGGCGGCGCGGGAGCTTCCAGAACACCCGGCCCCCCTCGTGGCTGAAGATGCTCCCCCACAGCCGGTCGAGAGCGACCGGAATGATCGGGACCCTCGCCTCTCGAGCGATGCGCTCCAGGCCGCCCGCGAAGGACATCAGGTGCCCTGAGCGCGTCAGCGCGCCCTCCGCAAAGATGCAGACGAGCTCACCGCTCGCGGCGGCCTGCGCCGCCGCCGTGAGCGCAGCCACCTTCTCTGACTTGGAGTCCGCGCTGCTGACCGGGATCGCCTCCATCTTCCGGGCAAACCACCCGAGCAGCGGCACGTCGAACAGGTCCCGGAACATCATGAAGCGCACCGGCCGGTCGGAGCACGCGGCGACGAGCATGGCGTCCACGAAGGACACGTGGTTCGCAACCAGCAGGGCCCCGCCCGACCTGGGGAGATGACTCTCGCCCACCAGCTTCGTCCGGTAGATGGTGTGCGCGAAGATCCACGCCACCAGACGCACCGTGAAGTGCGCGGCGAAGCGCAGGGACACCGCGAAGCCGAGGAGGACCAGGAGCGCGATGGCCACCATCATCTCGGAGGGTGACAGGGCCAAGCCCTTGAGCAGCATCAGGAACGGCGCGGCCAAGAGGATCCCGGTGAAGTCCAGGACCTGGCTGAAGCCGAGGACGGAGCCCCGGTCCCCCTCCTCGGGCAACACCTGCACGAGGGTCCGGATGGGCAGGGAGAAGACCCCCGAGGAGAGCCCGAGGAAGCCCAGGCACGCCTGGACCCACGGCACGTTCGCCGGCGCGAACTGAATCGCCAGCAGCGACGCGGTCATGCCAAACAGCCCCAGCGGGACCAGTCCCCCCTCAACCCGATCTCCGGAGAGCTTGCCGCCGACCACGGCGCCGAGGCCAATGCCGAGGATGACGGGGAGCATGAGCCGCGACGTCTCGGCGCCGCTGAGGCCGAGCTCGATGATCCCGTACTCGTTGACGACGAGCACCAGGAGCGCTGCGACGAAGTAGTAGAAGGCGCTACCGGCGATCGAGACCGCGAGCGTGGGCTGGCCGCGGAGCGCGCGCCAGTGCCGCGCAAACTCCGCGGGGAGGTTCCAGGGGATCTCCCGCTCAGGGACCCGCGCCCGCTGGTGCTGGATCGGCAGCGATGACACCAGGCCCAGCGCAGCGATCAACAGGTAGGCCACACCGGGCAGCCAGAGCCGATCTGGGAAGCGATCGAGGAGCTCACCGGCGGCCACGAAGCCACCGAGGATCGCGATGGTCGTGGTGGTCTGGATGAGCGCGTTGGCGCGCGACATGTCTCGCTCGCTCAACATCTCCTTCAAGATGCCGTACTTCGACGGACCGAAGAGCGCGCTCTGCGCCCCCATGAAGCCGACGACCGCCAGCAGCCCCAGGTAGCTCTCCAGGTAGATCGCCAGGAGGCCGAAGCCCATCACCACGACCTCGAGGACGTTCGCGACCTTGATGATCGAGGACTTCGAGAAGCGGTCTGCCAGCGCGCCGGTGATCAGGCACAGCACGACAAAGGGCAGGGCGAAGATGGTGGCGGGGAGCTCCTGGCGGTTGACGCCGCTGGCGTCCACCGCGAGCCCGCTGTCCTGAACCCAGGGGATGGCCCCGGTGGTCGCGGCCCCTACCGTCAGGAGCAGGATCAGTTGCTTGAAGGCGTTGTCGTTGAAGGCCCCCAGAAACTGAGACAGGACGAGGGATCCAAACGAGCGGTTCTTGAGGAGCTTGAGCATAGGAGGGCGACCCGCATCCTAGGGGATCGCGGCCGACTCAGATCTCATCGCGCCTGAGGCCGCACCAACAGCCCGCTTGCGCTGATCGCGTCACAAGCCCTGGCTATACGAGGGGGCCGCATCGAGGCGCGGTCAGGAGTAGATCTCGCTGCCCTTGTCCTTGAACTCCGAGGCCTTCGCCTGCATCCCGGCCTCGATGGCCTCCTCGCTCTCCAGCCCCTGCTCCTTGGCGAACTTCCGGACGTCCTCCGTGATCTTCATCGAACAGAAGTGCGGGCCGCACATGGAGCAGAAGTGAGCCACCTTCGCGCCATCGGCGGGCAGGGTCTCGTCGTGGTAGGAGCGCGCCGTGACCGGGTCCAAGGCCAGGTTGAACTGGTCCTGCCAACGGAACTCGAAGCGCGCCTTGCTCAGCGCGTCGTCCCAGGCCTGTGCACCGGGGTGCCCCTTGGCGAGGTCGGCCGCGTGGGCCGCGATCTTGTAGGCGATGACGCCGTCCTTCACGTCCTTCGCGTTGGGGAGCCCGAGGTGCTCCTTGGGCGTGACGTAGCAGAGCATCGCCGTCCCGAACCACCCGATCATCGCCGCGCCGATGGCGCTCGTGATGTGGTCGTAGCCCGGGGCGATGTCGGTGGTCAGCGGGCCGAGGGTGTAGAAGGGCGCCTCGTGGCAGACCTCCATCTGCTTCTCGACGTTCTCCTTGATCTTGTTCATGGGCACGTGGCCCGGCCCCTCGATCATCACCTGGACGTCGTGCTTCCACGCGATCTGGGTCAGCTCGCCGAGCGTCTCCAGCTCACCGAACTGGGCCTCGTCGTTCGCGTCCGCGATCGACCCCGGACGCAGGCCGTCGCCGAGGCTGAAGGACACGTCGTACTTCTTCATCACCTCGCAGATGCGCTCGAAGTGAGTGTAGAGGAAGTTCTCCTCGTGGTGCGCGAGGCACCACTTGGCCATGATCGAGCCGCCGCGGCTGACGATCCCGGTGACGCGCTTGGCGGTCAACGGGACGTAGCGGAGGAGGACACCGGCGTGGATCGTGAAGTAGTCCACGCCCTGCTCCGCCTGCTCGATGAGCGTGTCGATGAACAGGTCAATGGTGAGGTCCTCGATCTTGCCGTTGACCTTCTCGAGGCACTGGTAGATCGGCACCGTCCCAATGGGCACGGGGCTGTTCCGGATGATGTGCTCGCGGGTCTCGTGGATGTTGTCTCCGGTGGAGAGGTCCATCACCGTGTCGGCGCCCCAGCGGATGCTCCGCTGCAACTTCTCGACCTCCTCCTCGATGGAGCTCGTCACCGCGGAGTTGCCGATGTTCGAGTTGATCTTCACCAGGAACTTGGTGCCGATGATCATCGGCTCGATCTCCGGGTGGTTGATGTTGGCGGGGAGCACCGCGCGCCCGCGGGCGATCTCGTCGCGAACGAACTCCGGCTCCACGCCCTCGCGGGACGCGACGAAGGCCATCTCCTCCGTGATGATGCCGCGCTTGGCGTAGTGCATCTGGCTGAAGTTGCCGGTGCTGTCCGCCTCCTCGCGGGCCTTGATCCACTCCTGACGCGGCTTGGGGACGCCGACTCGGACGTCGCATCCCTGGGGCCCGGAGGTGTCGTAGACATCGACAGGGTCGTCGTCGTTGGAGAGGTGGATCCGGCGCTTGGGGACGTGCAGCACGTGCCCGTTGCACTCGACCCGGTCGTGGATCTTGTGGGAGTTGGGGAAGCTCTCCTCGAAGGGCTCGAGGGTGTCGCTGCCCAAAGATCGTCTGCAACGGGTCTCCATTCAGTTTCCAGACCCTTGGTTCAAGC
>JAQWJQ010000164.1 GCA_029248265.1 Planctomycetota bacterium
GATCGCGGCCGTGTCTGCCCTCGGCTACATCGGGGACAAGCGTGGCGTGGAGATCCTCTGCGAGATCGTGAAGGACGACGGAGACAAGTACTCCATCGCCGTCCGCGAGTCTGCCGTGGTCGCCCTCGGGCTTTGCGGAGACCGCACGGCGCGCCCCTGGCGCACCATGCTCACCATGGGCTCCAACTACCTGGCCAACACGAAGACCCTCACGAGCGGGGCGGGGACGGGCGTCCTCGACCTCAAGTAGGCTCGCCTCACATGCGTGGCGGCTGGCGATGTCAGCCCGCCGTGCATTAGGCTCAGGGGGCCCCGCGGAGCGCACGCTCCGCGGGGCCCCTTCCCATGCACTGGACCCGCCTCTCCACCGAAGACCTGCTCGCGGTCCCCATCAAGGACCTCGGCCTCGAGCTGGAGACCTCGCCCCTGCAGGCACGCCTCGCTGAGCTGCAGGCGGAGCTCGAGCGGAGGTCCATCCCCTTCCGCCCCTACGCCTGGCTGTCCACCGAGTGGTTCACACCGGATGACGCCACGGGCTTCGCCATCCCCTTCTACCTCGCCCACCCGAGGCTCGTGAGGCTCGAGCGGGCGCAGATGCTGGAGGTCGAAGGGGCCACCCGCCGGGACTGCATGAAGATCATGCGCCATGAAGCGGCCCACGCCCTCGACAACGCCTACGGGCTTCGCAAGCGGCGCCGCTGGCGCGAGGTCTTCGGTCCAGCCACTGCGCCCTACAGCAGCGCTTACACGCCCGACCCCAACAGCCGCGCGTACGTCCAGCACCTGGACTACTGGTACGCCCAGAGTCACCCGCTGGAGGACTTCGCGGAGACCTTCGCCGTCTGGCTGCAGCCTGGGAGCCGGTGGCGTCGACGCTACGAGGGCTGGCCGGCGCTCGAGAAGCTGTCCTTCATGGACGAGCTGATGAGGAGCCTCGAGTCTCGCCCCCCCATCCACCGGACACGGCGACGTGAGGAGCCCCTTCACCGAGTCCGCATGACCCTGGGGGAGTACTACGAGCAGAAGAAAGAGATCTACGCGAGTGAGGGGACACCCGCGTTCAACGGGCAGCTTCGCCACTCATTCCCGCGAGGCGAAGGGCGTGCGGACGAGGCGCCTCGCCTCGCCCCCTTCCTCCGACGACACCGCACGCGCCTGGTGCGCCAGGTGGCCTCCGCCACTGGACAGCACCGCTACCTCCTGGATCACGTCGTACGCGAGATGACGCTGCGCGCGCGTACCGAGGACCTTCGGATCCCCCGCGGTGAGGAAGGCGCGCTGCTCGACTCGGCCATCTTGCTCACCTCGCTCTCATCCCAATTCGTCTACGGGGGCCACCCCAGGTACCAAAGATGACCAAGAGGAAGCTCCGCGTCGCCGTACTGATGCATGAGCACCTGGCTCCGCCCGAGTCCCTTGAGGGGCTCACGGAGACGGAGCTCAACGACATCAAGCAGGAGGCCGACGTGTGCACGACCCTCGCCGGGCTCGGGCACGAGGTGATCCCCATCCCCGTGGTGGACGAGCTCGCGCCCATCCGGCGCGTCCTCAAGGAGCGAGCCCCGCACCTCGCCTTCAACCTGCTCACCCACTTCCATGACGCGGGGATCTACGACTCCGCCGTGGTCTCCTGGCTCGAGCTGATGAAGCAGCTCTACACGGGGTGCAACCCCCGCGGTCTGCTGGCCGCGAACGACAAGGCGCTCTTCAAGAAGGTCCTCGCTTACCATCGAATCCGAGCCCCACGCTTCTTCGTCGCGCCACGCGGGAAGCGGATGCCGCGGCTCCCCAAGGGCCTGCGCTGGCCGCTCTTCGTGAAGTCACGCAGCGAGCACGCCTCGACGGGTATCAGCCAGGCCTCGATCGTCCATGACCTCGAGCAGCTCCAGACCAGGGTGACCTACATCCACGACACCGTGGGGACCGGCGCCTTGTGCGAGGAGTACATCCAGGGCCGGGAACTCACGGTCGGCGTACTCGGGAACAAGCGGGTCGAGATCAGCCCCATCTGGGAGTTGTTCATGGACGACCTCCCTCCGGGCGTCGCGAACATCGCCACGAGCCGGGTGAAGTGGGACCCTGAGTACCAACGAAAGATCGGCCTGCGCACCGGCCCAGCCGAGGAACTGGACGACGCGACCACGGAACGCATCCGCCGCACGGCGCGCCGGATCCACCGCGCCGTGGGGCTCTCCGGCTACAGCCGCATCGACATGCGCATGGACGAGCAGGGTCAGGTCTGGATCCTCGAGGCGAACCCGAACCCGGACCTGTGCTACGGCGAGGACTTCGCGGAGAGCTTCGAGCGGCTGGGTTACAGCTACCCCCAACTCCTCCAGAAGATCCTGAACCTCGGCCTGCGCTACGAGGCGCCCTGGATGGGCTGAGGGCTGGCCGTACGGACCAGCCCTCAAGGAGACGAGCTCTAGGCGTCGGCGGCGCCGGAGTCCGGCTCGCCGGCCTCCGGCGTCTCGAGGGAGCGCTCATCGCGCAGGCGGCGGATCATCTCGACGAAGGCGTCGAAGGGCACCACCTGCTGCTCGCGGGTCCCGCGGCGCCGGACGGCGACGGTCCCCTCGGCCGCCTCGCGCTCGCCGGCGATGAGCATGTACGGCACCTGCTCCTTCTGGGCCTGCTTGATCTTCTTGTTCATGTGGCCGACGTCCAGCATGGCGTCGACACGGAACAGCTCCGACTCCAAGGCGTCCGCGAGCTTGCGAGCGTACGGCGAGTGCTCCTCTCGGATCGGGATCACCGCGACCTGGGTGGGCGCGATCCAGAAGGGGAACTTGCCGCCGAAGTGCTCGATGAGCCCGCCAACGAAGCGCTCCAACGACCCGAGGATCGCGCGGTGCACCATGATCGGCCGCTTGAGGCCGCCGTCGGAGTCGGTGTAGTTCAGGTCGAAGCGCTCGGGCAGGTTGAAGTCACATTGGATCGTGCTGTTCTGCCACTCACGCCCGAGGGCGTCCTTGATCTTGTAGTCGATCTTCGGGCCGTAGAAGGCGCCGCCGCCCTCGTCCAACTCGAGCTCCAGGCCGACGATCTTCGCCGCCTCCTCGAGGGACGCCGTCGCGCGGGCCCAGATCGCCTCGTCGCCGATGGTCTTCTCGGAGGGGCGCGTCGCGAGGTAGGCCTTGTACTCGAAGCCGAAGGTCGTGAGCACCCGGTCGATGAGTCGACAGACCCCGGCGATCTCCTCAGCCAGCTGATCCGGCGTGCAGAAGATGTGCGCGTCGTCCTGGGTGAACCCGCGGACCCGGAGCATGCCGTGCACGACCCCGCTCCGCTCGTAGCGGTAGACGGTGCCCAGCTCGGCCCAGCGCAGGGGCAGCTCTCGATAGCTGCGGCCGCGATCCTTGTAGATCAGGGCATGGCCGGGGCAGTTCATCGGCTTGACGCGATAAGGGAACGCGTCCAGCTCCATCGGCGCGTACATCATCTCGCCGTAATTATCGAGGTGCCCCGACACGGCGAACAGGCTCTCCCTAGAGACATGAGGCGTGTAGACCGCCTTGTAGCCGCCGCGGGTATGCAGGTCCCACCAGAACTGCTCGAGCTCCCGCCGGACCGTCCCGAGGTTCGGGTGCCAGAAGACGAAGCCGGCGCCCGCCTCGGCGTGCACGCTGAACAGGTCGAGCTCGGTCCCGAGCTTACGGTGGTCGCGCTTCTTGACCTCCTCGAGCCACTCGAGGTGCCCGGTGAGCTCCTCCTTCGTCCAGAAGGCGGTCCCGTAGATGCGCTGCATCATCGGGTTCTTCTCGTCCCCCCTCCAGTAAGCGCCGGCGACGTGCTGGAGCTTGAAGTGGAACTGGTGGTCCTTGAGCGAGTCCACGTGAGGTCCCTCGCAGAGGTCCCCCCACCGGTCCTCGCCCTCTCCGTGAGAGTAGAAGGTGATCTCCTCGCCCTCGGGGATCAGGTCGAGCCCCTCCAGCTTGAAGGTCTGGCCCCAGCCCTCGAGGCGCGCCTTGGCCTCCTCTCGGGTGAGCGTCTCCTTCTCAATCGCAGGGGACCGCTTGGCGATGCGCCGCATCTCCTTCTCGATCTTCCGCAGGTCCTTGTCGGTCAGCGGCTCTGGCAGATCGAAGTCGTAGTAGAAGCCGTGCTCGATGGACGGCCCGAAGCCGAACTGCGCACCGGGGATCAGCTTCTGCACCGCGGAGGCCATGAGGTGAGCCACCGAGTGCCGGAGCGTGGACAGAGGAAAGGGCCCCTCGACCTGAGGAACCGGATCTACCTGAGTCATCTTCTTGTCGCGGGATCGTTGGCTCCAGGAGCCCCCCACCTGAGGGCTACGGAGACGAGGACGCTCCCGGTCGGCGGCCTCGTGAGAAGAGTTGGGACGGAGTGTAGGCCCTGGGACCCCTCGTTCCCCCCGCTCCCCGGCGCATTTCTGCGGCCTCCGCGCCGCCCTCGGCGACCGGTGCGTCTCCGCCTATGATCTCGCCGGACCTGGAGGTCAACCACATGGACATCGTCATCTACCTGTTCGACGGGATCACCGCCCTCGACGCCATCGGCCCCTACGAGGTGCTCACCCGGCTCCCCGGCGCGCGGGTTCGCTTCGTAGGCCCAGAGCGGGGCACCGCGAGGACCGACAATGGCGCCCTCGCTCTGGTCTGCGACGCAGGCCGCGACGAGATCGAACGGGCCGACATCCTGCTCATGCCCGGCGGCTTCGGAACCCGCCGGCTCGAGCATGACGCAGGGCTCCTCGAGTGGGTCCAGCGCATCGACCGCACCACCAGCACGACGATGTCGGTCTGCACCGGCGCCATGGTCCTCGCGGCCGCCGGACTCCTCGAAGGCCGCGAGGCCACGACCCACTGGGTCTCCCTCGAGCGCCTCAGCGAGTATGGCGCCATACCTCGGGCGCAGCGCGTCGTCACCTCGGGCAAGTACCTGACCGCGGCCGGCGTCTCCGCGGGGATCGACATGGCCCTGGAGTTCGCGGCCCGAACGGCGGGAGCCGAGCTCGCCATGAGCGTCCAGCTGGGCATCGAATACGACCCCGCGCCGCCGTTCGATTGCGGCTCCGTCCAGAAGGCGCCCCCGGAGATCGTCGAGTCCATCCGCGCCCGCTTCCGCGAGCACAGCTAACGCCCGGACAGGTCCTCGTCACCGCGCCAGAGCTTGACCTCACACTCAAGCTCAAGGCCCGTGCGCTGCGCCACGAGATCCTGGACCTCCTCGATGAGGCCGAAGACGTCGGCCGCTGTGGCGGCGCCCGTGTTGATCAGGAAGTTGCCGTGGCGCGCGGAGATGGTGGCCTCGCCACGACGCCGCCCCTTGCCCCCAGCCTCGTCCACGAGGAGCCCGGCCGTCTTCCCGCCCGAGCGCTCTGGGTCGGGGTTCTTGAAGATGCAACCGGCGCTGCGTTCGGTGACTGGCTGGACCGCGTTCTTGCGGCGCAGGTACTCCCGAGAGGCCTCAGCGACCTCCGCCTTCGGGCGCGGCTCGAAGCGCAAGACCGCGCCCGCGACGATCACATCGCCGAGCCGGCCATCCCGGTACTCCGGCGACCACGCGTCGCGCGCGATGTCCTCCATCTCTCCGGCCGCGTTCACCACGCGGATCTGCTCGACGACGTCGCTCATTTGCCACAGGGTCCCGTCAGGGTCCTTGCCGCCGGCGTTCATGGCGATCCCGCCCCCCACGTGCCCCGGAACGCCCGCCATCTTCTCGAGGCCCGAGTACCCGAGGTCCCTCGCAGCGCGGCAGAGCTTGGGCAAGGGCGCGCCGCTCCAGACCACCAGCCGAGGGTCCTCTGCGGGGTCCGCCGGGGCCACGCGGGCCGAGGGGAGCTGAGCGTCGAGCGTCTCCTCTTGGCTCAGGTCACCCGGGCGGAAGATGCGGTTGAGGCGTTCCGTCGAGATGACGACTCCCTCGAGCCCGGAGTCCTCGATGACCACGTTGGCGCCGCCACCCAGGATCCGCATGGGCACGCCGCGCTCCCGAGTGGCGGTGATGGCTTCCTGGAGCTGCTCCGGGTCCGCAGGCTCCAGGAGCCAGGCGACCGGGCCGCCAACACGGAGCGTCGTGCGCCCCTTGAGATCAGCTCCCGGAAGGGAGGCGCAAGGCCAATGCATCCAGCAGGTCCAGCTTGAGCGTGTCGATGTCCCCCGCCCCCATGACGAGGGCGCAGGTGTTCGGGTCGATCCCCTCCACGAAGCGGCTGCACGAATCCGTGAGGGACCCGCCGGCCACGGCGTCGACCCCCGCACGGCGCAGCTTGGTCGCGAGCGTCTCCGCGTCTGCTCCCTCGATGCGGTCGATGTGCCGGCGGGCGCCGTACACCTCCGTGACCACCACTCGGCCCGTCCCGCGCAAGGCCTCGACGAAGCCCTCCATGTGCCGCGCAGTTCGGCTCGCCTGATGCGGTTGGAAGAGCACGTCCAGTTGCCGCCCCGGGAACGCCCGGCGCGCCGCTTCGATCGTCACGCGCACCTCGGTCGGGTGGTGGGCATAGTCGTGCACAACCGGGATACCCGCCGGCGTACCCCAGCGCTCAAACCGGCGCGCTGCGCCGGGGAACTCGGCCACACCCCGCGCCGCAGCTGCGGGACTCACCCCTGCGCAACCGACCGCCATGGCGATCGCGAGCGCGGCATCTTCCACGTTGAAGCGACCGGGGACGGCGAGCTGGACCTCGGGGGTCGCCCACCCCGGGCCGCGGACCTGGAAGCGGAAGTAGCCGCGCTCCTGACCGAGCAGGTCCAGCTGGACCTCACGACCGAGGCGCCAGACACGGCCACGGGCGGCCTCCGCCAGGGAGTCGGGGACCTCGCTGCCGAGGATCACCAGCCCATCACCGGACACCCGGTCGACGAAGCGGCAGAAGGCGCGCTCCAGTTCTGCGAGGCTCCCGTAGCAGTCGAGGTGGTCCTCCTCGAAGTTGGTCACGATGGCCCCGAAGGGCTGCAGTTGCAGGAAGGAGCGGTCGTACTCACAGGCCTCGACCGCGAACCACCCGCTCGGATCGGGGGAGATCGCGTTCAGCCCGCGGGTCTGATGAAGTCCCCCCACGAGGGTCCCAGGAGCCGGCCCTCCCCCGGCCTCCAGGGCCTCGTGCAGCATCCACGTCGTGGTCGTCTTGCCATGCGTCCCCGCCACCGCCAGCGTCCGGTCGATGGGGCACATGCGGCCGAGGAGTTCCGAGTACTTGATCACCTCCAGGCCGCGCTCACGGGCGGCGCGCACCTGCGGGTCGTCGTCGGAGACCGCCGCCGAGCGAGCCACGAGCTCCGCGTCGGCCGGGAGGCAGCCCGCTTCGCTGCCCCCCAACTGAACGCGCACCCCCAGATCACCGAGGCTCTCAGTGAATGGGGACGCTTCTCGATCATGCCCCGAGACCCTGTGCCCGGCCTCCGCCAGAAGGCGCGCCGCGCCCGATAGGCCCGCGCCGCCGGCGCCGAGCATGTGGATCTTCCGGGGGAGTCGGGGGAGCGCTGACTTGGCGCCCGCCGAGATGCTCTCGCTGGTTCGGTTCGTCACTCCGCTATCCAACCAAACGGGGTCATGCGCTTGAAGCGTGGAGCCCGGAACCAGAGGATGGAACCGTGGGAAAGGCAGGCCTCCGAGTGATATACCGAGCGGACTCGTTCATCGAGGCCCAGCTGATCGTGGGGCTCCTTGAGTCCGAAGGCGTCGCCGCGCGGACCGGTGGCTCCGAGTTGATGGATGAGTTCGGGGCCTCCCAACGCCTGCTCGGCCCCACGGAGGTGATCATCAAGAACGAGGACCTCGAGCTGGCCACCGAACTGGTCGCAGCCTGGCGAGATGGCCACGGTGAGGCCCCCCCCCATGAAGCCCCCCCGGAGGGAGGAGCCCCCCCCTCCTGAGACCAGGGCGGGAGATTGGCACCCCCGGATGACCGCCCTGGAGATCAAGGCTCAAGGAAACACCC
>JAQWJQ010000185.1 GCA_029248265.1 Planctomycetota bacterium
GAACTCTGGACGTAAGCGGGGGGGCGGCGCGGGGGACCTCCCGGGCGCGCCCCGCTTCATTGGCAGGCATGCGGTCCACTCCACCTGCTCCGAGCGCCTCCCCTCTCCCCCGGGCGATGGCGTCCGTCTCCTCCGTTTGGACTCGAACCGGCCCGGGCGCCCTGAGCCTCGAGCGGCCCCGGACTAGGATGGGGGCATGCGACTCGCGGCCACCTCCCTCTCGCTCTTCCTGCTCGCGTCCCTGGCCTCCGCCCAGGTGGACGACCTCGCACCGCGCACCCACACCTTCGCGAGGGTCGGAGGGCGCCCGCTGCAGCTCGACCTCTACCAGGCCGTATCCGCAGAGCCCACCCCCCTGGTCCTGTGGATCCACGGCGGCGCCTGGCGGGGCGGATCTCGCAAGGACATCCCAGGCTCCGTCCTCGACCTCGTCCGTCGCGGGCGGTCGGTCGCCAGCATCGACTACCGCCTCACCGGAGAGGTGGGCCGCTGGGGTGACGAACCCGTGCACTGGCCCGCGCAGCGCGACGACGCCAAGGCCGCCATCCGTTGGCTCCGGGTCCACGCCGAGGAGCTGAACCTGGACGACGCGGCCTTCGTGGCGTGGGGCGCCTCGGCGGGAGGGCACCTCGCCGCAATCCTCAGCCTCACCAACGACGCGCCGGGCACCACGGGCTCGGTTGGCGAGCACACCGACGCCTCCTCGGCGGTGGCGCTCGGCGTCAACTTCTTCGGTCCGACCGACCTCTTTGCGATGGATGCCGACGTGACCGATCCGCCGGGCTCCGCCATCCACCACGACGCACCCGACTCCCCGGAGTCGATGGTCCTCGGCGTCGCGGTCCACGGTCACTCGATGGCCGCGATCCGCGAGCACGCCGATGACCCCACCGGGGCGTGGCCGGCGCTCCTCGACCTTGCCCGCTCGGCGAGCCCCGTGCACGCCGTGGCCAGAGAGCACGCCGTGCCCCTCTTCACCGCGCACGGCCGCCGTGACCGGCTGATCGCCTTCGCACAGGCGGAGCGCCTTCACCGCCGGCTCCAGGAGTTGAGGCTCGCCACCACCTTCCGCCCAGTCGACCTTGCAGGCCACGGCTTCGGCCCAGACATCCACCGAGAGGCCATCCGCTGGATGGACGATCGGCTGCGGAAGTCCGAGATCGGACCCGCCGCCACCGCGGGCGACCGCGACCACCAGGGCGACTCCCCCAGCGACCGCCGCTGAGGCAGGGTCAGCGCGTGGGCGCGGGGTCCAGAGACTCGAGAAGGCGGTCGAGGGCCTCGAGGGTCAGGCCGGGCTCCTGGTGGTGCACTCCGTGCCCCGACTCTGCGGTGGGGATCTGGATGGCGAGGCTTGAGCGAGCGATGGTGCGGGCCTGTGCCTCGAGCCTGGCCTGCATGACCTCGGCGGAGCCACGCATCGGGTGGCGGCCGATCCGGGTCGAGGTCAGGACGATGTGGGGCACGCTGGCGGGATAGGAGAACCACTCCGACCAACGCTCCGGCGAGTCCCAGACTCCGAAGAGAGCCTCGTACTCGTCGACGAAGGCCTGCTCGTCGCTCCCCTCGAAGCTGGCCCGCTCCAGCTGACGCGCGCCGAGCACGAGGGGCTCGAGCACCTCGAGGTAGTCCTCAAAGGTCGGGTCGATCGAGAGGAGGCCGGCGACCTTCTCCGGGTGCCGTGTCGCGAACGCTCGGGTGATCAGCCCACCAAAGCTGTGCCCCACCAGGACAAAGCCATCGGGGACGCCGGCTGCATCGACCACCCCCTCCAGCTCCTCGAGGATGGCCTCGAAGTCCTTGGGCCCGTGGGAGTAGGTGCTCGAGTCGTGCCCGGCCCGGGAGTAACGCAGGGCCGTCCCCCGCGCGCCGAGCCCCTCGCGGATCGGATCAAAGCTGTGCAGCGAGCCGCCGACTCCTGCGACGCACACGATCCAGGGTTCCCCGTGGCCCCAGATCTCGACCTCCACGGCCTCGACTCCCACGTCCAGTCGGGAGGTCCCGGCAGGGACAGGTCCAGGAGGGGCAGAGCAGCCCAGAGCGAGCAAGCCGACGAGGAGTGATCCGGCGACGTGACCCTCGGGATGGGAGCGCATGGGGCCAGTCTAGCCCACCACCGCGGACCGTGAGGCGCCGTCGCCGCGCGCACCACCCGCGGAGAGCCTCCCGCGCACGGGGCCGCCGGGGCACGCAGCGCCCATCATCACCGGTGGGACGAGGCCGGCTCTGATGCTCGCATAGAGAGCCCGACCTCCCGCCACCGCGAGAACCGAATCCAAAGCTGCCCCAGGCGCTCCACTACAAGGGCAGACTGAAGGGCACGAACTCCGCCTCACCCTCACTGCACTCACCCATGTCTCACTCCACCACGCCCGCCGGAGCCGTTCAGCTCTATATCGATGGGGTCCGCTCCGGCGATGTCGCCGCCCTCGAGGCCGCCTTTCACCCAGACGCCCGCATGTTCGGAGCGCTGGGTGGGCAGCGGGTGGACGTGCCCATCGCGGATCTCATCGGCATGGCTGCGGCGCAACCTGCAGACGTCGACGGGACCTTCGAAGCCAACGTCCGCTCGCTGGAAGAGCACGGAGACATCGCGGTCGCCATCGTCGACGAGAGGAACTTCTGGGGGAGCGTGCACTTCACGGACGTGCTCTCACTCGCCCGCTTCGATGAGGGCTGGAAGATCGTCAGCAAGGCCTTCACCCACACGGGCGGGACTCCCCCCGGCGCGTGAGCTGGACCCGCCCCGAACACAGAGCCCCTCGCTGCCCCCGAACGCAATGACTCAGGACAAACAACCCGGACGCAGCTTCCGATCCATGCTGCAGGAGAGCAGCGTGATCGTCGTCTCGATCATGCTCGCCTTCGCGCTCGACGCCCTCTGGGAGGAGTCAAAGCGGACCACCGAAGCTGACCTGGCGATGGTCTCGCTCGAGTCCGAGTGCCGATCGAACCTCCGGTCCTGCGATGAGGTTTACAAGTACCACTTCCTCCAGGCCAAGCGCTTCGGCGACTTCATGGCGCTCCCTGAGGAGGAGGTCCTCGCCATGACGGATCGGGAGGCGACCGAGATGGCCTACGTCTTCTGCGGACCGCGTACGTTCGACCCCTCACTTGGTACGGCGAACTCAGTCATCAGCACGGGCACCTTCAGCATCCTCCAGGACGCTGAGCTCCGCCACGAGCTCGAGGCGATCTTGAACCTCACCGACGACACCCGCGAGGACGTGAACAACATGCTGTCGTACATGCGCATGCTGGGGCAATACGAGGTCTCTCTTGGCGGCCCGTGGGGCTTCCCGAACCAGACCAGTTGGCCAGGCGAGACCGCGCCAGACACGTCGTACCTCAGGCCAGTCTCGGGAGCGAAGCTGCTCGAGCTTCGCCAGAACGACGATTACATCGGGCGGGTCAAGCTCTACCAATTCACAGCGGCGTGGTACGCCTCCGAGCTGGAGCGGCTCTCCTTCCAGATCAAGAAGGTGCTCGGGATCATCGAGCGGCTTCAGGGTTGAGCTCGCACTGAGGGTGAGGGGCACCGGGCTCAGGGCCGCCGGGCTGAGGGGACGCTACCCCCCTGGAGCGCCGCACCTGCCGCCGGACGCGATCGACCCCACCACGGAGCCAGCTGGCCTGGCTGAGCGGAAGACCGCTGCTCCACTCGAGAGATCCCGAGTACATTGCGCTGCGCCCGGCCCTGCCCTGCCCTGCCCTGCCCTGACGGAGACTCGGCGCCTGCCGTTCGCCCTCGCAGACCACGACCGGAGCGGCGAGAGCGGGCCTCCAGCTTGCCCCCCAAGATCGCCGGCGTCGACACCGGCACCACCCAGCCCCACCATGAAGCGAAGGTCTATCAACTGGGACGCAATCTCGGCGATTGGGACGCTCATCTCGAGCGCCGCGGTGGCGATGACGCTCATCTACCTCACCGCGCAGGTCCGCTACGCGAAGATCGCCGCCAGTGACGCCAACCGCCTGGCTCGATCCAACGGGGTGGTGCAGTTCTTCCTCTCGGCAATGCACGACCCGGAGTTCCGGCGAACGTCCCTTCAATACGGCCAGGGTGCTGCCTTCATCAAGGAGGTCTCCCGCCGCCTTGAGATCTCCGAAGAGGAGGCCACCCAGCTGAATTGCTCCGCGCTCTACTGGTTCTGGCTGCATTGGGGGCAATGGAGCACGACCACGCAGCCGCGGGACCTCGCTGAGCTCCGCGGGATGGTCCAGCGCTTCTACACACAGCCGCACATCCGCCTCATCTGGGAGGGGCAGCGCGAAGGGTTGGAGCCCCGGTTCACCTCTTGGGTGGACGAGGGTATCGCCGAGGCGGACGCTGACCCGGCTCTACGGCGTGGCGAGGCCGACTTCCCCGTGCTGCTCGAGCGGCTCGATGGCCTGGGGATCGGAGTCCTCAGCGAGAGCCGCGACTGACCACCAGGGGGGCGCGCGGGGCGCCGACACACTCGGGGGCCATCGACCCAACGCAGGAATCAACCATGTCTCCGAGCTACCTCTACCTCTTCGTCGCGATCGTGGCGGAGGTCACCGCCACCTCTGCACTCAAGGCCAGCGAGGGCTTCACCCGGTTCACCCCGAGCCTCGTCGTCGGACTCGGGTACACCGTCGCGTTCTACATGCTCTCGCTCTGCCTTCGGGACATCCCGGTGGGGATCGCCTACGCGGTCTGGTCCGGGCTCGGGATCCTGCTGGTGACGATGATCGCTTGGATCGTCTACGACCAGAGGCTGGACCTCCCGGCGCTGATCGGCCTGGGCTTGATCATTGCCGGCGTCGCGACGATTCAGCTCTACTCAGGTGCAGCGGCCCGCTGAGTCGCTCGACGCCCCGCGGCTCGAACCGCGGGGCGCATGGCCTCGGACAAGACTCAGCCCCGGCCAGCGGGGAGCTTCAGGCCGCCCGAGCGGCGGCCTGCGCTCAGAAGCCTGAGACGGCGATCACCTGCCCCTTGTCCGAATCAAACTCGGTGCCAAGCTGAGCAATGTACAGACGCCCGTCCGGGCCAAACGAGCAGGAGACTGGCCCGCGCAGCTCGCTCGTGATCGGCGTCACGACGCACTCGGTGGCGTCGCCTTCCGGCAAGCTCACGCGCACCAGTGAACCCGGGAGCACCTCGGTGAGGCTCCAGTTGTTGTCGACCACCGCGAGGTCGTTGGTGCCAGGGATGCGGTCCATACCCATGGGGTCCTTGACCCCGGGCAGGGTGTAGCTGCCCTCCAGCGCCCCGCTCTCGGTGTTCCACGCCACGATGGTGCCGTCCTCTTTCCCACCGGCGCCGCTGTAGAGGACCAGCACCGTGTCGTCGTCCCACATCCGGGCCTGCATCGGCGAGTTCACGGCGACACCAGCGTCATCCGCGGACGCGAAGGGGACCAACTCCTTGGTCGACCGCGTCGCGCGCAGGAGCCAGCTCTTGCCGTCAAAGCCCTGGCCACAGACGAAGAGCGTGTCCTCACCAGCGGCACACATGCCCGTGAGGTTGCCCTCGCCCTTGTCCGCGCTCTCCTCCGTGGTCTGCGCGACCGCGTTGGTTTGCTCCACGTCGCTCGCGCTTCCAGCAGCGCTGTAGAACTGCACCGTCTCCTCCCCGTCCTTCGCCCCCGCGTTCGTCACCGCGAGGGTGTCTCCCAGCCACACGGCGGAGAGCGGCCCCAGCCCGAAGGCCTTGGTGCCGGCCTCCGCGTTGACCTTCCAGTACTCCGTGGGGAAGCCCGTGAGGTGGTCCGTGGGCTCACCCGCAGCGAAGAGGATGACCTTCCCGTTGCCGCTGTCGCAGACCGTCAGCGACCCGCCGTCAGAGAAGCTCACCCCGGACGGGTTGTTCAAGCCGTCAAGAATCAGGGACGCGCTGAAGCCGTCGGTCATACCCATCTCGAGCGCGGTGCCCTCGGGCGGACCAAGGAGCGGCCAGGACTCCGTGCAGGCCGGGAGGAGAGCGATGAGCGGCAGGAAGAGGAGAGTGGGACGGGAGGGAGCCATATGAATTTCTGATCTCGACGGGGTGGGGGTGGGTACGGGCCTCAATTGTCGAAGCGGAGACCGCCCGATGCAACACGTGCTCTGTCACCTCCGGTCCCCCGGGCGAATCGGCGCAGGCGCGCGCCCCGCTCGCCACCGGCTCGAGGCACCCCGGGGGCACCGCACCGAGCGGCTGAGCAGGCGTTGAGCGAGGCGTTCATTCCGCGATGAGGACGACGAGCGCCAGCGCGGCGGCGCCTGCGATCACCACCAGGAGCCCTCGGACCCGGCGCCGCCTGACGTGCCAGAGGAGCCAGATGCCGGTGAGCCCGGAGAGCGTGAGGAGGACGGCGCTGGCGTCGATGGCCCAGGACCACGCAGAGCCCGTGCCGCGGCCCTTGTGGAGGTCGTTCATGAAGGCGATCAGCCCCATGCGCACCTCGTAGCCGGAGACGCCGCCGCTCTCCCGGACCACCTCGACGTCCGCCGAATAACCGGCGCCCTTGAAGCTCAGGTAGACCTCCCCCTCGAGGACCTCGAGCTCGGCCAGGTGTCCCTTCACCCCCAGCTCCCGCCGGAGCCACTCCACGACCGCAAGTCGATCCACAGGGGAGCCGGCCTGGACCCAGTCGTTCGGGAGTTTCCCCTCCAACTCGCTCTCGGCGGTCGCCCCCTCGAGCAGCCCCGCGTGGTTCAGCGTCAGGCCCGTCAAGGAGAAGAAGACGAGGGCAGCGAAGCCCAAGAGGGAGACGTAGGTGTGGAGGTAGCGGGCCAGCCAGGGGAGGGGTCGAACCAGGACGCCGGTCCGCGCCCGCGGGCGTGGGGCTCCCCCACCGCTGCCGTCGCCAGCCCGCAACTCAGTCCTCCGAGTCGCGCGCGGGCGTCTGGTCCGGGTCTACTGGAGCGGCAGGCCCGATCCGAAGCGCCGCCGAGCGGAGCTCCGGGTTGGGATCAAGGCGCACCTCGAGGCCCCGCTCACGGGTGTCGAACGAAGCCCGCGCGAGCTGGTATGTCCCATGCTCCCGAGCCATCTCGATCACGATCGTGTACTCCCCGTGGGAGACCGGTTCGCCCGCGTCGTCGAGTCCGTCCCACACCAACGAGTACTGGCCCGGCTTGCGCGTTGGGCGGCTCACCGCGTCAATGAGCGGCCGGTCCGCCCGATGGTGCCTGTACCAGCGCCGGAGGTCCTTGAGCCAACGCTCACGCTGAATCCAAAGGCAGAGGGTTCGGACCGGCGCGCCCCCCTGAGACTCCACCCACACGGCCACGTAGGGCCGACGGTACGACCGACGCTTCTTGCCTGCCGAGAGGGGCCGGGCGAATTCGAGGTCCAGGTGAACATGGCTCGCGGCGGGCCAGGCGCCATGCGGCAGCGAGGGCCCCTCCGCCGATCGGGGCCAGCCCGGGCTGCGGTGGATCGCGCCCTCGCGGTCCACCAGCAGACACTCGAAGCCCTCCCGGGCCGTGACCAGGGGCATGCCCGTGTCCGGCGGGAGCACGAGCAAGGCGGTGGCGAGGGCGTCCGCGTCAACGGCCCTCGGCGCGATGACGCTCGCTTGCAAGAGGTGCTCGACAGGCCGGCCTGTCCTGGGGTCCAGCACGTGGCCGATGTGGCGACCCGCGACGTCGTAGCCGCGCGCCTTGTTCCCGCTCGTAGCGAGCGCCTGGTCCGCAAGCGGCACCACCGTCAGCACGGGAGCGTTGTCTGCGGAACGGCCCGGGGCGGCGATCGGAACCCTCGCCGTCCGGCCCCGCACGATCACATCTCCCCCGATCTCCAGGACCACAGCCTGCGCTCCGGCCTCCAGCGCCACGGCCGCTGCTCGGTCAAGGATCAGACCCTTCGCCAACCCGTCGAGGCTGATGGCCGATTCGCCCCTCTGGACGAGGTCCCCCTCCACTCGCCAACGGCTCGCGCGCATGGTGCGGATCGTCTCCTCGAGGACGTGATCTGAAGGCCGCGATCCGGTCCGCTCGGCATCGCGCCAGAGTTCATCCAGGAGGCCCACCCCCGGGTCGAAGGCGCCGCCGCTCTCGATGCGCCACGCGCGCGCAGACTTGAGGACCTCTCTGAGCTCAGCCGAGCACGGGGTGGGGCGCCCCGCTGGGATGGTCCGCAGCTCGCTCTTGGGATCGTAGGCATCGAGGATCTTCCTCAGCCGCTCCACCTCCGCGTAGGTGGAGGCCTCCACCCCGGCTGCGAGGGGACCAGGCACGTCGAGGACGATCGAGCTCGAGGTCCCGAGCACCCCTTCCCGGTCAAAGCGGACACGGTCCGCGCGGCTGGCCTGGGGCCACGCGGCCCCCACGGCGAGGGTCGCCGCGGCGAGAAGGCCCGCCGACCGAAGCGGGAGCTTCACCTGATGACCTCGAGCACGCCGAAGCGCAGCTCCCGCCTGGAGGTCGCATCCGCCCCGACCTGCAGCTCCTGAAACCGCTTGGGCAGGAACACCTCGCCGACTTGCTGATACGCCCGAAGCACCGTCGCGGACGAGACGATCTCACCCTCCGCGTCCAGGTTCACCCGGGTCTCCGAGGTCGGGAGGAGACGCCCTCCCTCGAGCTCCTCGCGCTCCAGGAACGTGCGGATCTAGACCCCCTCTCCCGAGCGGAGCCGGAGCTCCTGAATCAACTGATCGTCGACGACGACCCGAGACCCTCGCTCATCCTGGATGGTGACCCCAAGCGCTCCAGGAGCGTCG
>JAQWJQ010000207.1 GCA_029248265.1 Planctomycetota bacterium
ATGCCGTTGACGTTGCAGTCCAGGGAGGTGCCGGCGGCGATGTCGCACTGGTCGAGGACGCCGTTGCTGTTGCAGTCGAGGGCCGTCCCCGCAGCGAGTTCACAGCTGTCGAGGATTCCGTTGGCGTTGCAGTCCTGCTCGGCCCCGTTGGCGATCTCGCACTCGTCGGGGAGGCCGTTGCCGTTGCAGTCCAGGGAGGTGCCTGCGGCAATGTCGCACTGGTCAAGGACGCCATCGCCATTGCAGTCGAAGGCGGTCCCTGCGGCCAGCTCGCAGCTGTCGAGCACCCCGTCGCCGTTGCAGTCCTGCTCGGTCCCATTGGCGATCTCACACTCATCGGGGATGCCGTTGACGTTGCAGTCCAGGGAGGTGCCGGCGGCGATATCGCACAGGTCGAGGACGCCGTTACTGTTGCAGTCGAGCGCGGTCCCCGCCGTGAGCTCACAGCTATCCAGGACTCCGTTGACGTTGCAGTCGGTCTCACTGCCGTTCGCGATCTCGCACTCGTCGGGGACACCGTTGCTGTTGCAATCCGACGAGGTGCCCGACGCAATATCGCACCGGTCGAGGATCCCGTTGGCGTTGCAGTCGAGCGCGGTCCCCGCGGCGAGCTCGCAGCTGTCGAGGACGCCGTTGCCGTCGCAGTCCTGCTCGGTCCCATTGACGATCTCACACTCATCGGGGACTCCGTTGGCGTTGCAGTCGTCGGAGGTACCCGCCGCGATATCGCATTGGTCGAGGACGCCGTTGCCGTCGCAGTCGAAGGCCGTCCCTGAAGCGAGCTCACAGCTGTCGAGGACGCCGTTCGCATTGCAGTCTTGCTCTGCTCCGGTCGCGATCTCGCACTCGTCCGGGACGAGGTTGCTGTTGCAGTCGAGGGACGTGCCCAGCGTGATATCGCACTCGTCGGGGACGCCGTTTCCGTTGCAGTCGGCCTTGATGCCGGTTGCGATCTCGCAGCTGTCGAGGATGCCGTTGGTGTTGCAGTCCTGCTCGAGGCCGCTTGCGATCTCACACTCGTCCGGGATGCCGTTGGCGTTGCAGTCGGAAGAGGTGCCCGCCGTGATGTCGCATTGGTCGAGGAGGCCGTTGCCGTTGCAGTCAAACGCAGCCCCTGCGTTGAGCTCGCAGCTGTCGAGGACGCCGTTGGTGTTGCAGTCTTGCTCCGCGCCGCTGGCGATCTCGCAGCTGTCGGGGATTCCGTTCGCGTTGCAGTCAGCGGAGGTGCCGGCCGCGATATCGCACTCATCCAGGACGCCGTTTCGGTCGCAGTCGAACGCCGTCCCCGCCGCGATCTCGCAGCTGTCGAGCACGCCGTCGGCGTTGCAGTCCTGCTCGCTGCCGTTGGCGATCTCGCACTCGTCCGGGAGGCCGTTGGCGTTGCAGTCAGCGGAGGTGCCCGCGGCGATATCGCAGCTGTCGAGGACGCCGTTGAGGTTGCAGTCGAAGGCCGTGCCGGCGGCGATCTCGCAGCTGTCGAGGATCCCGTTGGCGTTGCAGTCTTGCTCGGTCCCGTTGGCGATCTCACACTCGTCGGGGATCTGGTTGTTGTTGCAGTCCAGGGAGGCTCCCGAAGCGATGTCGCACTCGTCCGGGGAGCCGTTCGTGTTGCAGTCCGCGAGGACGCCGCTCGAGAGCTCACAGGTGTCCGGGACGCCGTTGGCGTTGCAGTCCAGCTCGGCGCCGCTGGCGATGTCGCACTCGTCCGGGGAACCGTTTCCGTTGCAGTCGGCGGAGGTGCCCGCGGCGATGTCGTAGCTGTCGAGGACGCCGTTGAGGTTGCAGTCGAAGGCCGTGCCGGCGGCGAGCTCGCAGCTGTCGAGGATCCCGTTGGCGTTGCAGTCCTGCTGGCTGCCGTTGGCGACCTCGCACTCGTCCGGGAGGCCGTTGGCGTTGCAGTCGGAGGAGGTGCCTGCGGCGATGTCGCACCTGTCCAAGATGCCATTGTTGTTGCAGTCGAAGGCTGAGCCGGAGGCGAGCTCGCAGCTGTCCAGGATCCCGTTGGCGTCACAGTCTGCCTCTGAGCCGTTGGCGATCTCGCACTCGTCCGGGACGCCGTTCGCGTTGCAGTCGGTGGAGGACCCGGTGGCGATCTCACACTCGTCAGGGACCAGGTTGGCGTTGCAGTCGAGGGAAGTGCCCGCGGCGATGTCGCACTCGTCGGGGACCCCGTTGCCGTTGCAGTCCGCCTCTACCCCGGCGGCGATCTCGCAGAGGTCAGGGACGCCGTTTGCGTTGCAGTCTGCCGCCGACCCGTTGGCGATCTCGCACTCGTCGGGGGTCCCGTTGGAGTTACAGTCGAGCGACGAGCCTGCGGCGATGTCGCATTCGTCGAGGATCCCGTTGGCGTTGCAGTCCGTCGCGGACCCTGACGCCAGCTCGCAGCTGTCCAGGACGCCGTTGCCGTTGCAGTCCTGCTCGCTGCCGTTGGCGATCTCGCACTCGTCGGGGATGCCGTTGGCGTTGCAGTCCGGAGAGGTCTCTTCGGCGATGTCGCACTCGTCGGGGACGCCATTGGCGTTGCAGTCGAGCGCGGTCCCGGCGGCGAACTCGCAGCTGTCGAGGGTCCCGTTGTTGTTGCAGTCAGAGGCGGCGCCCGAAGCGATCTCGCACTCGTCGGGGACGAGGTTGTTGTTGCAGTCAGGTGACGTGCCGGAGGCTACGTCGCAGACGTCGGGCACACCATTGCCGTTGCAGTCGGGAGCATTCCCAGCTGCGATGTCACACTCGTCCAAGACGCCGTTGCGGTCGCAGTCGAAGGCTGCCCCTGATGCCACTTCGCAGCTATCGAGGACCCCGTTGGCGTTGCAGTCTTGCTCGCTACCACTGGCCAGGTCGCAGCTGTCTGGGATGCCATTCCCGTTGCAGTCTTGCTCGGCGCCGTTCGCGATTTCGCAGCTATCGGGGACGCTGTTCCCGTTGCAGTCTAGCTCGAGGCCGGCGGCGATCTCGCACCCGTCTGGGGTGAGGTTGTTGTTGCAGTCGAGGGAGGTGCCGGCCGCGATATCACACTCGTCTGGGATGCCATTGGCGTTGCAGTCCACCGAGGATCCGTTGGCGATGTCGCACTGATCGAGGATGCCGTTGCCGTTGCAGTCAAAAGCCGTCCCGCCAGTGATCTCGCAGCTGTCGGGGATCAGGTTAGCGTTGCAGTCATCCTCATCTCCCTCGGCGATCTCCACGAGGTCGTTGATGCCGTTGCCGTTGCAGTCGGGGAACGGCGTGAGGTTCTCAAACCACCCGACCGTGTCATCACCGATGGAGGCCGAGATGATGTCCGTATCGAGGTCGCCGTCGAGGTCGCCGAGGCCGATGGCGACGGGGTAGTCCGCCGCGACGGAGATGATGCGCTCCGGACCGAAGCTTGAGGCGCCGTCGTTCCGGTACCAAGCGAGCTTGTCGTCGAGGGCGGAGACAGAGAGGACGTCGAGGTGGCCGTCTCCGTCCACGTCTGCGGTCTCCACGGACTCGGCGAGGTCCGCGTTGGTCGAGATGACGTTCTGTGGGCCAAAGACCCCGCCAGTGTTCTCGTACCAGGCGATCTTGTCGTCACCCAGAGAGGCAGACAAGACATCAAGGTCCCCGTCGCCATCCACGTCGGCCGCCCGGACGGCCTCGGGGAGGAAGGCGAGCTGGGTGACGACCTGGGGTGACGAGAAGGTACCGCCTCCAAGGTTGGCGAACCACTCGATGCGGTTTGGGTCAGAGGTGGCGAGGATGTCGAGGTCACCGTCGCCGTCGAGGTCGCCAGCTTGGACAGACTGCACGAAGTCCGAGCTTGTCCAGATGGGGGGGCGGGGCGCGAAGTTCGCGGAGCCGAGGTTCTCGAACCACGCGATGGTGTCGTTGTCTTGGGACGCAGCGAGGATGTCGAGGTCGCCGTCATTGTCGAGGTCTGCTGCGCAGGCGGATCTGGCGCCGAGCGACGTGGTGGAGACGGTCCGGGGGAAGGAGAAGGCGCCGGATCCCAGGTTGGGGAGCCAGGTGATTCGATTGTCGCCCTGCGAGGCGACCAGCAGGTCCATGTCACCATCGGCGTCGAGGTCGGCGGCCTCGATGCAGACCGGCCGATCCAGGGTTGAGGTGATGTCGATCCGCTTCCCGAAGAAGCCGTTACCGAGGTTCTCGAACCAGGCGACCTGGTCGTCCCTTTGCGAGACGGCGGCGATGTCCAACCGCCCGTCGCCGTTGAGGTCCACGGCCACGGTGTCGTACGCGCTGTCCATCGTGGGGTCGAGGACGAGCCGCGGGCCGAAGGTGGTCTGCGCAGCGGCCAGCTGGGTAGAGGCCAGGAGAAATCCCGCGGCGAGCAACGGTCGGATGGACCGTTGTCGCCGTGCATGGCGCCCCGGAGGGTCTTGACGCAGGGAGTTCTTGGGGAACACGAAGTCTGAGCTCGCTGGACAGCGAGGCTGGCGGAGGGGGTGCGGTGGGGGCCAAAGGAGCCGTTGCGGGCCCCGTGGTTGATGGGGCTCGGGGGCTGGTTGGTCTGGTCTGTCACGATCGCTGGTTGGCAAAGAGGTGGGGTGACGGCCCCCTGCCCTAGCGTCTGTCTGAAACCTATGCCGGGCTCAGCGGCGTGCTGGATGCGTCTCTCTTTGCCTGTCGGTGGCTTCGAAGAGAGACGCGGACCGCTCCGATGAGAGACATGGGCGGGGGAAAGCCCTTGGTCCTCGGGGCGGCCCTGGGGTCGGTGGTGACGCGCTTGGGAGTCCAGGAGCGGCTGGTGCCCGATGAGAGACGCCGCTCAAGCGGTGGCCGCTGATGGGGCTGGGGCGAGTCCTTGGGGGTGCGCCTTCGTCGTCGCGCTACCGGGCTCTCCTCGTCCGGAGTGCCGCTTGCCGGTTGATTGAGGAGCCGTCCCTATTCGGGCCGATCGGTGGTCTGTACGGTCCTCACCCCAGTCTCCCTTCCCTGCTCAGAGGAGCCAGCGCCGCGGCGCCGGCTCCAGCGGTCCAACGCAGAGCCCACTCTGCGGTCCGCGCAAGTCTCCGAGCCGACCTGAAGATCCAAGGTCACCATCGATGACATCCTCAGCTGACTCCACTGCTCCGGCCTCCGACCTCCCCGACATCTCGGACCGGAGGTTCTTCGGGCACCCCATGGGGCTCGCCATCCTGTTCTTCGCGGAGATGTGGGAGCGCTTCTCGTACTACGGGATGCGGGCGCTGCTGATGTTCTACCTGACCAAGCACTGGCTGTTCTCGGACGGCGATGCGGGGGTGATCTACGGCGCCTACACGGCGCTCGTGTACATCACGCCCGTGCTGGGCGGCTACCTCGCGGATCGCTACCTCGGCCAGCGCAAGGCGGTCCTCTTCGGCGCGGTCCTGCTCACCTTCGGCCACTTCTTGATGGGCTTCGAGGGAGATGGAGGCACGGACTCGGCGGCGCTGAGTGTCTTCTGGCTCGCCCTGGCCTTCATCATCGTGGGCTCTGGCTTCCTCAAGGCGAACATCTCCGTGATCGTCGGACAGCTCTATCCGCTCAAGGACATCCGCCGGGACGGCGCGTACACGATCTTCTACATGGGGATCAACCTGGGCGCCGCGGGCGGCGCGCTCCTCTGTGGGTGGCTCGGCGAGAAGTACGGCTGGAGCTACGGCTTCGGCGCCGCTGGCTTCGGCATGCTGCTCGGGTTGCTGGTCTTCATCTGGGGGAAGCCGCTCCTCATGGGCCGCGGCGAGGCGCCTTCGGAGGCCCGGCTCAAGGACCGGACCCTGGGCCTCCCCTTCGAGTGGGTCCTCTACGCGGTCGGCGTGGCGGCCGTGGGGGTCTGCTGGTACCTCATCCAGAACCAGGACGTGGTCGGGGCCCTGCTCTGGGGCGTCGGCCTGGCGTTGATCCTGTTCGTCCTCGGGATCGCGACGTTCCAGCTCGCGCACGGCTCCGTCGACCGCGCGCCCAAGGGGCCGCTGAAGGTCTACATCGCGGGCAGCGTGATCGCCGTGCTCGGCTACCTTCTCCAGTACGCGCCCGTCGCGCTCCCCAACTCCGCGCTCAGCGGCCTGATGGGCGTGGGCGGCCTGATGGCCGTGGGCTCCACCCTCCAGCAGGTGGTCACCTTCCGGAGCCCGTCCAGGGACCGGATCTTCGCGGCGACCTTCCTGATGGTGGGCTCGATCCTCTTCTGGGCGCTCTTCGAGCAGGCGGGCAGCTCCCTGACCTTGCTCACGGACCGCATGGTGGATCGGAGCCTCGCGGGAACAGAGGTCCCCGCGTCGATGTTCCAGTCCATCAACGCGATCTACATCATCCTCCTCGCCCCGGTGTTCGCCTCGATCTGGACCCTCATGGGCCGCCGGGGTATCGAGCCCTCGGCGCCGGCGAAGTTCGGCCTGGCGATGATCCAGCTGGGCGCCGGCTTCCTCGTGCTCGTCCACGGTGCGCAGGCGGGAGAGCTCGGCGGGCTGATCCCGGTGATCTACATCCTGCTGATCTACCTCCTGCACACGACGGGCGAGCTGTGCCTCTCGCCGGTGGGGCTCAGCGCCATGAACCGTCTTGCGCCCGCGCACCTGGCGTCCATCGTGATGGGCACCTGGTTCTTCGCCTCGGCCACGGGCAACTTCGTGGCGGGCAAGATCGCGGCGGCCTCGGGGTCGGATTCGCTCGAGGGCGGGAGCAAGGAGATGTTGCCCGGGAGCCCGGAGGCCATCAGCTACGTCACCAACGTCACCGATGTCTACACGACGATCGGCTGGACCGCGGTCATCGCCGGGGGCGTGCTGATCGGGCTCTCCCCGCTCGTGAAGAAGATGATGCACCTCGACACGCTCGGGTCGGTGGACCACGCCCTCGCAGGCGAGTCCGAGCTGGCCGAGCCCCAGGCCGCGGGCGTGGACACCTCGGGCGAGGGGCGCTGAGCCTGGGGAGCGGCCGGGGAGCCTTTCGCCATCCGGCTCGGTAGGCATGGGCTTGCGCGTGGGTAGGGTTGAAGTCCCGCTCCGCACGTCCCCGCCATGGACCGCCCATGACCCTCCGGATCGACTCTCTCCTCCTGCTCGCCACTCTGGGCCTTCAGGCACCCGGGGCTCTCGGGCCGCAGGAGGTGCTCGGGGCCCGCGCTGACCAGGTGGCGCCGAGCTTCGAGGGCATCCGGTGGTCGGCCGAGGAGGAGCCAGCGAAGGCGAGGTCGAAGGGCCCGGCGGGGCCCATGAGGCCGCAGGCTCCATCGCTCCTGACCCGCTACGAGGCCGCCAGGGCTGCGCGCTAGGAGCTCGCTGGCCGCGCCCTGGTCCCTGGTCCCTGGCGGCCCGGGGCGGTGGCGGGACAGCGCCAGAGGCCCGCAGGCGGGGAGCAGGCCGATGCCAGCAGGATGCGGCGGAGGGGTCGATCCCCGGGGCATCCGTTGCGCTAGGTTGGCGACCATGAACCGCCCCAACGCTCCCGCCGCGCTCACCGTCCTCGGCCTGGCGCTCGCTGCGTCCTGCTCCGAGTCCTCTGCCCCCAGCGCCATGGTGGAGATGCCTCCCCGTGAGGGGTTCGAAAACACGGGCCCCTATCCGGGCTTCACCCTGTTCGCGCCCCTCGACTCGCGTCGCGTGATCCTGGCGGACATGGCCGGTGAGGAGGTGCACCACTGGGACACGCCCCTGAAGCCCGGCGACTCGTGCTACCTGACCGAGCGCGGGACCGTCCTCGCCTGCCAGCGCTACGGTGACGACCCCTACTTCCAGGACGCCGGCGGCCACGGCGGCAAGGTCCTCGAGCTGGGCCACGACGGGGAGATCCTGTGGACGTTCGACTGGAACGGCGAGCACGGCTCTCAGCACCACGACGTCGAGGAGCTGCCGAACGGCAACCTCCTGTTCGTGGCCTGGGACCGGATGACCCGGGAGGACGCCCTCGCCGCCGGCCGCGACCCCGAGCTGCTCGAGGGCGACGAGTGGTGGGGGGGCGCCGTGTACGAGGTGAAGCCCACACGCCCGGAGGGCGGCGAGATCGTCTGGTCCTGGCACGCCATGGACCACGTGGTGCAGAGCTACGACGAGGACCTCGCCGGCTACGTGAAGGACCCCTCCGAGGTGCCCCACAAGATCGACATCAACGGGGACTTCGACCCCGATCCGCCGAGCGAGGAGGAGCAGGAGGAGGCCGCCAAGCAGATGGCCGCCATCGGCTACGCGGGCGGTGGAGACGATGGGGGGGACGACGACCCCAAGCCGGACGACCCCAAGCCGGACGACGACGGGGACGAGGATGACAAGGAGGATCCCGCGGACGCCGCGCGCAAGGCGCGGGTCAAGGGCGCGGACTGGATGCACACCAACGCCGTGGCCTACAACGCCGAGCTGGACCAGATCGCCATCAGCGTCCGTCGCTTTGACGAGATCTGGATCATCGACCACTCGATTTCCCGAGAGGAGGCCAAGGGGGCCGAGGGCGACCTGCTCTACCGCTGGGGGAACCCCTTCGCGTACGGCATGGGGGCCCACGCGGACCGGCCGCTGCTCGGCCAGCACAACGTCCAGTGGATCCCGGAGGGGTACCTCGGGGCGGGGAACCTGATCGTCTTCAACAACGGCAACCGGGAGCGCAAGTGGTCCACCGTGGTGGAGTGGTGGGCGCCCCGGGACGAGTCGGGCCGCTACCCGCGGGAGGAGGGGCAGCCCTTCGGGCCCAACGAGCCCCAGTGGGACTGGGCCGCGAGCGAGCCCGAGAGCTTCTACTCTCCCTTCATCTCGGGCGTTCAGCGCCTGCCCAACGGCAACACCATGGTGTGCAGTGGCGCCCCCGGCCGCGTCTTCGAGGTCGCGCCCGACGGCGAGATTGTGTGGGACTGGCGCAGCCCCTTCACTGCGCCCGAGGGTACCGAGCAGGACCTCAAGGAGTGGCCTACCGCCATGTTCCGCGCCTTGCGCTATGGCGCTGAACACCCGGGCATCCTGGCGCTCCGCGCCAGGGGCGTCGCGATCCCCCTGGACCCCGGGGCGGGCCCGCCGACCAATCAGTACGTACCGCCTGCAGAGGACGAGTCCGACGAGGGCTGACGCGCGGCGCGCCTCCCTGGGATGAACTCCGCCCAGGTCTATGGAGCTTCCTTGGGCTGATCGCCCTCGCGGTCGCGCCTGAAGGGGGACCGGCGGGTCGTCGTCTCCTCGGCGATGCCCAGACGGTCGCCGGACCGGAGTCTCCGGTCCGGGCCGTGGCATCCGTCGCTGCCTGCGCGCCAATCGAGGCTTGGTGTTTGGACACAAGTGGCAGGTTCAGCGTGGGGTGGCGGGCCCCTCGATGTCTCAGCTTCGGCCATACGGGGGCGGGGTTGCGACGGGCGGGGGCGGGGCTGCGACAGGCTGTCGCTAGTTGAACCTCGACCCTTCACGCGCGTGCCGTCACGGGTACCCTTTCAGTATGACCACGCCCCGTCTTCTCCATCTCGCCTTGGCCACCATCGCCGCCGCAGTGCCGGGTCTCGCCTCGGCCCAGTACCAACTGGTCTGGGAGGATCAGTTCGACGGCAACACCCTCGATCTCACGAAGTGGGAGCCGATGACCGGCAACGGGTGCCCGAACTGTGGTTGGGGAAACAACGAGCTGCAGTACTACCGGGCGGAGAACGCCACCGTCTCCAACGGCACGCTCAAGATCACCGCGCTCCGGCAGAACTTCGGCGGCGCGGCGTACACCTCGGCGCGGCTGCGGACGGCGAACAAGGCCGACTTCACCTACGGGCGCTTCGAGATGCGTGCGAAGATGCCCGCGGGTCAGGGGTTCTGGCCTGCCTTCTGGATGCTCCCGACGGACTTCGTGTTCGGCGGCTGGGCGGCGAGCGGTGAGATCGATGTGATGGAGTACGTCGGGAACGACACCCGTACGGCCCACGGCACGATCCACTACGGCGATGAGTGGCCTGCGAACACCTTCTCCGGCGGGTCGCGCACGGTCCCCTTCGGCAACCTCGTGGATGACTTCCATGAATACGCACTGGAGTGGGATGAGTTCGAGATGCGCTGGTACCTCGACGGCCAGCTGTACTCCACGAAGAACTCCTGGTGGAGCTCCGGCGGCGCGTACCCGGCGCCGTTCAATCAGCGGTTCCACATGCTGCTCAACCTCGCGGTAGGCGGGAACTGGCCCGGGCCGCCGAACGGTTCGACCCAGTTTCCCTCCACGTTCGAGGTCGACTACGTCCGCGTCTTCCAGGAGGGGGTCTCCAACCCCAACGCGTGCGCCCAGGTCTTCGACGACATGGAGCTCGCCGACCCCGCCTCGGAGTACTTCACGTTCGGCGGCCCCTCTGCCGGTGGCCAGGTGACGAACCTGACGGGTGACCACCCGCCCGTACCCGGGAATCAGGCCCTCGAGGCGAACTGGGGCAACCTGTTCAACGCGCCCGGCTTCCTCGGCGGCTTCGGCCGCAGCTTCCCCCTGGACCTCTCGAACGCGACCCACTTCGAGTTCTGGATCAAGCCTGAGGCCAGCGTCGACCTCGTGATCGAGATCAACCTTCAGGACGACGACAACGGCGACGATGTCATCCCTTCCACCCCTGATGGCGCGGATGACGAGTTCCAGTACGGGCTACACATCGCGCCCACCGGAACCGCGATCGTCAGCGGTGCTGGCTGGCAAAAGGTGTCCATTCCGATCTCGGAGTTCGTGGACGACAACAGCTTCCACACCGGGGGCAACGGGGTCTGGGACCCCACTCCCACCAGCGCGGGGGGCAACGGCCAGCTGGTGAACGTGGTCTTCGCCCTGGTGAGCCTGAACGGCCTCCCGGCGGAGTTTGCGACCGACCAGTGGGAGTTCACCCGCAAGAGTGAGGTCTCCGGACGGTTGTGGGCGGACGAGAACGGAGACGGGATCGACAACCTCGAGTACGGCCTCGAAGGCGTGCGAGTCCGGCTCGTCGACGACCAAAGCGGCAGCCTGATCGGGGAGCAGACCACGGATGGGGACGGCCGCTTTGCCTTCCTGAACCTCGTGGGTGGAGACTATGCCCTGTCGATCGTCCCCTCTGGCCTGCCCTTTGGGGCGACGCCGACCTTCGACCCGGATGGCGTCAACACCCCCGGCGCCTGCGCGTTCACGGTTGAGTGCGGTGAGCAGTTGGGGGACCAGAACTTCGGCTACCGGCCCTACTACCTCGGCCAGAACTACTGCTCTCCGGGCAACCCGAACTCCACCGGTGGGCCCGGGCAGATCGCCGCCAGCGGATCGATCGTGACGGTCGAAAACGACGTGCTCCTCTTCTGCTCGGCCTTGCCGCCCAATCAGTTCGGCTACTTCCTGACCTCCATGACGCCCGGGTACCTCCCCAACCCCGCGGGGAGCCAAGGCAACCTCTGTGTGCTCGGAGATATCGGGCGCTACATCGGTCCGGGTCAGGTGCAGAACAGCGGGCTCCTCGGGCAGGTCTCCCTCGGGATCGACCTCGACCAGATGCCACGCCCGACCGGGCCCATGGCGGTGCAGCCGGGAGACACCTGGTACTTTCAGTTCTGGCATCGCGACGGCAGCGCCTCGGGACCCGTCTCCAACATGACGAACGCCCTGCAGATCCAGTTCCAGTGATGGGCCGGCCGCCCCGGCCTTGCTGATCGCGCGCCCCCCTGCGGCTCCTGGCCCGCAGGGGGGCGTGCGCACTTCAGGGGCGCTGGGAGTCAGCCCGTGGTGTGGCTCAGGGCGAAGGAGAAGAGGAAGCCGAGGGCCGCGTAGATCCCGGCCTGGCTTCCGGTGCCCTCCACGGCTTCGGGGATCATCGTGTCCACGATCATGGTGAGCATGGCGCCCGCCGCGAGGGCGGTGGTCGCGGCGACCACTGCGGGGGGCACGCCGTCGAAGGCGAGATAGCCCACCAGGGACGAGGCGCCGCAAACGACCGCGATGGTCGACCACACGCCGAAGACATAGCCAGCCGAGCGCCCTGAGCGCCTCATGCCATCCGAGCTCGAGAGGCCCTCGGGGAGGTTCGAGAGGAAGATCGCGACCACCGTCGCCACGCTCACGGCTCCGCCATGGAGGATGCTGAGGCCGATGGCGATGGACTCGGGGATGCCGTCGAGCAGGGCGCCGACGGCGATGGCCGCTCCGCTCCCCGACTGTTCCTCTTCGCTGGGTTGGTGGCCCCCCGACCGCTTGCGCTGGCTCGCGCCTCGCGAGGCCAGCAGCGCGTTGGCGCCGGTGTACAGGGCGGCGCCAAGGAGGAAGCCCACCGCGGCGGCGCTGGGGCCGGCCTCCAGGAACGCCTCCTCCATCAATTCAAACGCGAGGGCCGAGATGAGCACCCCGCTGCCGAACGCCATGACGGCAGCGACCACGAACTTCGGGACGCGCACGAGGAAACCGATCGCGGCACCGAGGACCAGAGCGCCGCCCGAGACGGCACCCCAGAAGAGCGCGTGTATCCAGAGTTGATCCATGAGCTTGGTGGGTGGCCCGGGGCGCCACTGGGAATCGATCCTGCACTCCGAGGGGCCAGATCCCTGCCGGCACGCGTCAAATCTCCCGCGGCGAGCGGCGTGGACCCTGCGGCTCCAGCGGGCGACCGTCAGGAGTCGCCGCCAGCGGTCCCGGGTCCCCGGCCGCCATAGGTGAGCCGGCGCCAGAGGAGCTCGAGCGGCCCTCCCCGCGCCCGGGCCATCCAGAGGGAGCTGAAGAGCACCTGCGCGGTGAAGATCGCCACGGCGAGGCCCACCAGTTCGGGACGAGAGAAGTCCCCCAGGCGCCCGGCGCCGTGTCCGTAGAAGATCAGCCCAGCCACGACGTTCTGGCCCAGGTAGTTGGTCAGGGCCATGCGTCCTGTGGAGGCGACGCAGCGGCGGAGCCACCCGGCCATCGAGCTCGCGCACCACACCGCGACGAGGCCGGCGTAGCCAGCAGAGAGGGAGAGCCCACCGAGCTGGTGCATGAGTACATCCAGGACGCGCAGTCCGACGGTGGCGCCCTCCCGCCCGTGCAGGAGCATGGAGATGCCCTCCATGGTGAGCCCGAGTGCCAGTCCGCCCACGGCGAGGCGTCGGTGGAGTTCCCGGGCGCTCGGCTCGGCCCAGCCACGCCGGAGGAGGGCCGCGCCCACCAGGAAGAGCGCCATGATCCGCCAGTTGAAGGCGATGACCGACGAGAGGAAGAGCCACATGACATAGATCTTCCCGCGCGCGGCAGAGCCCTCGATGAACGTCCCCGAGGCGAGAGCCTGGTCCAGGGCGCGCTCGCCATCGCCGCCGCTGGACCCGTCGACGTAGATGCCCTCGAACATCACCGAGAGGGTGACCCCGATGGCCAGGAAGGCGCCAGCGATCCAGAGCATGGTCCGGGGAGAGCTGCGCCGGAGTAGGAACAGCACGGTCCCCGCGATGGCGTAGGGAAGGAGGATGTCGCCGAAGAAGATGAAGACCCCGTTGAGGACGCCGAACGCGGCGAGCACGGCGAGGCGCCTCGGATAGAAGGACTTGGGGTTCACGCCCCGCGCCTCAGCTCGGTCCACCTGCAACGCGAGGCCCATGCCAAAGAGCAGCGAGAACAGCCCCATGAACTTGTTCTCAGCCAGGCCCCGTACCAGAGCCGCCGTCCACGCGCCAGAACCGCCAGGGCCCCACAGGCTCGGTGACTCTCCGGCTTCTGACAATGGAAGCCCGAGGAACGGTAAGTTCACCAGGAGGATGCCGAAGAGAGCCACGCCGCGGAGGACGTCGAGGAACTCGATGCGCTCACTCGGTGAGGCGGGGCGGGCGAGGGGCATGGTGGCTTCGGGGAAGGGGTCGTCGCTGCGGGCCTTCAAGGTGATCATAGTGGGAGGTGCAAGCGGGCCAGCAAGGCGCTCAAGGGGGCTGCTGTAGACTCGGATCATGAAGCTCGGCGCCCATCAGCCTCAACTCGCTCCGATCATTCCAGGTCCCCTGCTCGGGCTCCTTGTGTATGCGGTGCTCGTTCGGGTCATGTCCATCTACGGGCTCTTGACCATCAAATTTCCACGAGTGGAGGCCGTCTCGGTGGATCGGACCCCCGGGACGGCGCTCATGGTGCTCATGACCCTCATTCACTTCGGGTTCGCGGTGACGCTGGTGGGTCTGTTTCTCAGGAGCCGGCGGGCTCCGGTCGGAGTGCGCCGTGCCCATCTCGCCGGCTGTGTCCTGGGCGGCGCCCTCCTCGGCCTCCTCCAGTGGGCGGCCCTGAGCGGGATGGGCATGACGAATGCGCTCCTGGACAACGCGGGCCGCTGATCCGCAGGTCTCGCGGATGCTTGTGGCCCCTCCGTCGCGGGGCCACGGGTCGATCTCCAGCGAGGTGAGTGCGGAATAGAGACGCGCTCGCGAGGAGGAGATCGAGATCCGGCTAAGGGGTAGGGGTTATCCCTGACGATAGCGGCGGCAGCAGATGGGGCCATGCCTCCCAGGAGGGGGGCCACCGCTCCGTTCCAGATCACCGCCAGAGCTTCCATGATTTGCCCCGCCAAAGCCCGCGTCTTGCTCGTCGACGACGACCCCCTCGTCTCCAGTGCCCCCTGTGAGGACGGTGCGCCGTCCTTTGATCTCGTCATCGTCAGCAGCCGGGACGAGGGCCTTGAGCGGCTCGAGAAGGAGGGGCCCTTCGCCGTCATCGTCGCCAGCGACGGGCTTCCGGGGGACAGCGGTGAGGAGCTCTTGGGCGAAGTCGCGGAGCGCTATCCCGAGACGAGCCGCGTCATGCTCACCGCACAGGGCCACCTCGAATCAGCGGTCGGTCAGGTGAACCGTGGCAGCCTCTTTCGCTTCCTCACGAAGCCCTGCGAGCCGGCGCTCTTCTGGCAGGCGCTCCGTGATGCGGCGGAGCAGTACCGCCTGCGCCTTGCCGAGCGGGACCTGCTGCGGAGCACGGTCCAGGGGGTGGTTGAGGTGTTGGTTGAGGTGATGGCCATCAATAACCCGGCTGCCTTCGGACGCTCGCGCCGCGTGCAGCAGCTCGTGGCCGCGGCCGCTTTCGAGCTGGGGATCGATTCGACCTGGGAGCTCGAGATGGCCTCTCTCCTCTCACAGCTGGGCTTCGTGACCATCCCGGACGTGATCGTCGAGCGAGCCGCCATGGGGCAGATCCTGACCGAGGAGCAGCAGCGCATGCTGGAGGAGCACCCCGCATTGAGCAGCCGGCTGGTGGGCCAGGTCCCTCTCCTGGAGACGGTCGCAGCCATCATGACGCCAGGCGCCGCCGCCGATGAGGCGGCCGGGCCTCGGGTCCGGCTCGGCGCACGCTTGCTGCGCGCGGCGACGGAGTACGAGGAGCTCGTCGCGCTGAGGGCTGATCCCGATCAGGCCCGCGCCGCCCTCGCGGATCCAACCCGCGGCCACGACGCCCGATTGGTCCGGGCGATCACCTGCGCCGGCGCAGCCCTCCACTGCTCAACGCTGGGGTCCTTCCCCCTCGCCCGTCTCCAGTCCGGCATGGTCCTGGCCGAGGACCTGCGGGCGATGGGGAGGGGGCGTGTCATCCTCAAGCGAGGGTCGGAGCTCACCGAGAGCTCCCTCCAACGGCTTCGCAACTACCGAGCCGTCGGACTGCTGGAGGTGGATGAGGTGCGCGCGTTCTCGCCGATCCAGGCAGCCGCTGGGCGCGCGGCCGCCTGACCGCGCCCGTGGGGCTTCACCTCGACGGAGCTGTCAGGCTCCAGCCAGGGAGCCTCGTGCGCCCTTCCTGTCGCTGCGCTGGTCCTGGCTCAGGCGTCCGAGGCGCAGCACTCGCCCGTGCAGGGTTCCGCGCTCGCCGCCGGCTCGGGATCTGCGGGGCAGACCATGTCCTTGTCGAGGCAGACCTCGGGGGCGAAGCAGTCGGGACCAGCGGGGCAGAGGGTCTCCTCGTCGCTGCAGGTGGCGCTGTCAAAGCACCCGCTGTCCCCACAGCAATCCTGGGCCTCTGTGCCCGCGGGTTCGGCGGAGGCCGAGGCGCGGTCCATGTCCTGGAAGGCGAGCGCGGAGAGGCCGAGGAGGAGGGCTCCTGCGCAGGTGAGGGCCGTGATCATCTTCATGGGTGTGACCGTACCTCGCGCGCGGCGATCAGGCGACCCGAGATCCGCTCGGCCTTGAATGTGGATGATCGGTCCGGTCGGTTGGCGTCCAGGGACAGCGTCAGGGGCGCCTCAGCGTTAGATTCTGGGGCTCTGCTCTCACCGCGCTCTGATCGACATGAACCGGACCACCTGCTCTCTTCTCGCCCTCGCCCTGACCTCCGCCTGCGCCTCGGCGGAGCCCCAAACCCAGGCCGCGCCAGCGGTCTCGACGGTCGAGCTCTATCAGACCACCCGCGCCGGTGACCGGATCAAGCGCGTGGAGGTGTCGCTCGCCCCGGCGCCGGATGCAGAGCGGCGGCTGACCCTGGACCCGTCGACCACCTTCCAGACCCTGGAGGGCATCGGCGGCTCCTTCACCGAGGCCAGCGGCCAGGTGCTCTCCGAGCTCTCAGCGGGGAAGCGGGACGAGGTCCTGAAGGCGTACTTCTCACCCGAGGGCTCGCACTACTCGCTGACCCGCACGCACATCGGGAGCTGCGACTTCTCGGTCAAGCACTACAGCTATGCGCCGGTCCCCGATGACGTGGCCCTCGAGCACTTCACCATCGAGCCGGACCGGAACTACCTCTTGCCCATGATCAAGGACGCGCAGAAGGTGGAGGGCGCGAGCTTCAAGGTGCTGTCCTCGCCGTGGACGGCGCCGCCCTGGATGAAGGACAACGGCTGGTGGCACGGCGGCGAGCTAAAGCCGGAGCACTACTCGACCTTCGCGGACTACATCGTGCGCTACCTGAAGGCGTATCAGGCCGAGGGGATCCCGGTGTGGGGGATCACCCCGGAGAACGAGCCCCTCGGCAACGGCGGCAACTGGGAGAGCCTGCACTTCAACGCCGAGCAGATGCGGATGTTCATCGCGGATCACCTCGGCCCCGCTCTGGCGGCGTCCGGTCTCGACACGACCCTCTGGATGTACGACCAGAACCGCGAGGAGGAGATGATCGAGTGGGCCAACGTCATCCTCGGGGATGAGCGCGCGGCGTCCTTCGTGGACGGCATGGCGGTGCACTGGTACCAGAGCACCGTGGACGTGGGCGCGGAGGCGCTGGCCCACGTGCAGGAGAAGTTCCCGAACACGCCCATCCTCCACTCCGAGGGCTGCATCGACGCCATGGGGGACGACGAGCCCGTGGGCTGCTGGCTCGAGGACGACTGGTACTGGCGCCCCGCCGCCACGGACTGGGGCTTCATCTGGGCGCCGGACGAGGACAAGCCGGCCCACCCGCCGTACCGCCCCTTCTACCGCTACACCCGCGACCTGATCGGCGGCCTCAACCAGGGGCTGGTGGGCTGGATCGACTGGAACATGGTCCTCGACACCCGCGGCGGCCCGAACCACGTGCGGAACTATTGCCTCGCGCCGGTGATGGTCGACAGCGGCCGCGACCACGTCTACTACTCGCCGCTCTACTACTCGGTGGCCCACTTCAGCCGCTTCATGCGGCCCGGCGCGAGGCGCATCGCCATGGACGGTCACGACGACGACCTCATGGCCACCGCCGTGCAGAACCCCGACGGCTCCATCGCCGTCGCGGTCTTCAACCTGACCCAGGGGCCCGTGGCCTACGCGGTCGAGCACGGGGACCAGACGATCCCGATCACCATCGAGGCCCAGGCGCTCCAGACCCTCGTGTTGCGCTGACGGGCCCCGCGGCGCCGACTCGTCCACGGGAGAGCCCCCCGCCCCGCGCGTATACGCAGGGCGGGGGGCTCTTGTTCACGCGGACCTTGCCGAGGCGCGCCGTCAGTCAGCGACCACGAAGAGCACCCACGCCGGAGTGGAGCTCTCCTTGAGGGTCTTGCGCTCCCCGTTGAGCTTGTACGAGACCTCGAACCGATTCGCATCGACCCGGCCGGCGGCCCGGCTGACCTGCATCGAGGTCCGGGATCCGTCGGCCTGATCCCAGTGCTCCGAGGCGAGGATCTTCACCTCACCCTTGTCTGCGATGATGTTGCCGATGGCCTGACGGGAGCTGGCCGGCCAGACCGCGGCGTCACGGGTCGCTCCCGGGAGCATCCCGGCGGTGGTGGCCTTCCCCGAGTCGGAGGAGGCCGTGAGGGTGGCCTTGACGCCCGCGGTCGCGCCGAGGCTCGCCTCGAGTTCGATCGACCTCTCCTCGTCCGCTCCGAGACTCTCCAGCGCGTTCAGGAGCTCTTCGGCGTTGACGTCCTCGAGGTCCATGGTCAGCTCGATCTCGGTCCTTCCGAGCAGCTGCGACGTCGACGTACGGCTCTTGCCGCCAATGCCGATGAAGCCATAGGTGACGGACTCGATCCCCTCACCGAACTGCAGGCGCCAGGTGCCGCAGCGCCGTCCGTCGACGGTGGTGACCGTCTCGAGGTTGCTGTCCCCCTCGTCGAACACTTGCTCGGCCTCCCATCGGCCGGCGCCGACGGAGGGCGCCCCGGCGGGGACGCCCGACGCGGGTTGCCCCTCGTCGCTGCTGCGGTCCACATCGACGCTGAGGCTGCAGGCGGTGAGGAGGGCGAGAGGTGCCGCGAGGAGGGGGAGGTGATTCATCGTGCGGGGGGGGGAGGTCATAGGACTCTCAGGTTCCCTGTGGCTGGGGCTTATTGACGGGTCGGTGCGCGATTTCTCATTGGGTCTACGTGGTCTGACATTCCACGGACATGGGTTGGAGTCTCCGGGTGGCCCGAGGGCGCCGCGACCAGTCCGGGACGGCGGAGCGGCTCGGGGGACCCGGAGGAGCGTCAGGACACGCCCGTCACGGCCGAGGGGCCGGCGAGGATCCCAAAGTCCTTGGCGGAGATGTCAGCGAACGCGGGGTTGCCGGCGACCGACGCAAAGAGCTCGGAGGCCTGGTAGTCGAGGAAGGCCTGGTGGCTCTCGAACACGTAGACGCCGCCGTAGGTGCCGGTCTCGTCGTTCGCGAGCCAGTGCTTGGAGACGAGGCCGGGGATAGCGGCGAAGGTGGGGGCGAGTTCGTTGCAGACCTGCTCGTACTGGTCGCGGGGGAGGCCATCGAGCTGGAAGTTGACGACGAGAACGTGCATGGATCGGGGAGGGAGCGGGTTGGGAAGGGGCGGCAGGCGCAGGTCTCAGGGTAGGCGCAGATCGCGTCTACGGGTGCGCTGCTCCGCCTTTGAGATTCCCCCGGGAGCCCGGCAAGGTTGCCGGATCGGCGCTGTTGGGACTGAGGGCGTCCTTTATCAGCCGACGGAATTAGTGTCCTCTTCGGGCATGCTCCGCTACTTCGTCTTCCTCGCCCTCGCGGCCTCGTCCCTGGGCGCGGCGTGGTGGCTCGGGGAGGCGCCGCGCCGGTCGGATGAGGTCCAGGCTGCGGAGCGCCCGGCTCCCTCGGATCGGCCCGGAGCGGCGACCCTCGCTCCCCTCGGTCGTAGGGACGCCCGCCTCGCCGGCGGGGCCTCCGTCGCGATCAGCGGCCCCTTCGCCGAGTTCGAGCAACGGCCTGCCGCTGAGATCGACAATGACGGACTCGCGGAGCTCTTGGCCGCGCTCCGCTCTGACGAGGAGCGGTGGAACGCCACGAGCGCGGCGTCGACGTTGAGCTGGCACGTGAGGGACGGCGGGGCCGCTCGCCGGATTGCGGCCCTCGCCACGCCACTGCTCCGCTCTGACGATCGGCAGCAGCGCATCATGGTCACCGCCCTCTGCATGCACATCGCGACCGTCGAGGCGCAGGCGGATCGTCCTTCGAGGCCGCCGGCCGAGGTGACCGAGGCGGCCATGCGCTGGCTCAGGGGTTGGGACGCGTGGGGATGCGAAGCGGACGGGCTCAACTTCCAGACGGTCTACGGGCCCTCCCAGCGGCGAGCCCGGCGCTTCTGCGAGGCCCTCGAGCCCCACGTTCGCCAGGACCTGCGCGAGCTCCTGCTCCGTCCAGTCCCGTCCGGCGAGCGGGGCGAGGCGCGCTTCGAGGCTGCCTGGATCCTGACCCTGGCCGGCGCCCCCTGGCCCGAGGACGCGGCCGGCGTCCTCGTGGAGCACCTCGCGGACAACGGCATCCGCGAGGACGCCGTGCGCGCCATGTATGCCCTCAAGCGCCTCGGGCCCGCCGCCCTCCCCGCCCTCGAAACCGCCCGCGCCACCTCCACCGACCCCCAGCAGCGCCTCGCCGCTGAGCTCGTCCTCGCCGAGCTCCACACCCCTGGCAGCAGCCGCGCTTTCGGCCGGAAGCCTCAGCGCATCTTCGACGCCGCCGTCCCCTTCCCTGCGGCCGACTGGACTCTGCGGTTCATGCGGTGAGGTCGGCGCCGCCTCGCCCCTCCTGAGGACGAGCCCCTCGAGTCGGCGGGAATGGTGCGTGGCGGCTGCCTGAAGCGGTTCCATGAGGCGGGCTGAAGGTCCCTTCCAGGGAGAGGCCTCGGTGTCACGTCCCCAAGGACGCCCGTGCCTCCCCATCCGGCGCTGCCCGTCGCGTGACGGCCTGAGGCCGCGCGCTTCTCGGACGGCAGCGGCGTCGCCACGAGTCCCGCCAGGGTCCAACGTGGGAACGTCGACGGGCGCCGAAGTCACCGTTCGGGCTCACGGGCGCCCGATGCCACCTCCCCGCGAGTCGCGGTGCGGGGTACAACCACTCCCATGAGCAAGTCACGAGTCCTGGTCATTGGTTGCGGCAACATGGGCGCCTCCCACGCGCGCGCCTATGCGGCCCTCGAGGAGTTCGAGCTGGTGGGGGTGGTGAGCCGGGGGCCGGAGAGCCGGGAGGCCCTCAGCGCCGAGCTCGGTGGCGTCCCGACCTACGGCGACGCCCTGGCGGCCATCGCCGAGGCGAAGCCGGACGCGGTGTCCATCAACACCTACCCGGACACCCACTACGAGCTCTGCAAGGCGGCGCTGAACGCGGGCGCCCACGTGTTCATCGAGAAGCCCCTGGCGGAGACCCTGGAGCAGTGCGAGGAGCTCGTGGCCCTGTCCAGGTCGAAGGGCGTCGCCCTCGTGGTCGGCTACATCCTCCGCGTCCACCCCGCCTGGACCAAGTTCATCGAGGTCGCGCGAACCCTGGGCAAGCCCCTGGTGATGCGCATGAACCTGAACCAGCAGAGCCGGGGCAAGGAGTGGGCCACCCACCGGGCCCTGATGGACTCGATCTCACCGATCGTGGACTGCGGCGTGCACTACGTGGACGTCATGTGCCAGATGACCCGCTCCAAGCCCGTGCGCGTCTCCGCCATCGGCGCCCGCCTGACCGAGGAGCTCAAGCCCGGCATGTACAACTACGGCCAGCTTCAGGTCACCTTCGAGGACGGCTCGGTCGGCTGGTACGAGGCCGGCTGGGGCCCGATGATGAGCGAGACGGCCTTCTTCGTGAAGGACGTCGTGGGCCCCGAGGGCTGCGTCTCCATCGTCGACCGCGACACGGGGGAGCGCAGCGACGACAGCTCCGACATCGACGCCCACACCAAGACCAACACCCTCCGCGTCCACCACGCCGCCCGGGACGAGAACGACGAGTTCCTGAGCCCCGACGAGTGGATCGACACCACCGACGAGCCCGACCACGACGGCCTCTGCCTCCGCGAACAACAACTCTTCGCCCAGGCCATCGCCGGCACCTTCGACCCCTCCGACCACCTCGAAGACGCCCTCAACGCCACCCGCATCGTCCTCGCCGCCGACGAGTCGTTCCGGACCGGCGACTCGATCACTCTGGGTTCTTTGACCCAGTAGCAGGCGGTTCCTTGGGCTCGCGCGGGGGTGTCGCGGCCTCGTCTCCTCCCGACGGTGAACCGGGGCCAGCTTCCCCAGTGGGCGGTCTGAGGCCGATGACGGCGGCCGGATTTCCGGCGACGATGGCGCGATTCTCCACGTTCTTGATCGCGACGGCACGCGCACCAACGACGGCCATCGAGCCAATCCGGACTCCGGGCCCGACGAACGCGTCCGCGCAGATCCAGGCGCCACTGCCGACCGCGATGGTCGACTTGACCAATGGTAGGTCCGCGCTCGAGAGATCATGGGTGCCGCCGCAGAGGTGGGCACGCTGGGAGATGGTCACCTGGGCTCCGATTTGGAGAGGACCCAGGTTGTACAACTCTGCCATGGCACCGACAGCAGACCAGTCCCCGATGGAGAGGTTCCACGGGATGAAGATGCGGGCGGTCGGATCCACACGGACCTCTTGACCTACCTGAGCTCCAAACGAGCGAAGTAGCCACCGGCGCCAACCCCAGCACACCTTGGGGCTCCATCGGAAGAGTGGCCGAGCCGCGCTCCACGCGACTCTCCCGACCTGTTCGCGTCGAGACCACTTTCGCTCCTGGCGATTCATTTGGATGTCGAGCAATTGAACGTCAGCTTGAAAGGGGGGAGACCTGCCGTCGAACAGCGGGTCTGGGATGCACCTCGTCGTCTACCCATGTCGGCTACTCGCAGGGCCGTCCTGAAGGTCCTGCGCCATGTCCTCCAGTCGTCGCTCTTGCCAACGAGACTTCTCGACGATGGGCGGACCACGCGACGAGCGTACCGAGTCCTGGTCTCGTCGATGGTCTGTACCGAACTTATGACGGGGCGCCTCCTGAGAACCCCCGGAGGAACCTCCCTTGGGCGGGGGGTCCAAGTTGGAAGCGTACCTTGAGGCTCTTGAGCCCAGCCAAGCGGACCACATCCTCTGCGTCAGCTTCGTCCGCGTTCTTCAGGAGCTGTTGGCCCTGCTCCTCACTGGTGCGCGCCCATCCGCCCAGCGCAACGCTCGCGCCCTCCTGGTCCGGAGAATCAAGCGACAGGCTCGTCTCGTCGTCGGGCTCCTCGTGCTCATTGCCGGTGTCGACTCCGTTGGGTACATCTTGGCAGTGACACAGGTGGCGTCAGTCGGCACTGCGCTCCCCTGGGCGGACGCTCGAAGGCTAAACCCCTTGCTATGAGTCAGACCGGCGATCGCTCGCTCGAAGGAGGTCCGTACTTTCCTGAAGCAGTGCGTTGGTCTCATCGAGATTCATCTCGCGGTGATCTCGCAAGAGCGGGAATGCTGCTCGGGATCAAGGTCTTGCCCGCGGGACGCCCGTGACCGTGTAACGCTACCGCCGTACTCTCCCTTCCCTGTTGAGCCAGCCCAGCCATGTGCTGATGTCCCCGATCGATCCAGAGTCAGCGTCTGCGATCGGGCGAGACCGTCGATCGCTGTTCCTGCAGGTACCTCGTGCCACGCAGGCAATGGTCA
>JAQWJQ010000216.1 GCA_029248265.1 Planctomycetota bacterium
CGATCTCCTCGGGGGTGAACAGGAGCTCTTCCTTTCGCGTTCCCGACCGGTTGATGTCGATGGCGGGGAAGATGCGGCGGTCGGAGAGGCGCCGGTCGAGGACGATCTCCATGTTGCCGGTGCCTTTGAACTCCTCGAAGATGACCTCGTCCATCTTGCTCCCGGTCTCGATCAGGGCGGTGCCGAGGATCGTCAGTGAGCCGCCGTGCTCGATGTTGCGAGCGGCGCCGAAGAAGCGCTTCGGGAAGGCCAGCGCCGTGGCCTCGAGGCCGCCGGACAGCAGCTTCCCGTTGCTCGGAGCCTCCACGTTGGCCGCCCGCGCGAGGCGCGTGATGGAGTCGAGGAGGATGACGACGTCCTCACCCGCCTCGACGAGGCACTTGGCCTTCTCGATGACCATGTCCGCCACCTCGAGGTGGCGCGCGGCGGGTTCGTCGAAGGTCGAGCTGATGACCTCGACGTTCTCGCCGTGGATCGAGCGGGTGAAGTCGGTGACCTCCTCGGGCCGCTCGTCCACCAGGAGGATCATGAGCTTGGCCCGCGGGTTGCTGTGGACCATCGACTTGGCGAGCATGTGCAGTAGCACCGTCTTGCCAGTCCTCGGCGGCGCCACGATCAGGCCTCGCTGGCCGAGCCCGATGGGCGTGACGAGGTCACAGATGCGCATCTCGAGGGGGTTCTCGGTCGTCCCCTCGAGGATGACGCGCTCCTCCGGATAGATGGGGACGAGCTCCTTGAAGGGGGCGCGACCGAGGACGTCCTCGGGGTCGTTCTCGTCGACTTGCTCCACGGTGTGGATACCGAGGAACTTCTCACCCTCTGCTGCGGGACGGATCCGGCCGCGCACGAGCATGCCACGCTCAAGCTGGTGCTTCTCAACGAGCGACGCGGGGACGTAGACGTCCTCCATCGCGGGGATGTAGTCGTTGGAGCTGATCCTCAGCCAGTGGTGGCCCCCGGCCTGGACATCGAGCGTGCCCTCAGCGAAGACGACCTCGTGCTTCTCGATCCAGAAGCGGGCGAGCTCCCAGAGCGCGTCACGCCGGTTGCGCCCCACGAAGTCCTCGAGGCCTTCCTCCTCGGCGAGCTCGTGGAGCTCGTTCAGGTTGAGCCCCTGAACAGGGACGAAGTCGCGCTCGGGGTGCTTCTTCCGCCGGGTCTTCGGCAGGGCGCCGTAGAGCTCATCGATCTCCTCCTCGCCGAGGTCCTTGGGGACCTCGTCGAAGTCCACGTAGATACCGGTGCCCTTCTGGACGTTCTGCTTCTGCTTGAAGTACTGCTTCTTCTGCTTGAAGGAGCGCTTCTTCTTCTGCTGCTGAGCCATGGCTTCCGCGCTTGGTGGTGCGGAGGAGAGGTCGGGGGGGGGGATGGAGGCGTCAGGGGCCGAGGAGCTCGCGGAGGGCGAGCTTGGCCTGCGCGGTGACCGAGTCGAGGTCGCCGTCGTTCGAGATCACGACGTCGGCGCGGGCGCGCTTGGTCGTGAGCGGCGTCTGGGCGGCTTCGCGGCGGGCCACTTCTCCGGGATTCCAGCCACGGTCGCGGACAGCCCGCTGGTCGCGGGCGTCGGCCGGAGCGTGGACGAAGACGAGGTGGTCGCAGAGCTCCAGGAGCCCGTGCTCTTCGGCATGCTCCAGGAGGAGCGGGACGTCCAGCACGACGATGGGGGCCCCACGAGCTGCGGCGGCCTCCAACGACCCATGGAGTGTCGCACGAACCCGCGGGTGGATCCAGCCCTCCAACTCCTTCCGGGCGTCCCGATCCGCGAAGACAATCTCGCCGAGGGCCGCCCGGTCCACCGCGCCGCTGGCCTCGAGGACGCCCTCTCCGTGCCGCTCGCGCACGAGGGTCCGGACTTCCTCTGACTGCAGGATGCGGTGAGCTGCCTCGTCTGCATCCAGCAGGACCCCCTGAGGACCGGCGAGGGCCCTGGCCACGGTCGATTTCCCCGACGCGATGCCCCCGAGCACCCCGATGACCACGGTGGGGCGCCCCGAGGGCGTGGGGCGGGCGTGTTCTTCGCTCATAGTGCGGGAGGGGGCGGGACGCCGAGAGGCGCCGGGACAGCCTAGAACTTTGGGAAACCACGCGGCCTGGAAGCAATAGTCCTCGTCGAGAGGCCGTCCAAAACCGGCTCCGCGACACAGTACGCGGGGCTCACCCTTGTCCGCGGACGGCCCCTCGGTTATCACCTGCGGACCGCTGCGCCTTCGCGGCGGACGCATCTCCCCCAATTCACGAGGGGCCTTTCGGGGCCCTGGCGGTCAGAATTGCCCGCTCCGTTCCTGCGCAGGTCCCCCCGTCCGGCGCACCGACCGCGCCCCCGCGCGGTGCCACCCCGGCTGAACACCCATGCTCACCAGTTCTCCCAACTCGATCGTTTCTCGTCGCGGCGCCGCCCGCATCGGCGCGTTTTCGATCGTCATGATCGTTCTCTTCCTGGTCAGCCTCAGCTACGCGTATCTCGCGCAGGACGCTGAGGCTGTCGTGCGTCGGGACCTCGAGGTTGCTGTCGCCGCGAAGTCAGCGTCCGAGTCCTCGGTCGAGACGATCACCCGCGATCTCGCGGATCGCTCGATCCTCCTGGGCTTCAGCGAGAACCCCGCCATCAACCCTTCGAACGTCGAAGCGGCTGCGGCCTCACTCGCCGAGTTGAAGGCCAACTTCCCGAACATGGAGCCGGTCGCGACGTTCGAGGACGCCGTCCCGAGCGCCATCTCTTCGTACCAGACCAAGGTGGCGCAGATCGGCGCGCTGGAGGCGAGCATCGCCGAGTTGGAGGGCAAGCTGTCCTCCGAGCGCGACGCCAAGTCCGCCCTTCAGGCGGAGAAGGATCAGCGCATCTCGACGCTCGAGCAAGAAGGCCGCGACGCCGCCGAGACCTCGGACTCGGAGATCCGCCGTCTTGAGGACAGCGTCGCGAAGCTCCGCTCGCAGCTCAACAGCACCACCGAGCAGGTCACCGACGCTGAGGACGCCAAGCGCGCCAGCGAGCGTGCCCTCGAGGCGGCCAAGCTCGAGCAGGCTTCGGTCCGGAGCACCTGGACCGCGCTTCGCCAGGACATGGAGCGTCGCTCCGAGAAGTCCGACGGTGAGGTCAGCGCCGTGATGACTGAGTTCGGCGTGGGGTTCATCAACCTCTCCGCTTCGGATCGCCTCAGCGAGGGCACCGTCTTCCGGATCGTCAGCGGCCGCCCGGGCGCCGATGGCTCCGAGGCGAAGGCCTTCTGCCGAGTGACCAAGGTCGGCCCGAAGTTCGCGGAGGTCGCGATCTACGACGTGGCGGATCGGTTCGAGCCGGTGGTCGTTGGCGACCAGATCTACAACCCGCTCTACGAGGCCAAAGGCCAGCGTAACGCGGTCCTCGCGGGCAACATCTCGGGCGCCTACAACGAGCCCGAGCTTCGCACGCTCTTCGCCGAGATCGGGATCAACGTTCAGAACGACATCTCAAACGCCACGGACTTCCTCATCACGGGCGGGCCCATCTTCGCCGACGCAGACGGCGAGCCCCTCGAGGAGCCGATGCAGGTCGACCAACTCCCGGTCTACGGCCAGGCCCGCGACCTCGGGGTGACGATCGTTTCCATGCGCGACGTGCTCCAGTACTTCGAGCGCTGATCGTCGAGGGAACCGGATCGGCGAGCGCCGGGAGCCGACAGGCTC
>JAQWJQ010000248.1 GCA_029248265.1 Planctomycetota bacterium
GACATCGACGCCAATGGCATCCTGAACGTGAAGGCGCTCGACAAGGGCACCGGCAAGGAGCAGTCGATCAAGATCGAGTCGTCCTCGGGTCTTTCCGAGGAAGAGGTCGAGAAGATGAAGCGCGACGCCGAGGCGAACGCTGAGCAGGACAAGGCTCGCCGCGAGGTCGTCGACCTGCAAAATGAGCTGGAGCAACTGGTGCACAGCACTCGCAAGCAGCTCGAGGAGAACAAGGACAAGCTCTCCGAGGACGACGTCAAGGAGATTGAGGCCGCCCCCGAAGAGCTCGAGGGCAAGCGCACCTCCGAGGACAAGGCCGCCCTCGAGTCGGCCCGCGACGAGTTCGCCAAGAAGGCCCAGAAGCTCGGCGAGATCCTCTATGCCCAAGCCCAGCAGGACGCAGAGTCCGGCGGAGGCCCTGCGGGCGCGGAAGGCGCCGACGCCGCGGCGAGCGAGCCGGTCGACGCGGACTTTGAGGTCAAGAACTGACGCCGAGGGCCTGGCCTGACCCAGGTCAGGCCACGGCTCTCCATGAGCGAGCCCCGGCTCCGGCGAAGCGCCGGTGCCGGGGTTTGCTCATTGAAATGGCCTCCGGAGTGGCCGCCGCGGCTCCGCGTGGGCCCCCAGCCAGGGGACGGCTCGTCTCGACCCCTCATGCGTCGCGGGTCGCGCTTGCTCACCGCGGCGCACCTTGGGTAATCCTGCCGGGCGGGCGGCACGGCGTCGCGCCACGAGCCGTCGGTCAGTGGGCCGGATCAGGGGCGAGGCATTGCTGGCTCGAAGTCACCGCCACGAGGCCTGCCTCCCGGGCTCGCGCGGGGTGCGGAAAGGCGGAGCCGAATCCGTAGGCGGTCCCAGGCTTGGCGAACTCGAGCCAGCGTTCAGGCCGCTGTTGGGGCGCTTGTGGCCGGGGCACAGGGCCAAGCCTGAGGGCGCCGGGGCGCTCGGTTCGGTCGGCGCTATCGGCGCCGAGGGGCGGCCCATCAGGGCCCGCGTGGGGGTCCTCCTCAGGTGCCACGCCGATTCCAGCGTTCCCCAGCGGGACCGTGATGGTCACCGTTGGAAAGGCCATGATCGTCGCGGCCGCGAGGAGAATGAGGAGGGTGAGGACCTTCAAAGGCTTGGGCGGATCGAGCGGGACCCGCGAGGGCTTACCCTTCAAGATCCGCGGCTTCGGCCGACGAGGTCGGGTCAGATCTTCCTCCTCGGGCATGGCACTCTTCCCAGGCAAGGAGAACCTTCCCCGTCGGGCGCTCGGTGAGCAGGCGTAAGAGGCCCCTGAGCCTGATTCGGCGTGGACGAGACGAAGGCCGTCCCGGATTCTGACAGCACGAATTTCTCCTCCCGATTCAAGACAGGGCACGGTGTCCGGCCTGCCGGCGCGTCGGCGGACCTCAGGGGAAGGACGGCATCATCGCCAGGAGCCGCTCCCGGAGCGCGGCGGTGGCCGGTCCAGGTTGGCTCGCCAGGAGGTCGTTCTGCTCGAAAGGATCGCTGGCGAGGTCGTAGAGCTCGAACTCCTGGGGCCCGACCCGATGGATGATCTTCCATCGCTTGGTGCGCAGCGCGCGAACGTCCTGCCCGTGGAGACCTGGGAACGGGAACCGGTGGACGAAGACGGTCTCCCGACCACCGGGCTGGAGTGGGTCGACGAGCAACGGCGCGAAGCTCACCGAGTCCTCGGCGCCATGGACGGGGGGGCCGAGGCCGCACAGCTCCCGCACGGTCGCAAAGAGGTCGGTGACGTGGACCAGCTCGGTGCACTCGACTCCCTGGGCGACCCCAGGCCCCGCGACGATGATCGGGACGGCGACGCCGCCCTCGTACACGCTTCCCTTGGCCTGGTTGAAGTGGAAGGGGGGCAGCACAGCCTCTCCCGGCGATCCGTTGTCGCCCACCACGAACACGTAGGTCGTCTCGAGGTCCACGGCCTGGAGGATCCTGCCGACGATGGTGTCGATGGACTCGCTCATGGCCTCGTGCTGGCCCCAGGTGGTCTGCGGGTGGCCGCGGGTGTGCAGGGACTGTGGTGGCACGTGGTACGGCGAGTGAGCCAACTTCGGGCAGTAGTAGACGAAGTAGGGCTCAGGGACCCGCTCGAGCGTCGCGAGGGCCTGGCCCGCCAGCTCGGTCGGGTAGTACCCCGTCCGCGGGATCAGGGTGCCGTTGAGGTTCCAGTCCCAGGAGTGGTAGTCGTTGGATCGGTAGCAGGAGACGGCGTCGAAGCCGCTGTCCAGCGGGTGCGTCGCCGGATCGCCAAGGTCGCGCAGGTGCCACTTCCCGAGGGCCACGCTCGTGTGGCCGGGCAGGGCCTCGGGGAGGGTGGTCTCGGTGAGGCGGAGCGGAGAGTACACCCCGTCGGTCAGTCGGATGACCGACCCGATGCCGGTGCGGTCCGCGTGCCGCCCGGTGAGCAGCGCGGCGCGTGTCGGACTGCAGGCGTGATAGGCCCACGCGTTACGAAACAGGACCCCGCGCGCCGCGAGTCCGTCGAGGTTGGGAGTGGGCTGGCAGTTCGGCTGTACGCCGTAGGCCTGCACCTTGTCCCGCCCGATGTCGTCCAGGAGGACCACCAGGATATTGGGTGGCGGACCGCCGCTCCCCTGCATGAGGGCGGCAGTGAGGAGAGAGGTGACCCACATGAGAGGAGGCGACGGGGCCCATGGTTCGCCCGCGACGCTCTCGTTCCCAGCATAGGCGAGCCCCTCAGATCTGCCGGAATCGCCCGCAAGAGCCCTCGAGGCACGCTTCCCCCCGTGGGCTGAGGGTTCCGCAGGTCGCCCGGCGTTTCGCGTCGAGACACCTCTGACCGCGAAACGCGTGGTCCGCGCCCTAGCGGGCGAGGTGGCCGAGCAGGTCGTACTGGTCGATGTCGAAGCGCGAGCCCTGGCCGTTCCACTGGATGGTGCCCATGTGGGCGCGGTGGGTGCCGTCGGCGCGGTCGGCGGCGTAGAGGCGCAGGGCGGTGGCGACGCTCGGGAAGGCGAGGTCGGCCCAAGGGATGTCGTCGAGGTCCACGAGCTTCACCTCGCTGGACTCCTCGCCGGGGCCGAAGCGGGTGCCCACCAGCCGGGCCCGGTAGACCATGTAGAGCTGGCTGATGTGGGGGATGTCGAGGGCGGCGTGCAGGCCGAGGATCTCGACCTCCGCGTCGGACTCCTCGAGGGTCTCCCGGGCCGCGCCAGCGGGCGAGGACTCGTTGCACTCGAGGTAGCCCGCGGGGAAGGTCCAGCGGCCCAGGGCCGGCTCGATGGCGCGCTTGCAGAGGAGCAGCTGGTCGCCGGCCTCGACGATGCAGCCCACCACCACGTTGGGGTTCACGTAGCGGATGTGCCCGCATGACGTGCACACCGCGCGCTCGCGGTTGTCGCCCTCGGGGATACGCGGCTCGGTGGGGGAGCCGCACTCGGTGCAGAAGGAGTCAGCCATCACACGCGCAGGAAGATCCGCCGCCGCCAGAGAGCGTAGAGCAGGCCCCACTGGAGGGAGAGGGCCAGGAGCGGGACGAGCGCCTCGGACATGCGCCCGGTCTCGAGGGCGCGCCCGCAGAGGACCTCGACGAGGCCGTCGTAATCCACGTAGGCGCTCAGCAGGTAGGCGAGGATGGCGTTGGCGCCGACGACCGCGAAGAAGAAGCCAAGCCGGGGCGCGCCGACCACGTCGAAGATCAGGTGGGAAACGCCCAGGAGCATGAGGCTCCAGCCGCCCGCCACGAGCACGAAGCTCGCGGTCCACAGGTTCTTGTTCACGGGCAGGCCCGCGGCGTCGAGGAGCCAGCCCAGGAGCAGGCACTGCAGGCCGGCCGCCAGGAGCCAGCCCACGCGCCGCCGGTCGGGCACGTCCTGCCGGCGGAGCCAGCGCCCCGCGAAGGAGCCGATCAGCGCGGTGCCGATGGCTGAGAGGACCCCGAAGAGCCCCTCGGGGTCCCGGTCGACCATATGGAGCCTCCCCGGCACGAAGAGGCGGTCGAAGAAGTCGCCGAAGGTCTGGCCTGGTTCGAGGCTGGGGACAGAGTCGAGGCCGGGCGCGGCGGGGATCAGGAGCAGGGCGGCGGAGTGCGCGGCGAGCACGAGGCCGAAGACGATGACCTGGCCGCGAAGGCTCAGGAAGAGGACCGCGAGGGCGGCGCCGGCCCAGGCCAGACCGATGCGTCCGAGGACGCTCGCGTAGCGCAGCCCCTCGAGCTCGAGGGAGAGCAGCCCGTTGTAGACGACGCCCAGGAACACGAGCAGGGCCGCACGGCGCGCCG
>JAQWJQ010000271.1 GCA_029248265.1 Planctomycetota bacterium
AGAGGTTCCCCGTCGTCCGATCGATCTTGAAGTAGCTGTGGACGCGCTCGTCCACCTGAAGGCGGAGCCCGGTGAAGTAAGCGTCCCGCGCGAGGTAGTCGAGGATGTCGGCGGCGATCGTGCCCGAGAGCACCTGACTCCAGTACGGGGGCACATCGCGCCGACCTGGCGTCCCCGGCTTGGTGAGGACACTGAAGACCTCTTCCCGCAGACCGAGGTCGTCGAGGACCCTGCCGATCGGGGTGTCCCGGGTGAACATCCGCTCGTAGCGGTAGGCCGAGTCGTGGCGCTCGAAGAGCGCGTCCTGGTCCTCGATGTTGTGCCCGAACGGGATGTGGGTCACGTCGTGGAGGAGCCCCGCCATCCGGATGACGCGGGCCTCCTCCTCTCCGATCGCGATCCCGCGCGCAGGGTCCAGTTGAAACGAGAGGTTGATCGCCTCGATCATCTTCTGGGCCACATGCACCGTGCCGATCGAGTGATCAAAGCGCGTGTGCAGTGAACCAGGGAAGACGAGGAAGGCCGGACCCAGTTGCTTGATGCCGCGCATGCGCTGCATCTCCGGCGTGTCGAGCACGCGGAGTTCCTCGTGGGTCAGGTACACGTCACCGTGCACCGGATCCCGCATGACGCTGAAGCGTTTGCGAGCGGCCATCGAACGACCCTCAGCCCATCAGGCCGACGGCCGCCGAGGCGACGTCGCCCGGCCGACGGAGCATGCGGTCGACCTCGCCGAGGTGTTGCTCCTCGGTCGCGAGCATCTGGCGCGCGTACTCCTCGAGCATGACCGAGTGCCCCTCGACCTGCTTCCGGAGCTCGTTGTAGAAGCCGAGCGTCATGCGCTCGTGCTCAAGGGACTCCTTGAGGATCGCCTCGATGTCGTGGTCGTGGGTCTCAAGCAGCGGCCCGATGGCCAGGCTCGGGTGCTCCCCGAGCTGGGTGATCATCTCACCTGCCTGCTGGGCGTGCAGCAGCGACTCGGTCGCCTGGGCACGCAGCCAGTCCACGATCGGCATGCGGTACGGTCCGTACACCATCAGCGAGTAGTGGGTGTAACGAACGACCCCCGCGAGCTCCATCTCGAGGATCTTGTTGAGGGTGGCGACGACGGCTTGCTTGTCCATGTTCTCCGGGCGTTGACGGTATCGGGTCCACATGATCGGCGGCGCCCGCGAGAGCGACAAGCCAGATCCCCGGAAGCCGACGGCCCCGCGCCAACTAGCTGGCGCGCGGCGGCTAGGATCGGGTCGTGGGCTCTCTCTCCATCGCATTCTTCGAGCCGTGGCTCGGCGGCAGCCACCGTGCCTTCCTGGACGCCTGGGGCGCCCGCACGAGGCACCGTCTCTCGGTGCACGGGCTCCCGCCCCGCCACTGGAGGTGGCGCCAGGAGGCGAGCGCCTGGGAGCTCGCCCGGGCCGTGGACCCCGCGTCTCCCCCGGACGTGATCGCCTGCAGCGGCTACGTGGACCTCCCCCGCCTCCACGGGTTCCTCCCCCGGAGTTGGACCGGCCGCCCCTCGCTGCTCTACCTCCACGAGACGCAGCTCACCTACCCTGGCGGCGACGCCGACCGCGACCTGACCCACGGGTTCAGCAACATCCTCAGCGCGGTCCGCGCCGACCAGGTGGTCTTCAACTCCGCCTTTCACCTGGAGGAGTTCCGCGGCGCGGCCGAAGACCTCCTGCGGCGCCTCCCGCGGCCGAGCCCGCGGGGGGACCTATCGCGAGCGCTCGACGGCGCCGCGGTGATCCCTCCTCTCCCAGATCTGAAGGGTGTCCCCCTGGGCCCCGGAGGCGACGGCCCCCTCCGCGTGGCCTTCCCCCACCGCCTCGAGCCCGACAAGGACCCATCGGCCTTCGCCGAGGCCATCGCCGCAGCGGCCTCGCTCGGCGCCGAGCTGGAGGTCGAGCTCCTCGGCGGGCACCCGGAGAAGGCCACCCCAGCGATCGCGGCTTCCATCGCGCGACTCACCCCCTGGCTTCGCAACCGACACCACGTGGAGGAGCGCGGTCGATACCTCGAGATCCTCGGCCGCTGTGACGTGGTGGTGTCCACCGCCCGCCACGAGTTCTTCGGCGTCGCGTACGCCGAGGCCATGGCAGCGGGGTGCTCCCCACTCGCGCCGGCCCGCCTCAACTACCCCGCGCTACTTGCGGGCTACGACCGCACCGACGCACTGACCGGCACCTTCGTGGACCCAGCCGACCTCGCAGGGCGCCTGGGCGCCCTCGCCCGTGACCCGGAGAGCCTGCGCTCAACGGCGCGCCGCCGCGCAGCGAGGGCCGCGGCGATGCCCTTCGACGCGGACCCTGCGGCCCTGAGCCTGGACCAGGTGATCGACCGCCTCGCGCCCTGAGGCGGGCGCTCAGAAGCCCGGGAGGCCGTAGCCGGAGCGGCGCGAGTAGTCGACCCAGGCGTTGGCACCCTCCTCTTCGAAGCGCCACTCCGCCGGGTCCCAGGTGACCTCCTCACGCTTCCAGTAGGCGATGTTCATCAGGTGGCAGATCGCAGCGCTCCGCGCGCCGACCTCCACGTCGCAGATGGGGGTGCTCCGGTCGCGGATGCACTCCAACCAGTTCGCCACGTGCCCGGCGTGCCTCGGGAGCCTCTCTTCCCCCTCAGCCTCCCACTCGAGGATGCCAGCCGGGACACTGGAGAGGCGCCCACGGTCCACGGCGATCATGCCCTTCTCCCCGATGAAGGTGGCGCCGCTCGGGCCGCCGTGAACGAGCCGGGCGCCGTCCTCGTAGACGAGGGTGGCGCCTCGCTTGGCGGCGGGGTCCTGGGGAGGGACCACGCGGACGGGACCCGAGCGGTCCATGCCCAGGGCCCACTGGGCGATGTCGAAGTGGTGGGCCCCCATGTCGGCGAGCCCGCCCCCCGCGTACTCCCGGTAGGACCGCCACTTCGGGTAGTGGCCATGCACGCCCCGGGGGCTGAGGATCTCGTTGTAGGCGCGCTTCGGCGCCGGCCCGAGCCAGCGGTCCCAGTCGAGCCCAGGCTCCGGGGCCTCCCCCATGAGGTCGCACCACACCGGAGAGTCCCCCACGCCGACGTGCACGGTCTGCACCTTCCCGATCCGGCCCGCCCGGACGGCCTCCGCGGCGCGGACGAAGCGCTGACCAAACTCGGTGCGCTGCTGGCTCCCGGTCTGGAACACGACCCCGTACTTGCGCGCGGCCGCGATGACGACCTGCGACTCCCGGAGAGTGAGGGTGAGGGGCTTCTCGCAGTAGACGTCCTTCCGTGCCACGCAGGCGTCGATGATCTGGTTCGTGTGCCAGTGGTCCGGGGTCGCGATGAGGACCGCGTCCACGTCGTCCCGCGCCATGACCTCCTCGTGGCGATCGGTCGCCACGCAGTCCAGCCCGTGCACCTCGTCGACCCGGCGCTTCGCGTCCAGTCGACGGGTCCTGTCCACGTCGCAGACCGCCGTCACCAGCACGCCCGGCTGCCCGATCAGGCTCCGGGTCATGAGGTTGCGCCCACGGATCCCGATGCCGATCACGCCCACCCGGATCGGCGCCTCCGTGGGCTCCTGCGGGGCGCCCTCCTGGAGCCGGTGGCCGGGCAAGGCGCGGGCGAGGGGCGCGGCCGCGAGGGCCGCCCCCGCGGTCAGGAACTGGCGACGGGGAATCGAGGGCGGCGTGAGGTCCATGCCACGACCCTAGCACGGGACGCGGCTCGCGCTGAGCAAAGACGAGGGCGCCCCGGGTCGCGATGCGAACCGGGGCGCCCTCGGGCAACGGGCCGCGTGATCAGACGCTCGCGGCGACCTTCTTCAACTCCGCCGCGACGAGGTCGCCCACCTCGTTCGTGGGGTGCATCCCGGTGCCTGCGCCCTTGAGGCGGCCGTCGGCAAACAGGTCCGCGATGGAGCGATCGATCGCCGTGGCGGCCGTCTTCTCACCGAGATAATCGAGCATCATGCCGGCCGCCATGATCGCGGCGAGGGGGCTCGCCACGTTCTTGCCTGCGTGCTTGGGCGCCGAGCCGTGGATCGGCTCGAAGAGGCTCACCCGGCCGGGGTGGATGTTGCCGCTCGCGGCCATGCCCATGCCGCCTTGAATCATCGCGCCGAGGTCGGTGATGATGTCGCCGAAGAGGTTCGGGGTGACCGCCACGTCGAACCACTCGGGGTTCTTGACCATCCACATGCACGCCGCGTCGATGTAGGCGTGGTCCGTCTTGATGTTCGGGTGCTCCTTGGCGACCTCGGCGAAGGTCCGCTGCCACAGGTCGTGGGCGCGGACGGCGTTCGCCTTGTCGATCAGGGTCACCTGCGCCTCGCGACCGGCCGGGCGCTCCCGGGTCTCGGCGAGGTGGAAGGCGTAGCGGATCGCGCGCTCCACGCCCTCCCGGGTGTAGACCATGGTCTGGGTCGCGACCTCGAGGGGCTGCCCCTTGTGGGCGAAGCCGTGCATGCCGGTGTAGGCGTCCTCGGTGTTCTCACGGACGATGAGCATGTCCACGTCCTCGGGGCCCTTGCCCTTGAGCGGACAGAGGCTCTCCTGGAGCAGCTTGACCGGCCGCAGGTTGACGTAGAGGTCGAGGTCGAAGCGGCAGCGCGCGATGACGCCGTACTCCACCTTGCCCGGCTCGCACCGGGGGTCGCCGATGGCGCCGAGGTAGATGGCGCCCGACTGCTTAGCCTCCTCGAACATGGCGTCAGGGAAGGCCTCGCCATGCTCAAGGAAGTAGTCGCTGCCGATGGGCAGCTCGTTCTTCTTCAAGGAGAAGCCGAAGACGTCGGCCGCAATGTCGGCGACCTTGAAGGCCTCCTTGGTGACCTCGGGGCCGATGCCGTCGCCGCCGATGATCGTGATGTCGTATTGGCTCATGGAACCTTGGGGGTGGGCCCGCGTGCGGGCAACCAATCAGGTGAGACCGCTCAGGCGGTCGGGACCGGGGATCTGAACATCCCCGGGGTGTAAGCAACAATCCGCCCCTCGATCGCGCTGGCGGCGACCGTGAGCGGGGAGGCGAGGTAGAGCTGACCAGGGCCGCTCCGGCCCCGGAAGTTCCGGTTGATGGCGCTGACGGAGACCTGCTCGGCCGTGTCCGAGACGCCCGGACCGCAACCGATGCAGGCGCCGCAGCCCGGGGAGATGACCTCCACGCCAGCCTCGCGGAAGACCGCGTCGAAGCCACGCTCGAGGGCGTGATCCCGGACAGCGGTCGAGCCGTACTGGACGACCATGGTGACCCCGTCGGCCACCTTGCGCCCGGCGTCCAGCGCGTCCTTGAGGACCGCCGCGTAGAACTCGAAGTCGTCGGCCTTGCCGGCCGTGCACGAGCCCGCGTAGGCGATGTCGATCTTGATGTCCCCGAGGTCGTCGATGTCCTTGCCGTAGGTCGGGTCCCCCGGCTCGGCCACCATGGGCTTAAGCGCGGAGAGGTCCACGGTGTGGACGCCGCCGGCGTACTCAGCCCCCGCGTCAGGCGCGATGAAGTCCGCCTCGATGGCCTCGACCGACGTGCCACCGCGGCGCGGGGACAGCCACTCGGCCAGGGAACGGTCGCCCTCGCAGATCCCCGACTTGGCGGAGCACTCGGTCGCCATGTTGCAGAGCGTGGCCCGCTCGTCGGGAGTGAGCGTCGCGAGGCCCGGCCCCCCGAACTCCATGACCCGGTCGAGGGTGTCCTCGCGCTTGGCGTAGGTGTCCAGGATGTGGAGCATCACGTCCTTCGCGGTGCAGCCGGCGTCGAGCTCCCCGACGAGCTCGAAGCGGATCGACTCCGGGACCTGCACGAAGGTGAAGCCGGCTGAGATCAGCCCCGCGTACTCCGTCGCCCCGACGCCGTAGGTGAGCGCGTTGCTCCCCCCACCCATGCAGGTGTGGCTGTCGGTGGCCTGGATGAAGTCCCCGGGGTCGACGAACTCCTCCCGCGCGACCTGGTGGCAGATGCCCGGCGAGACGCCGTCCTGGGCCGAGTAGTCGCGCACGCCCGTGTGGCTCTGGAACTCGTTCTGGAGACGCCGGAGGGTTTCGATGTCGGCGGTGAACGGCTTCATCCGCTCCACGCCCGTGGCGTAGAGGAGGTGGTCCTCGAAGATCGCGAACTTGGTCGGGTTCTGGACCTCGTAGCCCTCGCCGTACTCCTGGCCGAGGAAGTGGTGCACCTGAGCCGTGGTGAACTCGTGGCTGTAGCCGCCGTCCACCTTGACGAGGCAGACGTCCCCAGGCCGCAGGGTGACGGCGCTCTCCGCCCCCACGACCTTGGCCGCGAGGATCTTCTCCCCCATGGTCATGGGGCGCTCAGGGTTGGTCGGCACCGGAACGTCGACCTCACCGGCGGAGTACTTCTTGGCGAAGGGGAACAACCCTCCCGACTCCAGCATCACCCGGGTGATGGGGTCGTACTCGCCCGTGAGCGTGCCGAGGGGCACCTCCTCTCCGGACTGAAGGCGCTCGAGGACGTCGTACCCAGCCATCAGCTGGCCGAGGTTCAGGTTGTTGCGCTCGTGGATCGGCGCGAACGAATGCGCGATGACGAGCCCGATCCCGGACCACTTCTCGCACTGGGGCGCGGTCTCCCGGGAGGACCCGGTGCCCTTGCGCTTGCCGCTGACGATGACCTCGAACCCGCCGTCCATCAGATCACGGGTCCCGAAGACACGCTCGCCGCTCTCGTCGAGCAGGCCAGCGTAGGCGTCCAGGGCGATGTCCTCAGGCCGGTGCCGGAAGCAGACCCACGCGGGGGTCATGGTGTCCGTGTTGATGTCATCGAGCAGATCCGCGGGGTCCACGTCTGCCATGGACAGGTCGACCTCGCCGCGCAACTGCTTGCGGATGAGCTCGAGGTCCTTGGTCAGGAAGAGCACGCGCTTGCCGGGCGACAGGCGCACGACGCGCTCGCCAGCTTCGTTCTCGTGGATCAGCTCGTTCATTCTTGGTCGTCCTCGCCTCGCAACCGAGCCCGCAACGGCGGGCTCGGGCGCGAGGTCATTGCCGCGGGGAAGCGCGGCGAGTGCTGGGGCAGGGCTCAGGCGGCGGGGTTCTCCACGAGGATCGCGATCCCCTGACCACCGCCGATGCACGCGGAGGCCACACCGAACTTCTTGCCCGAACGGCGCAGTTGGTAGAGGAGCGTCAGCACGAGGCGGGTGCCCGTCGCGCCGAGCGGGTGGCCGAGGCTGATGGCGCCGCCGTTCACATTGCAGCGGTCCCGGTCCAGCTCAAGCTCCTTCTCGCAGCCCAGGTACTGGGCGCTGAAGGCCTCGTTGATCTCGAAGTAGTCAATGTCGCCTGCCGTCATGCCGGCCTCCTCGAGGAGGACCTTGATGGCCGGCACCGGGCCGATGCCCATCTCCTTGGGGTCGACGCCGACGCAGGAGTAGCCGCGCACGATCCCCATGACGTCGAGGCCGTCCGCTTGGGCGCGCTCGGCGGTCGTGCAGACCACCATGGCCGCGCCGTCCACGATGCCGCTCGCGTTGCCGGCGGTCACCGTCCCCTCCTTGCCGAAGGCGGCCCGCAGCTTGGCGAGGCCCTCGATGGTCGAGTCCGGCTTGATGTGGTCGTCGACGTCCACGGTGATGTCGCCCCGGCGGTTGGGGATGATCACCGGCGCGATCTCTTCGGCGAAGCGGCCCGCGGCCACGGCCTCGGCGCCGAGCCTGTGGCTCCGCAGGGCGTACTCGTCCTGTGCCTCACGGGTGATCTCGAGGCGGCGGGCGATGGCCTCGGCCGTCTGCGCCATGTAGGTGTCGCCGTACGGGTCGTAGAGACTCGAGAAGAGCAGGTCCTCGAGGTTCGGCTGGACGCCGAACTTGAAGCCGTCCCGCGCGCCGTGGAGCACGTAGGGCGCCTGGCTCATGTTCTCCATGCCGCCGGCGAGGACCGTCTTGGCCTCACCGAGCTTGATCAGCTGCGCGGCGCTCACGATCGACTGGATGCCGGAGCCGCAGAGACGGTTGACCGTCAGGGCCGGCACCGTCTGGGGCAGGCCCGCCTTGAGCGCCACGTGACGGGCGCCGTAGATCGCGTCGTTGGAGGTCTGGAGCGCGTTGCCGACGATCGTGTGATCGATGGTGTCGGCCGCGATCTTCGACCGCTCGATGGCGGCCTTGGACGCGTGCGCGGCGAGATCGATGGCGCTGACGCCCTTCAGCTTTCCGAATCCGGGGGTGCCTGAATACTCGGCCATCGGGGTCCGGGCCCCGCCGACGATGACGACTTCGTTGCTCATGGTGCTGTGTGCTCGTGGGGCCAGAGGCCCGGTCCTTGAAGGGCGCGAGGCGCCCGCCTTGTGATCTGAAATATGGGGCCGGCCCGCCACCTCGGCGGACCGGTCGGCGCGCGGGCGCTGCCCGCGCTCGGGGCTCAGCGGCCCTTGAACTCCGGGCGACGCTTCTCGAGGAAGGCGCTCATTCCCTCGCGCATGTCCTCGGTCAGGGCGGCCTTACCGAAGTACTCGGCCTCGAGGGCCTCGCCCTGGGTCTGGTCGAGGTCCCAGCCGGACAGCACGAGGTCCATGCAGAAGCGCAGGGCGACGGGCCCCTTGGTCACGATGCTCTTGAGGAGCTTCTGGGTCCCCTCCTCGAGCTCTTCCGGCGCGAAGACGCGGTTCACGACGCCGACCCGGTGGGCCTCGTCTGCGCCGAACATGTCCCCGGTGAGGACCCACTCCCGGGCCACGCCCGGCCCTGCGATGCGGGAGAGGCGCTGGCTGCCGCCGTAGCCCGGCACGATGCCGAGGCTGGCCTCGGGGAGGCCGAAGCGCGCCTTGCTGGAGGCGGTGCGCAGGGTGCAGGCGAGCGCGAGCTCGCAGCCGCCGCCCAGGGCGAAGCCGTTGACCATGGCCACGGAGGGCTTGCCCAGCTGCTCGAGGAGGCGGAAGACGTCCTGTCCGGTGGTCGAGACGCGGATCGCGCCCTCGGCGCTGCCCGCCTCGGCGAGGAGTTCATTGATGTCAGCGCCGGCGACGAAGGCCTTCTCGCCCGCCCCCGTGATCAGGAGCGCGCGTACCGCGTCGTCCTCGCCCGCCTTGGTGAACGCGTCCTTCAGCTCACCGAGCGTCGCGTCGTTGAGAGCGTTCATCTTGTCCGGGCGGTTGATCGTCACCCGGGCGACCTGCCCTTCGACCGCGTAGAGAATGTTGTCGTAGCTCATGGGATCAGCCCTCCGTGGCCTCAACGAAGACGGCCTTGGTGATCGTGACGGGCTCCTTGGGTCGGGACCCTTCACCGCCGGGGACGGTGGGCGCGTTGGCGATCTCGTCGAGCACGTCGAAGCCGTCGAGGAGCTTGCCGAACGCGGTGTACTGGCCATCGAGGAAGCCGGCCTCGCCGTGGCACACAAAGAACTGGCTGCCCGCCGAGTTCGGGTCCTGGGAGCGGGCCATGGAGAGGATCCCGCGCTCGTGGTGCACGTCGTTGAATTCCGCGTCCACGGACCAACCGGGGCCGCCGGTCCCCCACATGCGCTCGTCGTCCTTCTTCGTGTTCGGGTCGCCGCCCTGGATCATGAAGCCCGGGATGACGCGGTGGAAGCGCGTCCCGTCGTAGAAGCCGTCCTTGGCCAGCTTGACGAAGTTCTCGGCGTGGCGCGGGGCCACGTCCGTGAGGAACTCGACCGTCATGTTGCCGGCGGAAGTCTCGAGGCGCACTTGGACGCCGCTCAGTTCGTGAGTCATGGGATGCGGGGGGTGTTGCGGGTCGCGGCGACAGGGAGATTCAGCCCAGTGCGAACGCGAGCGCGGATCACTTCTTCTTGGGGCGGGACTTGGTCGCGAGGACGACCACAGCCTTTTGGATGGTCTGGACAGGGAACGGGTCGTGGAGCGCCATGGCGACCTCGGGTCGCCGCTCGTCGATCTGCACGCCGCCCTTCTTGAGCTTCTCGAGGAGACGGTCGTTCTTCTCGACCGTGTCGACGATGGCCTCGACGGCCTCCATTCCGCTGAGGACCTGCCCGAAGGCGCTGTAGGTCTGGTCCAGGTGCGGCGAGGTGCGGTGGACGATGAAGAACTCGCTCTCCGCCGAGTCCATGTCATTACCGAGGCGCGCCGCAGAGAGGACCCCCGCCACGTGCCGACGGCTGTTGAACTCGGCCTTCACCTTGCGGGGCGCCGGGGTGCCGTCCTTCGAGCGGCCCGCCTGGGCCATGAAGCCCGGGATCACGCGGTGGAAGACCGACCCCTCGTAGAAGCCGGAGGAGCACAGGTCGAGGAAGTTCTGCACGTGGTTCGGCGCGACGTCCGGCCAGAGCTCCACCCAGATCGGGCCACCGCTCGTGAAGAGCACGACCTGATAGTCCTCCAGGAGCTTCCCGGAGAGCGTGGTGTAGTCGATCTCGGCCTCGGGCGCGCCGAGCCAGATCACGTCCTGCTTCGTGCCCTTCTTGCCCTCGACGGCGAGGGAGAAGTCGGTCGGGCTGGAGAAGCGCTCCATGATCAGCGGTGCCAGGTCGAGGGTGACCGTGAGCACCTGGCCGGGCTGAAGCGGGACGCTGGCCTTCTTGGGCCGGCGCAGGAGCGCCTTGCGGCTCGCGGACCAGGCCGCGGGCGTGAGCATCCACGCGGGGAGGTCCACGGCCGAGTCCCCCGTCACCGCGACCTCGAGGGAAACGACGAAGGGTTCGTTCTCGATGAAGAGCGACGGGATGGTCGCGGACAGCTCGACCCCCCGCTGCGTGGCGGACGAAGCAGGCGACACCGGCGCCGGGGCGGCGACGGCGGCCTCACTCGAGCCGTGCCCGATCAGGGCAGCAGCGAGGGCGGGGACGAGCAAGCCAGCGATCATGCCTTCTTGTCGCCGTCCCACTTGTAGTACCCCTCGCCGGTCTTGCGACCGAACTTGCCCTCGGCGACGAGGCGCTCGAGAGACGCGGGGATCTTGAACGCGGGCTCGTCCGGGTAACGCTCGGTCCAGCCCTGGAGGATGGACAGCGTCGTGTCGAGGCCCACGTAGTCGGTGAGCGTCAGCGGTCCCATCGGGTAGCCGCAGCCGAACTGCATGGCGGCGTCGATGTCCTCCTTGGAGGCGTCGCCGCGGTCAAGCATGTCGATGGCCTGGACCATATAGGGCACGAGCAAGCGGTTGACCACGAAGCCCGGCGTGTCCTTGCAGGACACGGGCGTCTTGCCGCACGCGGCGCCGAAGGCCTTTGAGGCCTCGAAGACGTCCTCGTCGGTGTCGTCCGTGCGGACCACCTCGACCAGGCGCATGAGTTGCACCGGGTTGAAGAAGTGCAGACCGACGAAGCGCGAGGGGCGGCCCGAGGCCGCGGCCATCTCGCCGATCGGGAAGGAGGACGTGTTGGAGGCGAAGACCGTCTCCGGCTTGCAGATCCCGCCGAGGGAGGCGAAGAGCTCCTTCTTCACGTCGAGGTTCTCGACGATGGCCTCGACCACGAGGTCGCAGTCCGCGACGCCGCTGCGGTCGGTGGTGCCGGAGATGCGCCCGCGCACCTCGGAGACCCAGGCGTCCGCGGTCGCCTGGTCCATCTTGCCCTTCTCGACGTTCTTGGACGCCAGCTTGGCGAGGCTCTTGTCGACCCGGGCGAGGCCCTTGTCGAGGAAGGCCTGCTCGGACTCGAGCGCGATGACCTCGCAGCCGCCTTGGGCCGCGACCTGGACGATTCCGTGGCCCATGAGGCCGCAACCGACGACGCCGACTTTCTTGATCTGCATGTGAATGGGTGGTGCGTGGTCCTGGCGAACGCAGGACGGCTCTTTGGTGGGTCGGCGCTCAGAGCCCCGTACGGTCGAAAGCGACCGCCAGGCCCATGCCGCCGGAGATACAGAGGGTCGCGAGCGCGTGCTCGCCCCCCCGCCGGACGAGTTCGTGGAGCATCGTTGTGACGATGCGGGCGCCTGTCGCGCCGATGGGATGACCGAGGGCGATGGCGCCCCCGTTGACGTTGAGGCGGTCCCGGTCCAGCCCGAGGTCGCGGTCGCAGGCGAGCACCTGGGCCGCGAAGGCCTCGTTGAGCTCCACGAGGTCGTAGTCCCGCGCAGCGCGCCCGGTGGACGCCTCAAGGCGGCCGCACGCCGGGACCGGCCCGAGCCCCATGACCGTCGGGTCAACGCCCGATTGGGCAGCGCGCCCGACCCAGGCGAGCGGGGACCACCCGTTTCGCTCGCAGGCGGACTCCGAGGCCAACACGAGGGCGGAGGCGCCGTCGGTGATGCCGCTGGCGTTGCCGGGCGTCACGGTCCCTTGACCGTCATATCGCTTACCGAAGACTGCGGGCAGGCGCCCCATCTTCTCAAGGGTGGCGTCGGGGCGGGGGTGCTCATCTGCGTCGACGGTCACCTCGCCCTTCCTGGACTTGATCACGACCGGCGCGAGCTCTGCGACAAACCGCCCGGCCTCGATGGCTGCGCCGGCCTTGCGCTGGCTCTCCACCGCGTAGGCGTCCTGTTCGTCGCGGCTGATCCCCAGCTCCTGCGCCAGCTTCTCCGCGGTCTCCCCCATCACCATGTCGGCGAGGGGACAGTCGAAGCCATCCTTGTACATGGCGTCCACGAGGGGCGCCGAGCCCAGCCGGTACCCGCGCCGCATCTTCGGCAGGTAGAACGGCAGCCCGCTCATGGACTCCGTTCCGCCCGCGACCGCGACGTCCATCTCGCCCCTGCGGATGGCGTCCGCGGCGAGAACAATGGACTTCAGTCCGGAGCCACAGGCCATGTTGATGGTGGTCGCGCAGGCGGTCTCGGGAATACCCGCGCGGACCGAGATCTGACGCGCCACGTTCGGGCCCCCTCCGGCCTGGCGGCCGTTGCCCATGAACACCTCTCCGACGAACGCGGCGTCGACCCCGCCAGCGTCGAGAGCCGCCCGCACGGCCTCGACCCCGAGATCGGCAGCGCTCAGGTCGGCGAACGACCCCAGGTACTTGCCGATGGGTGTGCGCTTGGCCGCGACGACGGCGACCCGCTCGGGGTCGTGGCTGAGTGCATTTTCCATGGGAGCTTGGGTGAGGGTCGGTGGGACCGGAGGACGCAGACCTCCGGCGAGGAGGGGCGCGGTGGACCTCTCGAGCCGTTTTCCGGGCAAAGAGAATAAGGGGAGGGGTCAGAGGGGGCAATCTCGGCCCGGTAGCATCCAGCTCTCCATTTGCGACATCGACCACGGAGCACGTCCCAGGCCGTATTGCCGCGGATTTCCGGGCTGACTGCTCCAGCCCGGGCGTCCCCGGCGAACCACCACCTGCTCCCATGAGACAGCCGCCCTCCCCCGACACGCTTGTGCCCCTCCTCGGGGACAGCTCAGCCCCCTCCCGCAGGACCGTCAAGGCCGCCCTGCTGGAGCTCGGAGCCGAGGCGATCCCGGCGCTCAGGCGGGCTGCGGATGGCCCCGACCCTGTCCTCAGGGCCCGCGCCCGGCAGGTGCTCATCGAGCTCCGACGGGGGCGCGGCATGGAGCAACTCCGTGAGCTCTTGCTCGACCCGGAGGCGCCGCTCGAAGCCGGGCTACTGGCCATCGATGAGGTGCTCGGGGTCGCAGATCCGGCCCTCGACATCGCCGGTCAACTCGACTCATGGGCCGCGTCGACCGTCGCGCTCCTCGGTGAGGACCGCGGCTCGGAGCAAGCCGGAGCCGCGCTCAGGCAGGTCCTCGCAGGCGACGCTGGGCTGACAGGGGCGACCAATGACTTTCACAATTCACTCCACGTCTCCCTGACGCGAACCGTCGAGGACCGCCGCGGCCTCCCGCTCACCCTGTGCGCCATCTACGCCCTCGTCGGGCGACGAGCCGGGCTCGATGCCGTACTGCTGCCGTTCCCCGCCCACGTCTTGCTCCTGATCCGGGGCGAGACCAGCCAGCAGATCCTCGACCCCTTCAGTGGCGGTACGCCGCTGACCGAGGCTGCCTGCCTCGCCCGCCTCAGCGCGCTCGGCCTGGCTCCCTCGGCGCGCTGGTTCGAGCCCTCACCGGACGCGGAGGTCATCGCGAGGCAGCTGAGAAACCTCGCCGCGGCCATGCGGCGCCATGGTCGGGAGCGGGACGCCGTGGACGTTCTGGCCCTGCTCGAGCACGCCTGAGCAGGGACGAAAGGGGGACCCTATTCGTCCCCTCCGGCGGGACGCGGAGAGGATTACACCGGCCCGCAGGGTTCCAAGAGGCCCAGAAGGCCCTAGCTTGAGTGCATGACCGAGATCCCCGACGTGTGGCCCCTCGAGCAAGACCCTCGCCCCGCGAGCGTCCTGCCGATGTTCCCGCTGGGCGGCGTGTTCCTGCTCCCCCGCCAGATCTTGCCCCTGCACGTGTTCGAGCCACGCTATCGGCAGATGATCGACGATGTGCTCGACGGTCAAGGCCGCCTCGCCATGGGCACGATCCTGGAGGGGCAGGAGCCCACCGAGGACGGTGAAGAGGAGCTCGCCCCGAGGATCCTCCACGTGTGCGGCGTGGGCGAGATCGCCCGTCACGAGAAGACCCCGGATGGGCGTTACTTCATCTGGCTGTTCGGGCTCGGGCGCTTCGACGTGGAGGAGATGTCCTCCGACCGCCTCTATCGGAAGGTCAGCGCCCGGCCGCTCGAGGAGGTCGCCCTCAGTCCCGCCCACGAGGAGACGGTCCGCGACGAGCTCCGCGCGGCGCTCGACTCGAGGGCCGATGAGCCCCTCTCATTGCCCGAAGACGTCCCCGTAGAGCTCCTCACGGATGCCCTGACCCAGCGGCTGCATCTTCCGCAGAATGCGATGGAGCCGATCTTCACGGAGGTCGATATCGAGAAGAGAGCGCGGATGACCCTCCGCGCCCACGCGGCCTTCCCGCCGCCGAAGCTGGACTGAGGGCGCTGGGATCGGGAGTCAAACCGGCTGTTTGCCCGCGGCCCCCCTGCGGGAGGTTGCACCTCCCCCTCCCGATCGCGACTCTATGTCCGGCGTCACGCGCGCTCGCATTCCCGGTGCTCCACCTCCTCCGATCCCTCAAGTCCAACAGGGCGCTCCTGTGGAGCTTCGTGGGCCGCGACCTCAAGTCTCGCTACGTCGGCTCGAGTCTCGGCTTCTTCTGGTCGGTGATCTACCCGATCATGAACCTGGCGGTCTACCTGCTGGTCTTCCAGATCATCCTCAAGATGACCTGGGACCCGGACAAGAGCTCCCAGGAGGTCGTGCTGCTGATGCTGGTCTCGATCGTGAGTTGGACGGCCTTCGCCGAGTCGTTGTCACGGTCCACCAACGTCCTCGTGGACAATCAGAACCTGATCCAGAAGGTCGTCTTCCCCGCCGAGGTCCTGCCGGCCTACGTGACGATCTCCGCGATGATCAACATGATGATCGCGCTCCCGATCGTCCTCCTCGCGCTCCTCTACGCCAAGCTCAACCCGACGGACGACCCCGCCGTCCTCGCGGCAGCCGCGGCGAGCGGGCACGAGGGCATCCAGATCGGCGTGCAGCTGATCTGGCTTCCGCTGCTGCTCGCGCTGCAGGCGCTCTTCAGCGTCGGCCTCGGGTACTTCCTCGCCACCTTCAACCTGTTCTGGCGCGACACCTTCCATGTGATCGGCGTCGCCCTGACCGTCTGGATGTTCATCACGCCGATCTTCTATCCGCCACAACGGATGATCGACAAGGACTACGGCTGGCTGCTCGAGATCAACCCGATGCACTGGCTCATGGACATGTATCGCCAGGTGCTCGTCCAGAACCAGACCCCGGACCCGAAGCAACTCCTCAGCTTCGCGGCGGCGGGCCTCCTCGCGTTCGCGGTCGGAGCCAGCTTCTTCACCAAGCAGAAGTCCAAGTTCTCCGACCTCCTCTGAGACCGCTCCCTGAGGTCCCCCAGAGAGTTTCAACATGTACGACAGCAGCAATCCCAGCGACACACCGGCCGCAACGAACGCCATGGGCGGCTCCGCGATCGTCGCTCGCGGCGTCAGCAAGGCGTACCGCATGTACGACAAGCCGGTCCACCGGCTGTGGGATCTGATCCTCCCCGGGGGGCCCCGCGGACGCGAGTTCTGGGCCGTCCGCGACGTCTACCTGGACATCCCAAAGGGCTCGACGGTCGGCATCATCGGAGAGAATGGCGCGGGCAAGAGCACGCTCCTGAAGCTCCTGACCGGGATCACCCAGCCGACCAACGGGGAGATCCTCACCCGCGGACGCATCGCGTCGCTCCTCGAGCTCGGCGCCGGCTTCCACCCGGAGTTCTCCGGCCGCGAGAACATCCGCCTCAACTGCTCGATCCTCGGCATGACGGAGGAGGAGACGGAAGAGCGC
>JAQWJQ010000288.1 GCA_029248265.1 Planctomycetota bacterium
GAGCCGGTGGACTGAGCCGGTGGACTGAGCCGGTGGGCTGAGCCGGTGGGCTGAGCCGGTGGGCTGAGCCGGCGGGCTGAGCCGGCGGGCTGAGCCGGCGGGCTGAGCCGGCGGGCTGAGCTGGCGGGTAGTGGCCAGGGCCTACGGGCCCGCGGTCCCGCCGAGGGACCGTCAGTCCCTGCCGAGCAAGCGCTCCAGGGGGTGTACGTGCACCTCGAGCGCGTCGGTCGCGCGTGGGGTGGCCACGGCGAGGCTGTGGACGTCCGTGGCCCAGCGGTGGTGGAAGCGCCAGCCGCCGGGGTCCCGGGTGATTCGCTCGTCGAAGCGAATCCCGATGGGGCCGGGCCCCTCAACGTGGAAGGTGAAGGCGCCAAGCGGGATCGCCAGGCCGAGGCCGCGGGCCTTGATGTAGGCCTCCTTCAGCGCCCAGTAGGTGAAGAAGCGCGCGGGGTGCTCACCCGCCGGTAAGGCGCGCAGGGCGCGGACCTCCTCGGCGGAGAAGAACCGGTCCGCGATGCGGGTGATGTCGTTGCGCCGCGCGCGAGTCTCCACGTCGAGCCCGACCTCCTCCTCCGCGCGTACGGCGCAGGCGATCAAGCCGCGGGTGTGTGAGAGGTTGAAGCGCAGGGGGCTCCGGTGCGTCGCCGCGACCGAGGGCTTGCCATGGGATCCGATCTCGAAGCGCCACTCCTCAGGCTGGACGTCCGCGTAGCGCGAGAGGGTTCGGCGCACCAGGGCGCGAGCCATCAGGAAGTCATGGCGCAGGCGGTCGCCGTGGAAGCGCTGGTAGCGGGCCTGCTCGGCCTCGGACATGAGGTGCCCGTGCTCCCGCCGGGCCTCCTCCTGAGTCAGGTCCTCCGGACGGAGCGTCCAGACCTCAACCCGCTGCGTGGGGAGGGGGCGGAGGTCGCCGGTCGGTCCGCCAGGTGCGGCGGCGTCCGTTCCCGGAGGTCCGACTGGGGGGAGGGCGTGGTCAGGCGAGGTCATGGCGCCCCGGAGTCTAGCCCCGGGGGGCCAGTCTCGCTGTTAGGCTGCCGACGCCCCATGAAGCCCAAAGGACAAAAGAAGAAGATCAGCGCCTCGAGCCTCAAGGAGGCCTTCCGGAAGATCATCTGGCCCCGCCGCCGCCTGGTGCTCCTCGGGCTGCTGCTGATCGTGGTCAACCGCTCCTCGGGGATGGTGCTGCCAGCCTCCACCCGTTACCTGATCGACGACGTCCTGGCCGGCGGCGCGGAGGGCCTGCTGATGCCGATCTTGCTCGGGCTGGTGGCGGCCACCACGCTCCAGGCCATCTCGTCCTTCACCTTGACGCGCCTGCTCAGCGTCGAGGCTCAGCACCTGATCGCAGAGCTGCGGGCAGAGGTCCACGAGCACGTCCTTGGTCTCCCGGTCCGACGCTTCGAGGACACGCGCTCCGGGGAGCTGGTGTCGCGCGTGATGAACGACGTCGAGGGCGTGCGCAACCTCGTGGGGACGGGGCTCGTGCAGCTGGTGGGGGGGATCCTCACGGCGCTCATCGCGATGCTCTTCCTGGTCAAGATCAACGTGACCATGACGGCGCTGGCGCTCGTGCCCATGGCGCTCTTCGCGGTGGTGTCCTCCCTGGCGTTCAAGCGGCTGCGGCCGGCCTTCCGGGAGCGCGGGAAGCTGCAGGCCGAGGTCACCGGCCGGCTGACCGAGTCCCTCGGGGGGATCCGCATCATCAAGGGGTTCCACGCGCTCGACCGGGAGAACGACATCTTCCGCGCTGGCGTGCTCCGAATCTTCGAGAACGTGAAGTCGACGCTGACGACCACCGCGGCGGTGACCTCGCTCGGGACCTTCTTCGTCGGCGTCGCCAGCGTGGTGATCCTGGGCTACGGCGGGCGGGAGATCCTGGCGGACCAGATGACCGTCGGTGAGCTGTTCAGCTTCACGCTGTTCCTCGCGCTCCTCATCGGCCCCATCATCCAGATGGCGAACATCGGCACGCAGATGACCGAGGCCTTCGCCGGGCTCGACCGCACGGCCGAGCTGCTGCAGCAGCCGGGAGAGGAGGACGACCCCCTGCGCGTGGAGGTCATGCCGCGGATCAACGGGCACCTGCGCTTCGAGGACGTGAGCTTCGCCTACGAGGAGGGGGAGCCGGTCCTGAAGGGCATCGACTTCGAGGTCCAGCCGGGCGAGGTGGTGGCGCTGGTGGGCAGCTCCGGCTCCGGCAAGTCCACCCTCGCGTCCATCGCCGTCTCCTTCCTGTCACCGGACTCCGGGCGCGTGCTCGTGGACGGCGTGGACCTGCGCAAGGTGGAGCTCGCGAGCTACCGGAGCCAGCTCGGCCTCGTGCTGCAGGATGAGTTCCTGTTCGACGGGACGATCCGCGAGAACCTCCTCTTCGCCCGTCCGGAGGCGAGCGAGGCAGACGTGGTGGAGGCTGCGCGTCGCGCGCACGTGACCGAGTTCGCGGAGCGGATGCCAGACGGCCTCGACACGGTCATCGGCGAGCGTGGGGTGAAGCTCTCCGGCGGACAGAAGCAGCGGGTGACGATCGCGAGGGCCCTGCTCGCGGACCCGCGGGTGCTGCTCCTTGATGAGGCCACCAGCAGCCTGGACACGGAGAGCGAGTCCTTCATCCAGGAGTCCTTGGGGGAGCTGCTCGCGGGCCGCACGACCCTGGTGATCGCACACCGCCTCTCGACGATTCAGCGGGCGGATCTGATTCTGGTGATCGAGGAGGGGGAGGTTGTGGAGCGCGGGCGCCACCGTGACCTCATGGCTCAGGAGGGGCGGTATCACCGTCTCTACACCCTCCAGGCTCGCATCTGATCCGCTTGGAAAACTCGGGGGGTGCCGGGGAAGCAGGCGGCCTGGCGCGGCTACCATCTTGTGCCTCGCCCCGGTCGCACCGCGCTCGACGGCCTCCCTGTCTCCACCTTCCCTCGCAGACCCCATGCGTCACGCCTTCGCCCTCGCCCTCCTTGCTCCGTCGCTCCTGCTCTCCGACACGCCCTCGGTGGCGGTGGACGCGGGCACCAAGGTCACGAAGACCTTCGAGAATGCGACCAAGTTGGAGCTCCAGAGCATCAGCATGGAGTTCGGTGACGAGGAGCAGGAGGTGCCTGACGAGCAGCTCCCCGAGGTGGTCCTCGAGGACAGCGAGCTGATCGTCTTCACGGACGAGTACCTCGCGGTGGACGGAGGGCGTGGGACCCGGGTCGCTCGAACCTTCGACACCCTGGAGGACTCCAGCACCCAGACGGTGAGCATGCCGGACGGTGAGGGCGGCGAGGAGGTCGCCGAGGGGGAGAGCGAGCTGACCGGGACGACGATCGTCTTCTCGTGGGACGAAGACGAGGAGGCCTACACCTCGGCCTTCGGCGAGGACGAGGAGGCCGATGAGGACCTGCTCGAGGGCCTCGAGGGCGACGCGGACTTCCTCTTCATGTTCCCCGGTGAGGAGGTCGAGATCGGGGACAGCTGGGAGGTCGAGGCTGCGGTCTTCACTCTCATCAGCTCGCCGTCCGGTGACCTGAAGATCGATTCGGAGGACGAGGCGGACGACGACGATGAGTTCGGCGAACAGTTCGAGGACAACCTCAGCGGAGAGTTCGACGTGACCCTGAAGTCCATCGAGGATGGCGTGGCCAAGGTCGTCTTCGAGGGCGTGGTGGACACGGAAATCGAGCTTGAGCGTGAGACGCCCGAGGACGCTCCGGAGGGGCTCGAGCTGCAGCAGTCCTTCGAGTTCTCCTTCGACGTGAGCGGGACCCTGCTCTGGAACATGGAGGAGGGCATCGCCATCTCGATGGAGCTGGAGTCCGACGTGGAGATGACCACCTCCAACACCCAGACCATGGGCGAGCAGTCCCTCAAGCAGGTGCAGTACTTCGAGGGGGAGTACACCGCGACCGCGACCTTCGAGTAGGCGGCGATGGAGCCCGAACAAGCCGCCCCCTCCCTGGCGATCCGGCTGGGCGCCGCCGCCGCGGTGGTGTGGCTGGCGTGCTGGTGGCTTGGGGCTCAGGACTGGATTCAATTCCCGTTCGCGCTCGAGTGGCAGGAGGCGGCCATGTTCGAGCACGCCTCGCGCGCGGCGAACGGGCTCCCGATCTATGGGCCGCCTGGGGCGGACTTCACGGCGTTCCCCTACCCACCCCTGTTCCACTGGCTCGGGGCGCTCGCGGTGGGCGTGTCCGGCGGCGACCTCCCGGCTCTGCGGTCGGTCTCCGTGCTCTCCACGCTGGTCGTCCTCGTCTGCCTGGTCTTCGCGGGCCGCAGGCGGGCGGGGCTCCTGGGCGGGCTCATGGGCGCCGGGCTCTTCGTCGCCGCCGACGGGTGGGCAGGGACCTGGCTCCTCATCGCGCGGGTGGATGCTCTGTCCCTCGCGCTGATCGCGGCCTCTCTCCTGGTCGGGACCTCGGGCCACGCTCTGGCCGGACGGTCGGCCGCGGGCGGTCTCGCCGGAGCCCTCGGAGCGGCCGCCGTGTTGGCCAAGCAGACCGCCTTGGGGCCGCTGGTGGGCCTCGTGTTCGGTCTCTGCCTCCGGCCTCGTTCGCGCCGGGCGGGGGTCGTGGCAGGTGGCGTCTCGGCGCTCGTGATCACAGGGGCGGTCGCCGCGCTGGAGCAGAGCACGGACGGATGGTTCGGCTTTCACGTCTTCTCGGTCCTCGCCGGCAGCCCGCTGCACGGGCCGACCGCGCTGACCTTCCTCCCTGACCTGCTGCTGGCGTGGGCGCCCCTGTTGGTGTTGGCGCTCCTGGCCAGCGGTTCACGGCGCGCTGACCCTCTGGAGAGGGCGTCGGAGGCGGGCTCGACTGAGGTCGACGCTCCGGCGGCGACCGGGTGGCACCCCGCGGAGTGGTGCGGACTGTTGGCGCTGGTCGCGGTCGCGTGGGTCGGCCGTGCGCACGAGGGAGGGTATCGGAACACGCTCCTCCCGGCCGCCCTCGCGCTGGCCGCCGTGGCTGGCCCCGTGGTGGCGCGGGCGGCGACCGCCCGCCCACGGGTCGCCGCTGGCCTCTCTGTGCTCTTGATCCCATGGCTCGTGCTCAGCCACCCCGGAGCGGCCCTGCCTTCTGCGCGGGCGCAGCAGCAGTGGGCGGCGCTTCAGGTGCGCCTGGAGGCCCTCGAGGGAGCGCTCTGGCAGCCCCACGGTGCAGTGGACCCGCGGGACCCCGGTGGCGTGCACGCCATGGCCATCACCGACCTGCTGAAGAGCCGCGAGCAAGAGCAGGCCGCGGCGTTCTTCGCTGAGCTCTCAGCCTGCCTGGAGGCGCGGCGCTTTGGGGCGATCGTCCTTGGGGTGGAGCTCAGCGAATGGGCGAGCCTGGAGGCCCTGACGAGGAACTATCGAGTGGCCGAACGGTTGGACGCGGGGAAGGACGGGGCCCCGGTTGAGCTCGTCCCCGCCACGGGGGCGCCGATCGGGCCCCGTCTCCTGTTGCTGCCACGCTGAACAGGCCGGAGTGGCGCCGGCGCGCTGCCCCTGGAGGGCTCGCCGCGGCGCGCTCGGGCTACCAGTACTTCTCCATGTGGAGCTGGCCGGGCTCGCGCTTGCGGTGCCGCTGGAAGCCCAGGGGCGAGAGCATC
>JAQWJQ010000293.1 GCA_029248265.1 Planctomycetota bacterium
AGATGACGGTCGTGCGTGACGACCCTGAGCGCGTGCGTAGGCGAGTCTGGACGAGCCAGATCGTGCTGCCGGTGTACCGGACGGTGCTGCAGCGCCTCTGGATCCGCGTGCCTCGGGCGCCGGGCCGGTTCATGCCCCCGCTTCGCTGTTAGGCCGTCTCGGTCACTTCCGCGAGGTCCTCGGCGCCTAGCGACTCACACCGCCTCTGGCGCGCCCCACTCCTGCGGGGCGCCTGGACGGCATGGGGTGGCGGCCGGTCGGAATCGTCGCGGTGATTCCATTCTTTCTCGGGGCCGAACGGTGGTCCGTGGAGGGGCTGGGAGTTGAAGAGCCCGTCGGACGGGTATCTGTCTGACCTCGACCTCACCCGAACCCACTCGATCTCCGTGCCTGACAAAGCCTCGTTCTTCTCCAACCTCCGGGGTGATCTCTTCGGAGGCCTCACCGCCGGCGTCGTCGCCCTCCCCCTCGCGCTTGCCTTCGGTGAGCAGAGCGGCCTCGGCGCCTCCGCCGGCCTCTACGGCGCAGCCTTCATCGGCTTCTTCGCCGCCATGCTCGGCGGCACCGCGACTCAGATCAGCGGGCCGACCGCGCCGATGACGGTGCTCTCTGCGGCGATCGTCACGACGATCGTGACCGCAAGCGGAGGCGACCTGAGCGACGCGCTCCCGCTCATTCTCTTTGTCTTCATGCTCGCGGGCTTCTTCCAGATTGGGCTCGGTCTGATGAAGGCGGGGAGCGTGATCCGCTTCATCCCCAGGACCGTGGTGTCCGGCTTCATGACCGGAATCGGCGTGATCATCCTGATCACGCAGGTCCTCCCAGTCGTCGGATACGTGGCCGGTGAGGACGCGGACGCGGTCTCGGCCCAGCGCGTCCACGCCGAGGAAGCGTTGCTGCACAAGGCGCTCGAGGCCGCTAGCCAGGACGACATCCTCGAGCTGGAGGACCTCTCCAACTTCAACCTGCACGCCCAGGGGATCGAAGCCGTGGATATCGAGCTGGAGGCCAAGACGCTGGCGCGGAACGAGGCCAAGGGCGTGATCGGGACACTGCGCAGCCTGCCCCACGCTATCGATGGAGTGAACTTCCTGGAGCTTGCTCTCGCGCTGGTGACGATCGCGATCATCTATGGCTTCAAGCGGATCACCACCGTGGTCCCGTCGGCGCTCGTGGCGCTGGTCAGCGTCACCGGCGCTGCACTCGCGCTGGGGCTCGACTATCGTCCGATCACGCCGATCACCAGCGGCCTCCCGTCCCCGCACCTGGACGTGTTCGGCTCGGTCGGCGAGGTGATGCCGTTTGTCTTCACGGCCTTCTTACTCAGCCTGCTAGGGGGCATCGACTCCCTCTTGACCTCGGTCGTCGCTGACAACCTGACCAAGACCAAGCATGAGCCGAACAGAGAGCTGATCGGGCAGGGGCTCGGCAACAGCATCGCGGCGCTGTTCGGCGGTCTGCCTGGCGCTGGCGCGACGATCCGTACGGTGGTCAACATCCAGGCGGGTGGCCGCACACGGCTCTCCGGAATGATCGCGGGGGGGCTCCTGTTCCTGACCCTGCTCGCTCTCGGCCCGATCGCGTCAACGATCCCGACCGCGGTGCTCAGCGGCGTCCTGATCACGGTCGGCATCGGCGTGATGGACTACCGAGGGCTCCGTGAGCTCCGGTCCATGCCCTGGCCGGACCGCATCGTCCTCCTCACGGTGCTCTTGCTCACGGTCTTTTGGCAGCTGGTGTACGCCGTCGCCATCGGCCTCGTACTCGCAGCCTTGCTCTTCATGCGTTCGATGTCCCGCTGGTCCTCGGAGCGCTTCGAGGTGGTCAAGAGCGAAGGTGAGGTGGCCGATGGCATGGAGGGGGACTGCTACGTCAAGCACGTGCGAGGTCCGCTGTTCTTCGGGAACGTCGCAGAGTTCGGCGACCTCCGAGCGTCCATCCCCGCGGAGGCCCGGAGGGTCGAGATCGACCTCACCGACGTCCCCTTCTTCGACCAGTCCGGTGTCTACGCCCTGGAGGAGGCCGTGCTGGACCTCTCCATCGATGGCCGAGAGGTGAGCATCCTCGGGCTCGACAGCGCGCAACGCTCGCAGCTGGAAGCGGTGCGCTTCATCCCCAACATCGTCCCAGCCGAGCGCATCGCCTGAGCGACCCGCGGCCCGGGGTCTCAGGCTCCGGGCCTGGGCCCGCTGGTCCCCAAGGTCGGCGCGCGAGAGCTCGCCGGGGAGGCCGCTGCAAGGGCCCCCGCGGTGGGGTCAGCGCGGGGATCCGAGGCGGACGCCAGAGAAGAAGCGCTCCGTCGCCGCGCTGCTCCCGGCGGGCTCCGACGAGGGCCGACGCACGGAGTAGAGCAAGACGACGGATCGGCTCGCGTCGTCGGGATGAAGGAACCAGCAGCCGCGGTTCTCCACGCGCAGCGTCCGCCCCTCGGCGTTCGGCGCTCCCCGATCCAGGAAGGTCTCGACGTACTCCACGCAGAAGTCGCCGTGACGCCGGGTGAGGCGCGTGTCACAGGTCGCCCCGATCGCCCGGTCCTGGTCACGCCCCGCGGTGAGGATGCGCTCCACGTGCTGGAGGAAGCTGCTCGGGGACGCGAAGGTCGCCTCGGAGGCGCCTGTGGAAGCGGACGCGATGGTGGAGACCGCCTCATCCGCGTGCTGGCGGGCGAAGACGACGCTGCGCGCGTCCTCCGCGACCAGGTACCAGTTCGCTCCCTGAGGGGGGAGGACCGAGAGGTCCTCCAGCGCGATGGGCGTGGCGGTGTCGGTCACGGGCCGAGCCCAGCGGGAGGCGCTACAGGCGCAGAGGGTCAGGAGCGCGGCGCTGGTCAGCAGGGCAAGTCGGCAGAGCTTCATGCTCGACACCGTAGCACGCTGGAGGGGGGCAGCGCTGCTCGCATGGGGCCGCCCCTTCGGGTCCGGCTCAGGCCGCGTCGAAGCGCAGCTCACCGCCGCGCGCGCGGACCACGACCTCGTCGGTCTTTCGGGCGCCCGAGAGCAGCACGTCCGAGAGGCGCGGTTCGATCTCGCGCTGGATGACCCGCCTGAGCTCGCGGGCGCCGCACTCGGGGCGGAAACCGCGCCCTGCGACCCAGCGCGCCACGGCTGGCGTGAAGCGGACGCGCATGCCGCGCTCCGCTCCGCGTTGAGCCAGCTCGCCGAGCTTCTTCTGAGCGACACGCTCCACCGTCTTCCGGGTGAGCTCGTCGAACACCACGATGTCACCGATTCGACCAAGGAACTCCGGCGAGAACGTGCGCGCGAGGGCGTCCTCGGTGATGACCTCGAGGGCGGCTCGGCCGATGGTCGGCGTCCCGCCAAATCCAACTGCCCGCGTCGCCGAGGTGACGTCCTCGGCGCCGCAGTTGGAGGTCATGACGACGATGGTCCGCTCGAAGGAGACACGGCGGCCTTTTCCGTCCGTCAGCGCGCCCTCCTCGAGGATCTGGAGCATCAGGTTGTGCAGCTTGGGGTGGGCCTTCTCGACCTCGTCGAACAGGACCACGCACTCGGGTTCAGCGGCGACCGCGTCAGTGAGCTGGCCTCCGTCCTCATGCCCGACGTAGCCTGGCGGCGAGCCGATGAGCTTCGAGTACTCGTGGGCCAGAGCGAACTCGGAGCAGTCGATGCGCACCAACCCCTTGCTCTCGCCCTTGGCGAAGAGGCGGTGGGCCATGCGGCGAGCGAGCTCTGTCTTCCCGGTGCCTGTGCGGCCCGGGAAGAGGAAGGAGGCGAGGGGCCTGCCGCTCTCACCGAGGCCGGCGGCTGAGGCGCGGACGGCGCGGGCCACGCTGTCGATCGCGCGGTCCTGGCCGAGCACGTCCTGCTTGAGCTCGCGGGCCAGGGATCCCGCGGCGCCCTGGAGCCGGCTCAGCAGGGCCTCACGGGCCTCGCGCCCCTGGGCGGAGTCCTGGGCCTGGGTCTGCGGCGCCAGCGAGCCATCCACCGTGAGGCGTACCTCGTGGATGTCGAGGCCGGGGTTGACCTCGACGCAGAGCTGGTAGAGGAGGTCCTCCACCATGAGCGGATCCTCCGGGAAGAGGCGCTCGAGGCGGGCCTCCACGTCTCCTCGGAAATCGGGCATGCAGGCCTCGATGACCAGCTTCCGGTAGCCCGCGCGACCAAGGCCCGGTCGGTCACGCAGCGTCAGGGCCCCTTCGTCCAGCGCGAGGATCTGCACGAAGCAGTCCGCGAGGTCGAAGTAGCGATAGAAGCTACGTTCGGGGGCTGTGCTGGACACGGTCTTGGAGGGGACGGGGGAAGGGAGGGCGTGCGGTGGCGGAGGCTGTTGTTCTTGTTCGTCGATCCGGGGCGCAGATCTTGACGCTTGCCGCGCCCAAGCCCGATCTGACGCACGTCTCCCGGTCGATCTCGTCCGGAAGCGGGACGCGCGGCGTGTCCGGTCGCGGGGCCGGGCCTAGACTTGAGGCAGAGATGACCGCCGAAGACGACTTCAAATTCCTCGTCAAGCTCGTGCACCACGGGCACCTGGAACGAGATCAGGCCGAACCGCTTCTGGGGCGCCTGAAGGGGGGGGAGGGCCTCCAGGCGCTGCTCCTCAGCGTGCCGGGGTGGGACGAGGAGCGAGTGGATCGGATGATCCGAACCGATGCCGGGGAGCGCCCCGAGGTCATCGGTCACGAGGTCCTGGCCACCCTCGGCGTCGGCGGGACGGCGCGAGTCTTCAGGGCCCGGGAAAAAAAGACCGGTCGTCAGGTCGCCCTGAAGATTCTCGAGTCCAGCTATGCCTCCGACCCCGTGGAGGTCAAGGCGTTCGTGGAGGAGGCGCGCCTCCTCCAGCGCCTGGAGCATCCCGGGCTCGTCAAGGGGTACGGCCCGGCGAGGTCCGAGGACCACCTGCTCTCCCGGATGGAGGTGGTGGAGGGGCGCACTCTGCTCGAATACCTGGACGAGGGGCACCTCTTCCAGGAGGACTCCGCCTTCAAGGTCGTGCTGGAGGTCGCTGAGGTGCTCTCCTACATGGCCACAGAGGGGTTCGTCCACAGGGACGTCAAGCCGGGCAACATCATGCTCACCGACTCCGGGCGGGTGAAACTGATTGACCTCGGGTTCTGCGCGGCGCAGGACGCGAAGGACCGTGAGGGGAGCGCCCGTGGGACGGTGCAGTACCTCTCCCCGGAGCAGGCGGAGGGCGGCGCTAGCGCGGACCTGCGCAGCGACATCTACTCCCTGGGGGTCACCCTGTACCAGCTCACGATCGGGAAGCTCCCCTTCGAGGGGGATGAGGATCAGGACGTGCTGCGGCAGCACGTCATGGAGAAGCTCTCCTCTCCCGAGCTCAAGGGCCGCGGTCACTCCCCGTACCTCCAGTACTTCATCGAGAAGATGATGTCGAAGGATGCCGACCTCCGATATCAGGACTGGCCGGAGCTGGTCACTGATATTGACGAGCAGGTGCGGGGCGCGGAGAGCCTCGACTACAAGGCGTCCGCCAGTGGCGGGCGCGGGCGCCGCCGAGTGAAGTCCACCGGCCGCTCCAAGCGGAGGCACTGAGCTCGTGACCGATCGCACGCGGCCCGCGGCCGAGACGTCGGCGCCCGGGGCAGACCCTGGGCTCGAGGGCGTGGTCCCCTTCCGGTTCTCTTGCCACCGTTGCGGGCATTGCTGCACCGGCGGCGAAGGGTATGTGTGGTTGGAGGAAGGCGAGGTCGAGTCCATGGCGGCCGCGCTCGAGATGTCGCAGGAGGCGTTCCGACAGCGCCATGTTCGGACGGTCCCCGACCCGCGCGAGCCCGGCGCCGTGCGCGAGGCGCTGCGGGAACGGCACGAGGGGGAAGGCGGACGCTGCACGCTCCTCGAGGGCAACAACCACTGCTCCGTCTATACCGCGAGGCCCCAGCACTGTCAGACCTTCCCCTACTGGCCGTCGGTCATGCAGACGGAGGACGGCTTCGAGCGCGCTCGGGCGACCTGCCCGGGGATCCGGGTCGAGCCCACGGAGGAGCAGCGGCGGGAGGGCGCGCGGCAGCTTGCAGAGATCTACGCGGAGCTGGACGAGCTCCTGAACGCGGTCCGGCCCGTGTGCCTCGCCCGCGGGATCTGCTGCCGCTTCGAGGAGGCTGATCATGTCCTCTACGCCACGGGGCTCGAGGCGGATCACGCCGCGGCGACGCTCCCGGAGGCCCCCGCGCCCGAGGCGGAGGGGCGCTGCCCGTACCACGTCGCAGGCAGGTGCACCGCGCGGGAGGCCCGACCCCTGGGGTGCCGGACGTACTTCTGCGATCCGTCCATGCAGGACGCGCTGGAGGCCACCCACGAGCGCTTCCTGGCACGGATCCGAGAGATCGAGCGAGCCTTGGATTATCCCGCGGTCTACGCGCCGTTCCCCGCGCTGCTCGCCGATCGCGGCGTCGGTCAACCGGGGAAGGGCGCGGAGCCTGGGTCGTCTCCTTCGCCATGCGAGCCGTGAGGAAAGACCGTCCGAGGGGCCCCTCGTCGAGGAAGGAGCGCGGCGCCTGGGTGGTGCTGGCGCTGCTCGTTGTGGCGATCCTCGCGGCCGCTGGTCTCCTCGCGCTGTCGATGATGCCGGGGGACTGGGGCTCCGAGGAGCAGGGGCCGCCGGACCGATCGGAGCCTGCGGTGAACGGCCCGGTGCCCGCCGCTGTGGCGCCCGCCCCCGATCTGGCGAGCGAGCCCGAGGCCTTCGACGAGCGCCCCTACGACCTGAACGATCAAGCCATCTCTGCGCTGGAGGACGGCCGCTTCGACCAGGCCGTGGAGTGGCTCGAGGAGGCGGCGGCGGCGCGCCCGGACGTGGCCGTCTTCGGCGCGAACCTTGGCGAGGCTTACCTGCGGCGGGCTCGCGCGGGAGAGGGCGGCCCAGACGCGGCGATCGACGACTTCGAGGCGGCGCTCGAGTGGATCGAGGACGCAGAACGGCGCGCGCAGATCGAGGGCCTCCAGCGGCGCGCGCGGTTGCTCCGCGACGAAGAGCGTGACTTCGTCGTCGAGCCGACCCTTCACTTCACCTTCAAGTACGACGGCTCCAGGGGAGAGCTGGCCAGCGGCGTGGACCGCCTCAAGGTGCTGCTCGAGGACACCTACCAGGAGTTTGGCGAGCAATTCCGCCGTCGGCCCGTGGAGGCCGGCGAGGGACGGATCGAGGTCATCCTCTATGACGCCGAGGGCTTCGACTCGGTCACGGGGCTCGGGGACTGGGCGGGCGGCGTCTTTGACGGAAAGATCCGCGTACCCGTGGAGGACCTGCGGAGCGAGCTCCGCTTCGCACGCGTGAAGAGCGTGCTGCGCCACGAGACCGCCCACGCCTTCAGCCACTCGATCGGCGGCGCCGCGGTGCCGTCGTGGCTGAACGAGGGCGTCGCTCAGTGGCTTGAGGAGCCGGCCCGGCGGGAGAGCGCGGTGGAGATCGCGCGAGCCAAGCTCGGCGCGTCGGCGCTGTTCCCGCTCTCACGGCTCGACGGCAACCTCGTGGGCTGGGAGGACCGGGCCGAGGTGGCCCGGGCCTACGACCAAGCCCTCGCGTTGGTGGATCACCTCTCCGTCCAGTACGGCGCCGACCTCGTCTTCTCGATGATCGCGGCTTGCCGCGAGGGGGGAGTGGGGGGCGCGGCCGAGCACTTCCGCGAGCGCACCCTCGTGGAGCTCGACGCGGTGCTCGGGGACTTGGCCGACACGCTCTACCGCTGATCGGCGCGGGGCCGAGGATCCGGTGTCACCGGGGAGCGGCTGAGTCGTCCTGAAGGTCGAGGGGCCTTGGCTCCTCTTTCCTGCCCCAGTCGCGGTGGCTCCGCTGGGGGTGGCTCAGCTGGGGGGGGGCTCGGGCAGGGCCGGCCTGCGAGCGCCTCAACGGCGAAGCCTGCCTGGGGACGGATTTGGGGTCGCGCGCCGGCCGACAGGGGACGGACCAGGGAAGGAGCAGATGTCGCAGGTCGCCAGGGGGAGAGGAGTGGGCCAGGCGCCAGGCCAGCCGAGGACCCGAGGCCACCTGGCGGAGGCCTCAAGCCGCGCAGAGCTGATGTCTCGGGCTGTGGGGGGGCGGCTCTCAGCCGAGCGGCGCCGGGCGCTGGTGGACGCGCTCTCGGAGCTTGGGCTCGAGCGGTTGGCGAGGCTCGAGCCGGTCAGCCTCATGGCGGAGTGCGGGGTGACCCGGGGGCAGGCCGAGCGGCTCGCGGCAATGTTTGAACTGGGTAGAGAAGTGGAGCGGTCCTCAGCGGGGCGTGGGGTCCGCGCGGGGACGCCGGCCGAGGCCTTTCGGGTCCTCTCGCCCGAGCTTCGAGGTCTGGAGGTGGAGTCCTTCAGAGTCCTCGTCCTCGACGTTCGGGGGAAACTCATCGGGCACCGGGAGGTCAGCCGCGGGACCCTCAATGGCGCGCTCGTACACCCCAGGGAGGTGTTCCGGCTGGCCTTGAGAATCGGGGGGGCCTCCCTCGTGGTGGCCCATAACCACCCTTCTGGCGACCCGGAGCCGAGCTCTGAAGATTGGGTCGTGACGCACCGGTTGATCCGGGCCGGGCGGGTGCTCGGCGTTCCCCTGGCGGACCACCTGGTTGTGGCCGGGCAAGAGTGGGTCTCCTTGAGGAGCCGCGATCGGTGGCCGGCGGAGCCGGGGCGTGGGGGCGGTCTGGCCCACGGGGACCTGCCGGTTGGTCTGGAACCGTGCATCGAGGGGCAAGGAGATCG
>JAQWJQ010000299.1 GCA_029248265.1 Planctomycetota bacterium
AGATGACGACCATGGTCGGGGAGTGGTATCGCATCGACGGGGAGCCCGGTGACGGACCGGTGATGACCTATGAGCTGGCGGCCAACGGGTCCGCCGTGGTCGAGCGGCTCTTCCCCGGGATGGAGAAGGAGATGGTCACCATGTATTACATGGACGGGGACCGGCTCATGCTCACGCACTACTGCGCCCTCGGGAACCAGCCCTCGATGGTGGCCACTGCTGGCGACGAGGCCCTCGTCGAGTTTGACTTCAACGGGGCCTCCAACCTGGGCTCCTCGGATGAGATGCACATGCACCAGCACGTCGTCGCGTTCATTGGTGAGGACCGCGTGGACGCCACCTGGGTCCTCTGGGACGGCGGCGAGGAGGCAGAGCGGCGCCTCTTCCCGGTAGAACGTCGGACAGCGAAGTAGTGGTGGCGAGCTCGTCCCCTGGCGCGGGCCGGTCCTGGGCCCGGGTGGGGCTCGTGGCCACGCTGCACCTGGGCCTCTTCCTCGTCGCCCTCTTCTTGCACCTCGACTTCTCGGGGGTCGACGGTGAGTCAGCCGGCCTGGTGAGCCGGCTGGCGGGGCCGTTCTTCTGGATCCTGGGGACGCCCCTCTGGTGGGTGGGGCTTTGGCTCCAGGACTCGGTCTTCATGGACCGTGGGGTGCCCGACGCCCTTGAGTGGGGCCTCCTGCTGGCGAACAGCCTGCTGTGGGGGATCGCGGTGGAGACGCTCTTCTGCCGTCGCCGGGCCTGCCCGTGATCCGCGGCTCGGCGCGCCGCGGTCGGGCCCTCACCGCTTCAGCTTCAGGCGCGCGGCGTAGGCGAAGGTCGTGAAGTAGAGGTACTCCTCGTCCTCGTCGAAGCAGCAGTTGGTTGCGGGGCTGGGGAGGTTGATCGTGGCGAGCTTCTCCCCCTCGGGAGAAATCACAAGAATGCCGCCTGGGCCCGTGGTGAAGATGTTGCCGCTCGAGTGCACCTTCATGCCGTCGAACCAACCTGCGGCGTCCTCGCTGAAGGGGCCCTTGAAGAAGAGTCCGCCGGTGCCGTCCGCGGTGGAGAAGCGCATCATCTCCGGGTCGGCCATGTTCGAGCTGTTCACATATAGCCACTTGCCGTCCAGGGAGAGCCCCACGCCGTTGGGGAAGTCCATGGTGTCGTTGAGGAGGGTCGTCCAGCCGGTCTGAGCGTCGCGCCGGTAGATCCCGCAGTAGGGGAGCTCGCGCAGCTCCCCCTCGAACACCATCCGCGCCTCGTTGGGGTCACTCTCCGCCAGGTTCAAGAAGCCGTAGGGCGGGTCCGTGAAGTAGATGTCCCCGTCCGGAGCGACGGTGAGGTCGTTCGGGCTGTTGAAGCGCTTGCCCCGGTGCCGGTCGACCACGGTGGAGATGGGGCCCGGTGCGCCGTCCGCGCGGGTCAGGGTCGCGATGCGGCGGTCGCCGTGCTGACAGACGAGGAGTCGCCCGTCGGGCGCCAGCGCCAGGCCGTTGGCCCCGAGCACGCCGTCCTCGTAGACCGGCGCGTGGCCCGTGGCGCCGCTGGGGTCCAGGTAGACGCTGGCCCCGTCCGCCTCGGTCCATGAGTACAGGCGGTTGCCGAGCACGTCGGCGAAGACGAAGCGCTGCTCGTCCGGGAGCCAGATGGGGCCCTCGCCGAGCTGGAGGTCCTCCACGAGGATCTCCATCAGCACCTCCTCGGCGACGAGTTCCGCCGCACCCGTTCCGTGGATCTCGACCGGGCGCATGATTGAGTTCCCCACGTTGCAGCCCGCGGCGAGCAGGGACGTGAGGGCGAGGAGAGTCGTGGGAATAGAGTTAGGACGGAGCATGCTCAGGTTCGGCGGGATGGACGTTTGAAGCAGAGGTTAGGAGGCGGTCCGAGACGGCGCGACTTGGGGTCATCCCTGGGGGGTCGGGCGCTCAACAGCCCTCCGGGCGCGCGGAGGTCGGACGGGGAGCGCCCCAGGATCCGCGCCCCTGGTGATCGCCGGGCGCCCCCTCCGTCGCGGTTCAGGAATCGGAGGCTGCCTCGCGATGGTCGTCGCTAGTGTGGTTCTCAATGCTGCTCCCCAAGACGCTCCTGTGTGCTGCCTTGCCGCTCTTCGGCGCCCTCCACCTGTCCGTCGAGGGAGAGACCCCCGGGTCCACGTCCACCCGGCCGTGGGTGACCCTCGAGGCCGACGCCGCGGGCGGGCTCTGTGAGCTGGGGGGCACGGTCCGCTTCACCGCCCGTGTTCAGAATCGCGCCGAGGAGGCCATGGCGGTCTCGCTGCGCTGGGAGGTGGCGTCCCTCGCCTTCGAGGACGAGGAGCGAGAGGTCGTGAAGATGGAGATCCCGGCGGGTGAGACGGCGGCGGCGGTGCTCCCCCTCGTCATGGAGGGGCCAGGCTTCGCGAACGTGACGGTGAGCGTGCTGGAGGATGGGGGCACGCGCCCGCGGCGGCGAAGGCGCCGCGTCGGCTGCGCCCCGGCCGGGATCCAGTTCGAGCTGAGCCGCGCGTCCGACTTCGACGCCTTCTGGGAACGGACCCTCGAGGAGCTCGCCGCGGTGGACCCCAAGGTTGAGCTCCGAGAGGTCCCGGGCGAGCCGGACGACGACTTCAAGCTGAGCGAGGTCACGCTCCGGAGCCTCGGCGGCGTCCGCGTGCGGGGCTGGCTCCAGGTCCCCAGGTCGGCGGGGCCCCACGCCACGGTCCTGCGCGTCCCCGGCTACACGGAGAACATGCAGCCCATCGACGCCGTGGGGAACCGCATCGTCTTCTCGTTCAACATCCGCGGCCACGGGGGCAGCGTCGAGGACGTCCCCGCGGAGCCCGTCGACTACTGGCTCCGCGGCCTCGAGGACAAGGACGACTACTTCTACCGCGGTGCCTACATGGATTGCGTGCGGGCCATGGACTACCTCTGCTCACGCGACGACGTGGACCAGGATCGGCTCGCGATCTGGGGGGCGAGCCAGGGCGGCGGCCTCGCCTTCGCCACCGCGGCGCTGGACCCGCGGGTGGACATCTGCCTCGCGGACATCCCGTGGCTCTGCCACTGGAGGGGGCTGATGACCCTCCTCATCGACCAGGACGTGAGGGACCTCGCGGCGTGGCTCGCGGCGAATCCGAGCCGCTCGCGAGCTGGCGTCCTCGAGACCCTGAGCTACTTCGACACCATGAACTTCGCGGACCGGATCACGTGCCGGACCCTCATGGGCGTCGGGCTTCAGGACGCGATCTGTCCCCCTGAGACCAGCTTCGGGACCTTCAACCGGGTGAAGGGCGAGAAGGACTTCCGCATCTACGAGGACCAGGGGCATGGTCTCGCTGCGGAACACTACACCTGGGCGCTGGCGGGGCTCGCCGAGGTCCTCGGGTCGGCCGACGGCGACTGAAGGCGCCCAGCGAGGGGCTGTGGTGGGTCGAGGCTGCGCTCGCGGAGTCTTCGGATACTCTGAATTCAGGCCATTTCGCGCACGCCTCCTGGCGAGCGTCCGTGACCGAGCGGCGAGTCCGCGAGAGGATCCTCACCATGAGCCAGACAATCATCCGAGTGGCGGCAGCGCTGACCCTCGCTGGAGCTGCGATCTCCGTGTGGGGGAGACTCCCGTCCAGCACAGCCCAGGACGCGAGCGGGGTCCACGCGCTCAGTCGGTTCCGAGACAACGGGCGAGGCCGGCTGGACGAGGCGCTCCGGGTCCTCGGCCGCGAGACGCGGGCCGTGATCCGGGTGGACATCGACGACGTCTTGCATGGGGCTCTGAAGGTCCCACCGAACATCGCGCTCGTGCACGAGGGCGCCTCATTGATCGATCTCGCGGGGCAGCGACTGGAGATCGCTGGATCGTTCGATGCGACTCAGGCGCAGATCTTCTTCGGAGTGGGCAAGGTGTCCTTGGCGCCGGGGAGCACCCGCCAGGTCCTCCCGCAGTGGTGGGGAGGCAACGACTCCGACAGCGTGCAGGCGGCCATGGATGTCGCCCTCGCGTGCGGCGCCGAGGTCTTCCTTCCCGCCGGGTCCTACACGTTCGATTCGACGGTCGAGGCCTACTTCGAGGACACGGACTTCAACGCTCAGGCGCTCAAGGTGCGCGGGGATGGCCCGGGGCGGACGGTCATTGAGAACCGGGTCGCGAGCGGCGCCGCGTTCTACTTCGGCACGCGGAATCCGATCGCTCAGCAGGCGTGGTTCCTGACGGTCGAGGGGCTCGAGGTGACGAGCCGGTCCGGAAGGGGCCAGCGTGGCATCGAGGTCGAGGACGTCTGGAACGGTCGGATCTCGGACTGCCTGATCAGCGATCAGGCCGTGGACGGGCTCGTGATGCGGGCCGATCAGAATGACTTCGGGCTGCCCAAGACCTGGACGATCGAGCGGTCACTGATCGTGCGGAACGGTCGCTACGGCATCTACATGGGCGCTGCCGGCGCGGGCTCGGTGGCCTACAACGTCACGCTGGATCAACTCGACATCGAGCTGAACGGACAGGGCGGCGTCTACGCGGCCGCGGAGCTGTCGCGGATCACGAACTCGATCATCGCCAACAATGGCACCGGGCCGAACTCCCACGGCGGCATCCACATGACGGGCGACACGGGCTATCGCGCCTACGCCAACGCCATCTCTGGATGCGGCTTCGAGGCGAACGTCCCGTACGACATCTACGCCGACCGCGTCGCCAATCTGACGCTGGCGCGCAACGACCACAGCCGTATTCAGGCCACCTCAGGCGCGAGCCAGGACGCCTTCGTTCGCCTCGACGGGCCGGAGGGCGCGTTCAACGTGCTCCTCGCGCACAACCAGTTCTCCTCCGGGATCCAGAGTCCGTTCACCGCCATCGTGGGCGGCCCCGGGCTGGAGAGCATCGAGCTGGACAATAACCGCTTCAACCTCGAGGCCGGGAACGAGCAAACAGGCTTTGAGAGCACGACGAAGTCGACGCACCGGACGCTCGGGGACGCTGTCTTGCGCAATCAATCGCTCTCCTTTGCAGCAGCTCAGACCGCCGTCGGTGACGTGAAGTTGGCGCGGGGCGGGCCGGGCATCCTCTCCGTGGACGGGATCGCGACGCGGATGCAGTCGGTCACTTCGAACAACGGCGCGCTCGCGCTGGATTGCAGCGAGGGCCTGACGGTGCTGCACTCTCTCACCGAGAACACTACCTTTCAGGTGCCAGCGAACCCGGTCGCCGGGGCGATCTTGAACCTCTCGATCTTCCAGCCCCCCGGCGCGGCGCACAGCATCGGCTTCAAGCCGATCTTCAAGGTCGCGGATCCTCTGACGGCGAGCGGCGGCCACTTCTCCACGACCCGGTTCCTCTTCACGGGCCTCTACTGGGTTCAGCTCGGAGCGGCCGCGATCGACGCGCCGCTCTGAGCGCCGGTCAGTCCGGCTCCTCGTTGGCGAGGAGCCGGAACTTCTCCGCCATCGTGGGGTTCTTCCGCGTCAGCTTCTTGATCGTCACGTCCTGCGCCTTGTCGTTGGCGAGCCGCAGGTTGCGGTCCGCGCCGAGCAGGGCGTCCTTGGTCTTCTGCAGGTGCTTGATCGACTTGTCGATCTCGTCGATCGCCGTCTCGAACCGGCGCGCCGCGAGGTCGTAGTTCTTGCCGAAGGCCGCCTTGAAGGTGTCGAGGTCGCTCTCGAAGGTGGTGATGTCGATGTTCTGAGCCTTCACCATCTCGAGCTCGCTCTTGTACTCGAGCGCGCCCATCGCCGCGTTGCGGAGCAGCGTGATCATGGGGATGAAGAACTGGGGCCGGATCACGTACATCTTCTCGTAGCGGTGGGACACGTCGACGATGCCGCTGTTGTAGAGGTCGCTCTCTGACTCGAGCAGCGAGACGAGCACCGCGTACTCGCAGCCCTTCTCGGTGCGGTCCTTGTCGAGCTCCTTGAAGAAGTCCTCGTTGCGCTTCTTGGTGGCGGTGGTGTCCGCCTCGTTCTTCATCTCGAACATGATCGAGACGATCTCGGTGTCGGCCTCGTCCTGGTCCCGGAAGATGTAGTCGCCCTTGCTGCCGGTGCTCGCGTCGTTGTCCTTCTCGAAGTAGGCCCGCGGGAAGGCCGTCGCGCGGAGCTGGTTGAACGCGTTCTCGCAGTGCAACTCGAGCGACTCCCCGAGCATCTTCGTGGAGAGCTTCGCCTTCATGTCCTTGAGCCGCTCGATCGCGTCGTCGCGGTCCTTGATCTGCGTCTCGAACTTGTCCCGCATGGCCTGCTCTGAGAGCTCCTTCTCGATCGAGGCGCGCTCCAGCTTGCCGTTGAGTTGGTCGCGCTCCTTCTCCACGGCGGTGACGGCGCGGGTGATGGCGAGGTCCTGCTCGGTGTCCCTGGACTCGAGCTTGGCCTCGAGGGCCTGGATTTGCCGATCCTTATTGGAGCTGGCCTCCTCGAGGGCTTGCGCCGCCTTGGCCCGGGCAAGCTCCTGGGCAGCCTTGGCCTCGCGGCGCAGGGACTCGATCTCATTGCGCGCCTGGTCGCGCTCCTGCACGGCCTCGGTGAGCGCCTCCTTGACCGCGAGGTCCTTGGCGACCTCGGCCTTCTCGAGCTTGGCGCGGGTCTCGCGCTTCTCCAGGTCGAGGCGCTCTTGGAGCTGCTGCTCGAACTCCTCGTTCCGGACCTGCTTCAGGATCTCCGCGTAGCCCGTCTCGTCGACCTGGAACGCCTTACCGCAGTGGGGGCAGCTGATGTCACTCATGGCGCCCAACCTAGGCCTGGGCGGGGGGCGATGCCAGAAGCGTGGGGGCAGGACTTGCGCCCCGAGGGTCCAGGGCTGGCGCGTCGCGCGGGTTGACGCGCCGAGACGGTTGGCGGCGCCGGATCAGTCCGCTTCGCGGACGCCGTCCCACTTACCGAGCTTGGCGGGGAAGGCGCGCTTGTTCTTGCGCAGCCAGGCGGTCCACTCGCGCTCGAGCTTGTCGCCGAACGCCGGGCGCTTCTCGATGTCCTTCTCGTCCGCGACGCGCACGAGGGCCATGTGGATCCGGCGCAGTCGCGTGGGCTCCTTACCAGAGCCGAGCTGCTTGATGACGGCCGCGACGGCGTCCTGGGTCTGGAGCTCGAGCAGCGAGTGGGTCGCGGCCATGGCGACCGGCTCGCCCCGCATCTCAGCGGGGTAGGCGCTGAGAAGGGACGAGAGGGCCTTCACGATCCGGTCGTCGGGCAGGTCTCGGCACGCTCGCATGCTGGTCTCGAGGTACTGCATCGCGTCCTCGACGGTCCCGTGCTCGTTCTTGGGGCCGGTCATCGTGCCCACGAGGGACCACATGTTCTTCTCGAACCACTTCAGCTCGGCGACGGTCGCCGTGACGGCGGTCTCCGCATGCTGGCCGTCTGCGAGGAGCTCCAGCGCGAGCTCACGGACGCGCAGTTGGTCGTCCTTGAGCGCTCCGGCGAGGAACTTCGCGACGTCCTTGCCCGGTGCGTTCTCGTGCTCGTCCGTCAGGGCGGCGGCGACGCTCAGCGCGCCCATCCGCTGGTCCACGTCCTCGGAGTCGAGGAGGGGAGCGAGCCGCCGGAGCTCGGCCTTGTCATTTGCCTTGTGGGGGGCGCAGACCTTGCCGCGGCGGCAGGCCTCGCAGTCCTCCACCGCCGGGGCGGGGGAGAGGGCGAGGGCGGCGAGGGCGAGGAGGTGGAGCATGGCGAGTGCGTGTGGCAGGCGAGCCCCGGGAGCCCCCGCAGCGTCCGTCGCACTCAGCGACGGCCGGGGGCTCGGTCAGGACCGGCCCGGTGGCAGGCCCAGAGCTTGAATGGCGGAGGCGGAGGGATTCGAACCCCCGGTACCTTGCGGCACGTCGGTTTTCAAAACCGGTGCATTCAGCCGCTCTGCCACGCCTCCGCACGGCGATTGCCGCGCCGGAAGTGTAGCGCGCTCAGCGCGGAGGGAGCACGTGGAGCTGGAGCTTCGGTCCAGCTCGGCGCACGGACCACAGGTCGCGCAGGGGAAAGGGCATGGCGGTGGGCAGGTGCGCGTCGACGGCCTCGCCATCCACGGACGTGGTGGGCTGGGTCCAGGAAGGGTGGACCTGCCAGGTCACCTCGGCGCTGAGCTCCAGCGGCGCGAGCTTGGGCACCGGCGGGCTGCCAGGGGCAGCGCCCTCCAGGGGACGCGAAGGGGCGGGGTCGACGAGGGGCGGCGGGGTGCCGTCTTCGGGGGTCCGATCCACCAGGAGGAGGTGGGAGATCCCGAGGCTCGCGAGGACCTCGGCCGTCGTGGCGCCGTGCGCTGCGGTGAGGCCCTCGCGGACCCAGGTCCCGCCGTGCCGGAGGTCGTACTCGAAGACGTCCTCGAGTCGGATGGCGTCCAGGCCCGGGGCTTGGGGGAGCCCGGCCTCGAGCATCATGCGGCGGTGCTCCTCGCGGCCGTAGAGGGCGCTGCCCGTGGCCTCGCGGAGGGAGGCGGTCGTCTCGAGGGCGGCGAGGCTCTGGGGGACGACGGGGCCGTAGACGTCGATGGCGACGCGGCTCCCTGGTGGGAGCTCCTGGAGCATGGCGGCCGCGAGGGTACGGGTGTCCTCCTGGGCGAGGAGCCAGTCGAGGCGGGCGGCCTGCAGGAGCGGGAGGGCGAGCGCCAGCCCCGTGGCCGCCGCGCCCAGGGGGTGGCGGATCAAGCGCTCCAGCAGGAGCCCCGCCGGAAGGGACATGAGCACCGCCATGGGCAGCAAGTAGCGGATGTGCTCGTTCTGGTTGGTCATGAAGAACGCCCCCCAGCCGAGGACGAACACCATGGAGGGCACCAGGGCTCGGCGGCGCAGGGCCATCACCATCCCGGCGAGGCCCGCCAGGAGAAGGACCGGGTCGTAGCCCATGAAGGAGCGGAAGAGGCCCACGAACGTGGCCCCGCGCAGGCCGAGGACCACCTGCTGCGCGCCGAACGTCACCTGGGTCTGGTCATCGCGCACGAGCTCCTGGGCGGCGACGTCCGCCTCGAGGCCGAACCGGACAAGGTAGGGGTGACCGACCGCGAGCGAGACCGCCCAGAAGAGGCCCACGGCTCCGGCGCCCCGCAGGAGCTTGCGCTTGATCGCCTCGCCGCGTTCGACCTCGGCCCCCGCGGCTCGCTCAGGGTCCGGGGCCAGGAGCCAGGCGAGGCCGACGATGCCCAGGGCGAGCCCGCCCGCCTGGTGCATGGAGAACGCGACCGCCGCCGCCACGGAGGTCCACAGCAAGGAGCGCCTCGATCCAGCGCGCGTGTGCACCGCCGCACCCCACGCGGTGGCCGCGATGGCCGCGGCCATGGGGGCCCAGGGGCGCTCCTGGACCGAGAGCTGCAAGTGCAGGAGCGAGGTGGCGCAGAGCACGGCCGCGATCCAGGCGCCAGCGCGCATCCCTGCGGCTCGGGCGGCCATCAGGATGAAGAGGGGGGCGGAGGCGGCGATCAGCGCCAGGACAATGCGCGCGAGCAGGTGCGCGTGCCAGGGGACCTCCTTGAGGAGCCGGCCGTACTCCTCACCGCTGCTCCAGTCACCCTGCAGGTAGCCCCACGCAAAGTCGGCGGCGTACACCGGCAGCAGGACGTACGGCAGCAGGTAGGGGTACGACGAGTACGCGTTGGCGGGCGGGACAAGGTCCCGGTCGCCCAGCATGTGCAGCGCGTTGCGGACCACGTGGGTGTCAGGGACGTACTCCGGGTGGGGCGCCCCGTGGTCGATGGGCCAAAGGCGGAGCACGCAGGACAGGGCGCCGATGAGTATCACGCCGATCAGCAGCGTCCTCCGCTGCGGCTCCCCTCGGCCTGCGTGCGACTCAGTCACAGATCGTCGGACTCGCTGTGGGGCTCATCGTCGGGCCCGTCTTCCGGTGCGTCGAGGTCCATCTCAAGGGGCTCGTCGTCCGGCAAGGGGTCCAGGGACTTGTCTGTCCGGACCTGCTCCATCACGGACTCCGCGATGCGGATCCGAGCGCCGGCCCGCAAGGCGAGCGCGAGGGCATCACTCGGCCGGGCGTCCACGAGGACCTCGTCCACGGTGCTGGAGCCAGAGCTGCTGGGAGCGGTCAGTCGGAGCTGGGCGTAGAAGGTATTGACCCGCAGGTCGACGATGTCCACTCCCAGGAGGCGGCTGCCGAGCGCATGGATGGCGCTCAGGGTCAGCTGGTGCGTCAACGGCCGCTCGGAGGGGATGTCATTGACGACCCGGTGGATCTCCGTGGCCTCGCCGCTCCCGATCACGATGGGGAAGCCACGGGGTTCCTCGGCGCCGTTGTCCTCTTCCAGGAAGATCCACTGCTGGCTCGAGGTCTCGCGTACGACGACGCGGACGAGCCGGAGGGGGATCAGGGGGGGTGTCTCGGAGGATGACATGTGGCGCGCTCAGCGAGGGACAGCGGGCAAAACCGAGCAGGTGACTCGTCGGGAGGACCGCGACCCGTCGCCCTCGCTCCATTAGGATAGGTGGCCGCCATGACGAGCCCAAACGCTGAACTCCGGTCCATGCCCGGTTATCCCGAAGCCCCCGTTCTGGCGAGCGTGTGGCGTGGCGGAGCTGTGGAGTCGGTGCATCGTGGAAGCTGGTGTGTGGTCGACGGCTCCGGGCAGGTGCTGGACGGGGCAGGAGCATGGGACCAGCCCTTCTTTGCGCGCAGCTCCACCAAGGCCCTGCAGGCGATCCCGATGTTCGAGAGCGGCGCGGTGAGCCACTTCAAGCTGACGGACATGGAGGTCGCGCTGGCCGTGTCTTCCCACAACGCAGAGCCGTGCCACGTCACCACCGCTCGGGGGCTCCTCCACCGGATCGGTCTCGGTGAGGACCGCCTGGGCTGTGGCCCGCAGCCCCCCGGGGACCCCGAGGCGCGGGCGGCCCTCATCTCGAGTCACGTCGCCCCCGGACGGGTCCACAACAACTGCTCGGGGAAGCACGCGGGCTTCCTCGCCCTGACCCGCCACCTGGGAGCGGAGGTCGAGAGCTACCTCGACTTCGACTCTCCCTCGCAGGCGCTGGTGCGGGACGCCGTCGCGGACTTCACGGGCCTCGCCGCAGACGAGCTCGGCCATGCCATTGACGGCTGCAGCGCGCCCACCTTCCGGATGCCGCTCTCGGCGCTCGGGGCGGCCTTCGCGAAGTTCTCGAGCCCGGAGGGGCTCGAGGCGGGGCGGGCCCTCGCCTGCACGCGGATCATGACTTCGGTCCAGCGTTACCCGGTGCTCCTCGCCGGCCGTTCGCGGCGTCTGGACACCGCGTTGGTGGAGATCACTGGCGGGAGGCTCTTCCCCAAGATTGGCGCTGAGGCGGTGTATGTGGTCGGGGTCCAAGGGCAGGACCGTGCCCTCGCGGTGAAGATTGACGATGGAGGGTTGCGCGGTCTCCACGCCGTGGTGGTGGCGCTCCTGCGGCGCTTCAACTTCCTGGATGACGCGGAGGCGCGTGCGCTAGAGGTCTACCGGAAGTCGACCTTGCGGAACTGGGATGGCGTCGAGATCGGTCGCCTCGAAGTCCACTGAGCTCGCTCGGGATGTCGTCCCCGCTCGCGCTCCTCTTGCTCGCCGGTGGCGTCCTGTCGCCGGCCACTCCCTCCGCCCTCTTTGGGTTGGCGCTCCAGGAGGAGGTGCTCCCCAGAGCTGTCGGTCGAGAGATCGCGCTGCGCGCGGCGGCGCCCGGTATCGGGCGGCTCGGAACCTGGCCGGGCCCCGCGGGCGCATCGGCGAAGCGGGCGGACCTCAAGGCCTTGATCTCCGGGGCCATCGACGCCAGCGCGCCCCCGTGGGTGAGTGAGGTCACCGCCCTCGACGCGGCCGCCCGTGCCGGCGTGCTGTTGCCGGAGGAGGGGTTGACCGCCGGGAGGGCCGAGCGGCCGGAGGTCTGGGCCGCGGGGTTGCGGGTCCTCGACACCGAGGGGGACGGGGAAGGCCTCGCTGCGGCGCTCGCCGCCGGGCTCGCCGCTCCCTTTCATGCGGTCCGGCTCGCGGCTGTGGAGCGCCTCGCCCGCGCGCTGGTCGTCCACCCAGAGGTGTCGCCCTTCCTCCCGCAGATCGCTTCGAAGCCGGAGCTCTCGGCTGAGACGTGCGGTCAGATCAGCGCGACCTTCGCCCAGGCTGGGGCTCGCTCGAGGACCCTCGCTGAGGCGGCGCTCGAGGCCCGAATTCGGGCCTGCGGTGGGGACCCGCTGCGGGCGCTGGAGGAGCTGTTTGACCTCTGGTTGGATCGGCCGATCGCGGCGGACGCGGTGGCGTACCTTCGGACCCGGTACCAGGAGGGAGCGCGGGGTCGAGGCCTCGTGGAGGCACTCGCCCTCGTCGCTGAGGGGCAGCTCGCCGAGCGCCGGGGAGCAGGGAGCCTGGGGGCGGACGTGGGGGCCGCGTTGGCGGCGCTCGGGCAACCACTGGTGCTCCCGCTCGACGAGTGGGATCTCGACGAGCGCGCGGAGCGCGTCGCGGGTCGGCCGGGCGTCTCATCCCTGGGCCTCGCGATGCTGGACCAGTCGGCAGCGGCGGGCCTGCCCGAGCGGACGAGGCTCCGTTGGGTTCGAGGGGCCGCGTGGGCGGCGCCGCTCCAAGAACTGCTGTCACGCACGCAGGGCCTCAGCGAGCCCGAGGCCCTGGAGATGTGGCGCGTCCTCACGAATCGGCAGGAGCCGCTGCCTGTCGCGGAGACGGCACGCTGGCTCCGCGACCCCCGTGGTGAGGTCAGGGAGGCTGCGGCCCGTGAGGTCGGCCGACGGCTCACGGCCGGGAGCGAGCCTGAGCTCCTCGGCCTCGCGGTTGAGCTCCTGGTGGATGTCCGCGCCGAGGTGCGGAGCCTCGCCTTCTCGTGGCTCTGCGACACCACGGTGGGCCTCTCCTCCTGGGGCTCCCTTCGCGAAGCCTTCGACCGGGAGGGGGAGGTCGCCGCCGACGGGCGTCTCACAGAGCGCCAGGAGCGCTGGCTCGCGCAACTCCCGCGGGGCGTGCCTGTCCCGGCCTTCCGGGACCTGGTCATGCAGCTCGTCCGTCGCGCGGGACGCCGTGACCCCGCGGTGGTCGAGCTCCTCGCTCCCTTCAAAGGAGACGGCGAGGTCGCCGGGCTGCTGCGGCGGGCGTTTGAGGAGGAGCTCTGCGGGTTGGAGGCGGCGGCTGGCTACCCCGCTCGATTGATGTCCGACGCGAGGGCGGCGGCGCTCGCGTCCGCGCTCGCGGCGGTCGAGGGACAAGAGGCGGCTCCGATCTTGATCAACGGCCTGCACCGCTCGATGTGGCTGATGCATGGGGAGGAGTCAGGCGAGGACGCGCGGCCGCAGCTCCCCAAGACGGCCTGCGGTTTGCTCGAGCGGAGCGCTGCGGGCCGCGCGGCGCTGGCCGCGCTCCTGGGGGAGGAGGTCCCTGTGCGTGTGCGCTACGAGGCGGCGCTCCAGCTCTCCAAGGTCGGAGGCTCCCGCCGCTCGCTCCCCACGCCGGAGACCACGGCGCGCGTCGCCGCCCGGATCCTCAAGGACTACGAGCGCGTGGACCGGACGCTCCGGGCGCGCGGCCTCGAGGCGTTGGGGCGGGGCGACGCCCCGGCGCCGGAGAGCGTCGCTCGCTTCCTGGAGCGCCTCTCAGCGCCGGGGGGAGATCCCTCCGAGCGTGAGATGGCCATCGGTGTCATGGGACGCCTCGGGGTGACGGCGCCGCTGCGGCGCCTCTCCTGGAAACCGCTCGCGGGCGGGGTGCCGGATCTCATGGATGTGGAGGCGGCGGTGGCGGCCACGAGGGCCTCGGCTGGGCCCGCGGGTCAGGGGCGTCGCGCCCTCGGCGAGCTCCTGGATCTCGTGGAGGCCGTGGACCTTCGGCTGGCCGCGGTCGACCTGCCAGAGCTCGAGCGAGAGGCGCTCGGTCAGCTGCGGGGCACCGCGTTGGTCAGCGCGGCGACCGCGGCCGGGCTCGACCCCGTGCTCGCTGAGGACTCGCTCGATCCGATCCGGAGGCGGCTCGCGGCGGCGCTGACTCGGCGGCCCATCGATGAGGGACCGTCGGACATCGCCCGGCGTTTTCGTGGAGAGGACCTGGGCGCGGTTCGATTCCGATGGAGCGCCGAGGTGGCGGCCGTCGAGGCGCTTCCTGCCCTCGCTGGAGAGTTCACGGCGGACGGCGCCTCGTCCGCGGCGCTGGACGGGGTCGACGGGCGCCTGCTGGTGATGATGGGGGAACTCTCTCGGCGAGAGGGCCGCGGCGGTGAGGAGGCGGAGCGCCTCCTCGAGCGCGGGCTCTTCGCCATGGGCGGCGAACCGCGCACGCGCGCGGCGGCCCGTGACCTGACGTTCGGTCGTGCGGCGCTCGGGCGGGTCATCCTCGATGGGTTCGGCTCAGGCCCCGGGCCGGGGTCAGGGGCGGACGCGGCGCGATGGGAGCGAGCTTCGCGCCAATCGACCATGCTGCTCGTTGACTGGCGGCAGGGCCGGATCGGGCGGGCGATCCTGGAGGCCGAATTCGGGGTCACGGACGCGGCGGCTCGTAGGGCCCCTGAAGCTCGGCTGGCGGCCCTGAGTCGTGTCTTCCGTGGCCGCGCTGCCCTCGCCAGGGGGGAGGCTGCGGGAGTTGCGCAAGCCTGGGCGGACCGAGCACGGGACTGGGCTATCTTGGACCACCTCGCCGGTGAGGCGCTCGCCGCGCTGGACCGAGCCATCGACCTCGAGCAGCGCTAGCCCGCGCTGCCCTCCACGCCCAGGACCACCCTGCTCCCTCAAGAATGAACCACTCGATCCCCGGCCCCATGGTGTTCGCCCCGATCCTGCTCTCTCTTCTGTGCCTCTTTGGCTGCGCCGCTGCGGCGGACGCCGGGGAGGCCGGTGGCGTCGGTGCGGCGGAGCTCACGGGGGACTGGCTCGTGGAAGAGATCGACGGGAAGCCGCTGTTGAGCGAGGCCGAGGTCACGTTGACCTTCGGCCCGGAAGGTGCCTTCTCGGGGGACTCGGGCGTCAACCGGTTGCGCTCCAGCTATCGCCTCGAGGGGGGCCTGCTCCAGCTGTCCGAAATCATGGCCACCCGGATGGCGGGGCCGCCGGAGCTCATGGAGCAGGAGTCTCGCTTGATGGCGGCGCTCAGGCAGGCGCGGGCGGCCCAGGTCAACGGCGACGGACTTCGTCTCCTCGACGCCGCGGGCGGGGTCCGCGTCGTCGCCCGGGCGAGCTCGGAGTCGCGCTGATCAGGGGGTCGGCTGCTCGCCCTGCAGGACCTCGTACAGAAAGTCCTTCACCTGGGCCGTCGGCACGGCGAAGCTGATGCCGTTGGCCTCGACGTAGCCCGCGGTGTTCACGCCGACGCAGGCGCCGGTCAGGCTGATGAGGGGACCACCGGAGGAGCCCGGGTTGATGGCCGTGTCCATCTGGATGAAGGAGATCTCGCGACCCTCCGCGGGGTCGACGCCGGACAGGTGTCGACCGGTCTGACTGATGATCCCGAGGGTGACCGTGTGGCCGAGGCCGAGGGGGTTGCCGACTGCGACGGCCCAGCTGCCCACCGGAGCCTTGTCAGAGTCGCCCAGGGGGATCACCGGGAAGGGACCTTGGGTCCCGATGATCTTGAGCAGCGCGAGGTCAAAGACCGGATCGACGGCGAGGACCTCGAGGTCCAGCTCCTGGCCCGTGGCGCTGAGGGCCCAATGGTCGCTCGCGCCGCGGATCACGTGGGCGTTGGTCAAGACGTAGCCGTCCTCGTGGATGATGAAGCCCGAGCCCAGGCCAGCTCCGGGCAGCGAGACCGGGATTCCAAGCCCGGGGATGCTGAAGGGGAGGAGCCGCACGCGGGCGGCCTGCTTGGTCTTGAAGTAGATGCTCAGCACCGCTGGCCGAGCGGAGGCGGCCACCTTCTCCACGGCGCGGACATCCATCCTGCCGCTGGCGCGGGTCTTTGCCGCCTTGTTGGCGATGCTCGCCAGGGGGGCTCCCTTGAGCTTGCGGGCGCCCCGATAGAACTCCACGGGCGCGTCCGGGGCGATCACCTCCTCCTTATCGAGGGTGACGCAGCCGGAGGCGAGGGCGCTGACGAGGAGGGCCACGAGGACGATCAGGCGGTGGGGGGCGGACATGGGCTGGACTCTAGCGATCGGTTCACACCAGGCAACCGGCTAGCGGACGTGCTTCCAGCTAGTTCCCCCAGGAGCTTGGAGCCCGACTTCCTATCATTCAGCCATGGCCATCACCGCACTCGACCGCCCTGAGGGCGCAATCGATGCGCTCGGGGACGGGATCGGCTTCGTTGCGCTCGTAGACCGGATGGAGCAGGACCCTGCTCTCAAGGTCGTCAACAGCGCTCGAATCTCGTACGACAAGCAGAAGGAAGGGTTCGAGGACAAGGACCGCAAGCTCTGCTCCTTCCTCTGGGAGCACGGCCACACGTCGCCGTTCCGGCATTCCTTCTTCACCTTCCACTGGAAGGCGCCGCTCTTCGTCTTCCGGCAGGCCTTCAAGTACCAGGTCGGCAGCGGCTGGCGGACGTACGAGGTCGACGGCGCCGAGGTCTCCCTCGAGGTGTTCGACGTGATGTTCGACACCGACAAGGGCTGCTCGTGGAACGAGGTCTCCGGTCGCTATGTGCGCTGGACTCCGGAGTTCTACATCCCGACGGTGATGAGGGCGAACCCGCCCCACGGCAACAAGCAGGCGTCCTTCGACCTGCCCGAGGACTTCGACCACGCCGGGGAGCGCAAGCTGATGCTCGACGAGTGCGAGGACGCGTTCAAGCGCTACGAGGCGCGCATCGAGCGGGGTGTGGCGAAGGAGATCGCGCGGATGATCCTGCCCCAGAGTCTGTACACGCAGGCCTACTGGACGGTGTCGCTCCAGGGCGTCTTGCACTTCCTCCAGCAGCGCCTCAAGCCCGACGCGCAGTACGAGATCCGGGTCTTCGCCGAGGCGGTCCGGGACCTGGTGAAGGATGACCTGGCCCGGGTGGGCGTCACCTTCGAGGACGCGTGATCGGTGACTATCGGATCCGCCGGCTCGTGCAGGCGGATGCCGCGGAATATGTCGGCCTGCGCAGGGAGATGCTGGTGGATACGCCCGGCTCGTTCCTGGGCGACCTGGCGGACGACGAGTGCCTGGACCTCGATGTCATGGAGGCCCGCCTCTCGTCGGAGGAGAGCCCCATCTTCTGCGCAGAGGACGAGGACGGTGAGTTCTGCGCGGTGGCTGGCCTCTACCGGGACCGTCGCACCAAGATGCGGCACCGCGCGACGGTCTGGGGGGTCTACACGCGCCCGTCTTGCCGGCGCCGCGGGCTCTCCCGGAAGGTGATCGAGGCGGCGCTCGCTCATGCAGCAAGCATGGCTGGCCTCGAGGTGATTCAGCTCTCCGTCTCGGCGGGCGCCCCCGGGGCTCAGGCGCTGTACGAGTCCCTCGGCTTCACCGCCTGGGGCCGGGAGCCCCGGGCGGTGATGGTGGACGGCCAGCAGGTGGATGAGGTCCACATGTGGCGCCCCGCCGTGCAAGACTAGTCGCGGCCCAGCGCCTCCTTGAGGGCGGCCTCGCCGCCCACGACGGGCAGGCCAAGACTCGTCCCGGAGAGGTCGATGGTGAGCTTGGTCCCGGCCTTCGGCTGGAGGGTGAACTCCGGGTCGCTCGCGAAGATCATCAGCCCCAGCTGTTCGCCCGCGGGCACGACCTGGTCATCCGGCATCAGCCTGAAGGCGAGGTCGACGTACTCGCCCGGGACGAGCGGGGAACTCTCGGTCATGGAGTTGCGGTTCTGGGGGTCCGCCCAGCCGCGTGAGATGATGTTGTCGTTGATCGTGGCGCCCTCCTCGAAGGGGAGGGAGACGAGCCAGACGGACAGGTTGGCTGCGGGCTTGTTCGAGGCGACGCGCACCTTCATCTCGTAGTGCCCGGAGAGGTGCAGCGGCGCCACCAGCTTCGGAGAGGCGAACAGGAGCCGCGCCTTGGAGGAGCTCGCCTGCGCGTGCTCGGCGCCGGAGGTGGCCGGGGCGTCGGTCAGCGACTGCTCGCCGGAGGACGCCGCCATCGCCAGCGCGCCGACGCGCGCGCCCTTGCCCGCGGGGAAGAGGTCCACAAGGGAGGCCTCGGGGTTGGGGTAGTCGGCGTACGGCGTCGGCTCGCTGCGCTTGTCGGACTCGCGCACGATCCAGGCCCGGGGCTGGGCCTCGATCTCGTTGTCGATGTCGTAGAGGTAACGGGTGAACCACTGGTTCACGAGCCAGAAGGGCGGGTCGCCGCCGTGCCCGCCCTGGTGGAAGTAGCACATCACCGGCACGCCCTTCTCCTTGAGGGCTTCGTAGATGCGGACGCTGTGCTCCGGCATCACGTTCCAGTCGTTGAACGCGTGGGCCATCAGGACGGCGGAGCGCACGCCGTCGATGTCGTTCAGGTAGTCCCGCCCGGCCCAGAAGTCGTTGTAGTCACCTGTGACCCGATCGAGGTACTTCTCGAGCTCGTCCTCTCGGATGTTCTGGTTGCACCAGTCGCGCCGGGTGGGGTCGCCGCTGTGCACGAAGTCGTAGAGGACGTCGATGTCCTCGCCCATGTAGCCGCCGGGGTGACGGACGAGGCCATTCGAGCGGTAGTAGTGGTAGTAGGAGGTGTTGGGAGCGACGGGGATGATGGCCTCGAGGCCCTCAACGCCCGTGGTGGCAGCGGCGAGGGGGAGGGTCCCGTTGAAGGACGTCCCGATCATCCCGACCTTGCCGGTGCACCAGGTCGCCTCGACCGGGTCGCCGCCGGTCGCAGCGGTGAAGCCGCGCGCGCGACCGTTGAGCCAGTCGATGACCGCCTTCGGGGCGAGCGACTCGTTGTCCGCGCCGATGGTGGGGCAGCCCTGGCTGTAGCCGGTGCCAGGTGAGGCCGAGTGCACCACGGCGAAGCCGCGCGGCACGAACTGGCGGATGTAGCGGGTGGAGTTCAGGGGGCGGAAGTCCTTGCGCTCGATCTCCGGCGGGTGCGGGCGCTCCGGCGGCTTGGCGCCGACCTCGTGATCAGGGTTCCAGAAGAACTCCTCGCTCGTGCCGCTCGTGCCCCAGAAGTAGGGGCTCGTGTTGTAGATGACCGGGACCTTGAGGCCCTCTGACATGCACTGCCCCGGGACGGTGACGTCCACGTGCATGCGGTCCTTCATCCCGTCGCCGTCGGAGTCAAACTCGGTCTCCACCCAGAGGTGGAATTGCTCCCAGCCCTTGCGGTCCTTGAACGCCTCGACGACCTGGGCTTCGCCGTTCTCGAAGCGCGGCTTGGCGGCGTCTTGGCCGGCGGCGATGGGCGCGGCGACGGTGAGGAGGAGGGCGGGGAGGAGGGGCGGGAGGGGGGATTCCATGGGATACCTTGGAGCTGCGGGCGGTCGGGCTGACGAGCATACGCGGCAACCCGTGGCGGGGTCATCAGGCGTCAGAGGATCGGCGCGAAGAGCCGGGCGAACCGGGCGAGGAGCCGGAAGTGGAGCGGCTTCCGGGCAAAGTCGCCCTGCTGGACCTCCTCGGAGCGGGCGAGGTCCCCCTCGAGCATGGACGCCACCTCCGCCGCGAACAGGACGCCCTCCACCAGCGCCCCAAGCTCGAAGTTGAGCCTCATGGAGCGGTTGTCAAGGTTGGCGCTCCCGACCAGGGCCAGGTCGGAGTCCGCGAGCAGGACCTTCTGGTGGCAGAACCCGTCCGTGTATTGGAAGAGTCGGCAGCCGCTCTCCAGGACCTCGTCGAAGTAGCTCCAGCCGGCGAGGTACGTCGGGGCGTGATCTCCGTTCTTCGGGACCAGGATCCGGACGTCGACTCCGCGTAGAGCCGCGAGCTGCAGCGCGGATGTGATCTGCTGGTCGAAGACGAAGTAGGGCGTTGCGATCCAGAGCCGCTCCTGCGCCCGGTGGATGAGCCCGACAAAGAGGAGGCTGCACGACTCCATGGGGTCGGCGGGGCCGGTGGGGACGATCAGCACCGACTCATCGCCTCCGGCCACGTCCGGCTTCGGGACCCAGGTCCAGTCAGGCAGCTCGTCGGTGGCCCAGTACCAGTCCTCCAGCAGGGACAGCTGGACCGCCTGCGCTGCTGGCCCCGAGATTCGAACGAAGGTATCCCTCCAGGGGGAGAGCTTGGGATCGGCGCCGAGGTACTCGTCTCCGACGTTGAGCCCGCCGGTGAACGCGAGCTCACCGTCGACCACGACGACCTTGCGGTGATTACGGAAGTTGAGCTGGAGCCGGTGGCTGCGGCTCGCCGTTGCGAAGGCGTTGATCTGGGCCCCCGCGCGGCGGAGGCGCGTGATGTATGCGGAGCTCAGGCCGGCTGAACCGATCCCATCAAAGAGGAAATACACCCTCACGCCGCGCTCGAGTGCCCTGGTCAGCGCAGCCTCAAGGCGGCGGCCGATCCCGTCATCTCGCACGATGTAGAACTGCAGGAGGACGTAGCGTTCGGCGCCCGCGATCTCCTCCAGGATGGCGTCGAAGGTGCGCTTGCCATCCACCAGCAAGTCGACGCGGTTGTGACTGAGGAACGGGAGCCGCACGAGGCGCTCCAGGGCCACCAGCAAGGGGGGGCGCTCCGGAGCGTCGACGAAGAAGCGCTCGCCGGACGCCCGCAGCGAGTCGATCACAGGGTCATACACCGCGTATCCCTGGAGGCGCGCGCCGCGATATCCCTCGTACCGGCGTGGACCGAAGATCCAGTACAGCGGGACGGCCACCACCGGCAACGAGACGAGGAAGAACAGCCAGGCGGTCGCCCCCTGGGGGGTGCGCCCTTGCAACAGGACGTGGACCGCCGAGGCGACCCCGATGAGCTCTATGGCCAGGTACAGCAGGCCTGCGAGTGTCGGGTCAGGCATGGTTCGTAGGGGGAAGAGGCCCCTGCTGGAGGGTAACTTCGGCGTGCCCCCCGCCCAGAGGATTCGCTGAACCCGGCTCCATGGTCTACGTTCCGTGTCCAGCGGCCCCCTCGTCCTCGCTACCGGCCCGCAGCGACCCATGATTCAAACCACCAAGCTCTCCGCCCTCGCGCTCGCGTCCCTCGCCGCGGCGTACGCTCCCATGGGTGGGTTCCTCCCCAGGGCGCTCGTGTCCGTGGAGGCCTCGGGCCCAGAGGCCCAGCCGCAGGGGGCTCAGCCGCAGGGGGCTGGCCAAGAGGAGGCGGGCCCGCCCCTCCCGCCGCAGGAGCCAGTCGGGGCCCGTCCTTCGGACCCGGCCGCAGACCGCGCCAAGCTCATCGCCGCCTTTCAGGAGATGGGGATCATCCTCGCGGACGACGCCGACGCGCTCGGCTTCAGCGCGCGAGTGGAGGTGCTCAACGAGTTGCTTGAGTACCTCCTGACGACGCCTCAGGGCGC
>JAQWJQ010000004.1 GCA_029248265.1 Planctomycetota bacterium
CAGCCGCAGGTCCTGGATATGACCTCGCCGGAACTCGACGTTGTGCCAGCCGATGCGGTCTCCGACTTCCTTCTGGTGATCTCGCGCCAGCGCCAGCATCTCGTCCGTGGTGTCGACGCCGATGACCCTTCCGCCTGCGCCGACGATCTGGCTGGCCATGTAGCAGATCTTCCCTGCGCCAGAGCCGAGGTCGACCACCACGTCACCCTCTCGGACGAAACGGCTGGGGTCACCGCAGCCGTAGTCCCTCTCCACGATCGAGGCCGGGAGGACCTCGAGGAGGGACGCGTCGTAATCGACCGGGCAGCACAGCTCGGGGACTTGCTGCTGGGCACCCTCTGCGTACCTCGCTCGGACGGTCTCAAGGGTGGCCTCGGGGTGGGTGGTGGGTTGAGTGCTGCTGGTGCTCTGGCTCATCGTGACCGCTTTGTAACGCCTGACGGGTGATCCTTGCAGGTCCAACCCGGGTCCTGCTCCCGGAGGCACGAAGGCGTGCGAGCGGCCCACCGATCCGAGGATCTGCGGGCCGCTCGCTGGGGGGGTCCTGGTCGCTCCTCATGGGAGCTCTCTCGTCTGCGGCCTCGTGTCAGGCCGAGTCACGACGTTGCTTGTCGCTTCGGGCCGTCTTCTTCCGTCGGCGAGGCTTGCGGGCCTCCATCTTCTCGGAGAAGGCGACCCAGTCTTCCTTGCTGAACAGTCGCACCTCGGCGCCGCACTGCACGCAGTAAGACTTCTCGATGCTCATGAGGTAAGACACGTACCCGTCGCAAGCAGAGCACCACTTGCGGTCGTTCTGAAAGTCGGAGAGGAAGTCCATCGCATCTGAGAGGAAGCACACGCTGTGCCAGCCCCGTGTGGCTGCGATGGATCGAGCGTAGGTCACCATCTGAATTGTGTTTACGGGCGATCAGTGCACCCGTGCGGCGGGCCGGCGCGTGTCCATCAAACTCGACGTGGGGAGCGCCTTCGCAGATCGCGCGGCGGGGTCAGGGTCTCGCTCCTGGACGTCCGGGGCGGTGGAGGGGCCCTGAGGGGGGCCGGAGCGGCCCCGTGTCGATGGAGTTGGACGTCGGCGGAGCGTGTCCAGAATCCTCGACGTGGATCAGGGTCTTCGGTCGAGCGTGGCGCGCATGTCTCGTGCGGCTTCCTGATGCGGCTCTCGCCGTAGGGCGCGGCTGATGGCCTCTCGGACGCCGGCATCCTCGAGGTGACCCTCGGCGAGGGCCCAGGTGGCCGCCGCTCGGACGATCGGGGAGGGGTCCCCGTCGAGCGAGTTGAGCAGCGCCACGCGTCCGGCCTCCGTCGGGAGGTTCCCGAGCACCACCGCGGCGTTGCGCGCGAGCCCCTCTCGGCGTGGCCTCCGCAGGGGGGACCCCTGCCATCTCGCCCTGTGCCCCTCGTCGTTCGGCTCGTCCCTCCCCTCCGTCAAGAGATCCACCAGCGTGCCGCCCTCGCCTGCGCCGTCCTCGAAGGCTGGGCGGGTCCCGAAGCGCGCGCTCAGATCAGGGGCCTTCCCACCCCAAGGGCAGACCTCGGAGCAGACGTCACAGCCAAAGGCCCACTCGCCAGCTTGAGCCCGGAGATCGTGCCCCACCAGCCCTCGGTGCTCGATCGTGTGGTAGCTGATGCACCGGGTCGCGTCGACGCGACCCGGGCTGGTGATTGCGTCTGTCGGACAGGCGTCGATGCAAGCGGTACAGGTGCCGCAGGATGGGACCCGGCCAGGCGCTGGAGTGGGTTCCAGGTCGAGGTCCAGGATCATCTCCCCGAGGAAGAACCACGGCCCGTAGCGCACATCGAGCAGGTTCGCGGCCTTGGATGGAGCGCCGAGGCCGCCCTCCGCGGCGTGGCTACGTTCCAGGAGGGGGGTGGCGTCCACGAAGGCAGAGCCGGGCGACGCCAGCCCCTCCCTGAGGAGAGCGCGTCGCAGGCGGCCGAGCATCTTGGAGATGACGTTGTGGTAGTCACGGCCGGCGGCGTACCGCGCGACACGCCCGCCGCCAGGAAGTTCAACGGCGGGGCGAGAGTGTCCGAGCCCGACGACCAGCAGCGACTTCCCTGAGGGCCACTGGGACCTTGGATCGAGGGTGGCGTCCTGGCCCCGCTCGAGATAGTCCATCGTCCCGTGGCGCTTCTCCGCGATCCAGGTGGCGAACCGCTCGGCATCCGGCGGGGGACCGAACGGGGCGACTCCCACGAGATCGAAGCCGACTCCGCGGGCCTGTTCGAGGACAAGATCACGCAGGTGCTCGGCGGAGGGCGGTTGGGGGTGAAGGGGCATGGCGCGCCGAGGCATCTGCTCTGGCCCTCGCGATTGGAGCGAATGCCTCCACGATTGGAGCGATTCAGCGTTCGGAATCACTCTTCGATGCGCTCAAAATGAGGCCGCGCCAGCCGTCGTGGGAAGGCGCTTAAGTCTCTCAACTCAAAACGCTTGTGTCCGTACCTGGTCCAGGGGGTGTGCGGAAATGCGCAGGCGCTTCTGCCACGGCACGAAACCAACGGGGGGCGCAGGTGTAAAGGCTGTGTGACGCCTTTCCCCAGCGCACGCTCCTTCCCCGACGCCGTGACTCGCGTCGGAAACCCTGCGGTCCTCCCCAAGCCCCCTCTGGGCGCCCCACCCTCGTCGGCGTTTTGAGAAGGCAGCGGGTTCGTTCCATTGGGTCCGCTCGAATTTAAAACCCACGCTAGTCTCGAACCTCCCCCTGTACCTGACCGCGCGCCTGCGCTGTCCGGTCCTGTCGAGCGCTCATCACATGCCTTCCCAAAACGTCCTCCATGCCAGCCCCCTTGCCGCGATCGACGGCAAGGAACGGTTGCGGGCGAGGATTTCGGAGCTGGGGAGGGGGGAGCTGGACCGGGAGGATCACGCTCGGATCGACGGTGTCTTCGAAGACGAGACCTTGGAGCACGATGGGCTGCGTGATCACCTCAGCACGGCGCTGATGGATGGGTTCCGCAAGTCGAGCGGGCGCGCCGTCTTCGGGCTGCTCTACGAGCTCAACGCCGGCCACCTGATCATCCAGGTCTCGGGACGACTGCGTCGCTACAACAGCAAGGCGGACCCCGGCGACGTCCTCCAGGAGGTGTTCTTCAACGTCTTCCGGTACCCGCACCGATTCGACGCCTCGCGGGCAGACGCCTTCCGGGTGTGGACTGCGATGATCGTGCGCAACACCGTGCTCAAGCACATGCGCTCGCGCAGCACCGGTGGAGGGCGCAAGGAAATAGCCCTCGACGATCTCTCCGATCAACCGGTCGACGGCGCGCACACTCCGCTCTCGGGGGCCCTCGAGTCCGAGGCCTCGGAGGAATGCTCCCGGGCCTTCATCGTCTACCTGCAGCTGTACATGCAGTTCTACTCGATGCTGTCCGACCGAGAGCGCCGCGCGCTGCACCTGGTCGAGGTCGACGGGGTGAGCTACCGCGAGGCCGCGGATGACCTGGGGATCAAGCTGGAGAACCTGAAGATGGTCATCTTCAGGGCGCGTCGGAAGATCCACCGGGCCATGCGCCGGGTCTTCGAGGGCCTGACTCCCGATTGTCGGCCGGCCCGAGTAGGGAAGACGGACGCGGACAGCGCGGACGGCAGGCAGCCCTCTTCCGCCCGTGGCAGTCCAGAGCCCCCCGCCGCAAATTGAGACATGAATGGGTTTACGGTGGCCCAGCGCGGACGCCCGAGCCCGCACCCCCGCCAACCCGGCCAAATCCTGTACCCGACGAACCTCTGCCAGCTAAGGACCACACCACCACCCTCTCGAATGACACTCCCTGATCACCCTGACCATCAGCCTCACGGGGCCGATTCTGCCTCCTGGAGCCTGGACGACGCGTCTGCGTGGTTCGAGGGCAAGGGATGGTGTGCAGGCCTCACCGAGCAGCAGGCAGAGCTCCAACAGGACCTCTCCTGCCTGGTCGACGGGGAGTTGGACGAGGCCTCTGCGGCCCACGCAATGGTCCTGATCGAGGAGTCTCCGGAGGCGCAGCTCTTCTTCGAGGACGTCCGGAAGTTCGCACGCTTCCACCGGGACCTCTCGGACCCCGAGAGGCTGGAGGCCCGCGTCGCGATGCTCGGCGCCACCGAGCTGGTCCGCATGGCCGAGGACATCGACCTCGCTCACCGGCTCGCCACGATCTTCTACCAACTCGGTAAGGCCTACTCCCTCGCCGCCTTCGAGCCCGGGCGGTTCCGCGAGCGTGTGTTCGAGGCCGCCGTCCCCATCGAGGAGACCAGGAACCGTGGGCGAGGTTTCGTCGATGGCGTGGTGTCGTCCGGGCGTGCAAGCGCCGCCGGCGACGATGAACTCTCCGGACGCGGCGTCGATTGGAGGCATGCTCGTCACATGCTCAACGGCCGGCTCGAACGGATCGCAGACCCTGCCGAGAAGGGAAGCCGCCTCCTGGCTCAGGCCATCGAGATCGACCCGAGTCACGAAGAGGCGCGGATCTATCTCGCCTACGTCTACGGTCGGGAAGGGCACACCCTTCGCGCAGCGAACCTGTTCCGCGAAGTCTTTGATACGGCGATCTCAGAGGTCAGTCGAGGCCACGCGGCGATCCAGCTTGGGCGCCTCTACTACGGCGAAGAGGACTACCGGACGGCCGCGGTCTACTTCCGGTGGCTCTCCATCTCGGGAGTGAACCGAAGGGACCCTCGCTTCGCCCTCGGGCACTTCAACCTCGGGTGCGCTGAGGCGGCGCGCGGTCGAGATGATGCGGCGCTCGCAGCGTTCCGTCGCCTGCTCGACGATCACCTCTCCGCAGGCGGTGACACGGCGGACATCGCCAGCCTCTTCCTGGAGAATGACGACTTCAGGACCCTGCTCGAATCCCGAGCGGGATTGACTCAGCGGCTCATGGAGAGCCTCCCCGAACTCTTTCAAACCGAAGCAGAAGGTGGAGAAACCACCGACCCGTCTCCCTCCCAGTGAACGCACTGGGGTTGATCCTGAGACTTCTCTTAGGTGCACCATTCAGAACTATGAAGTCGTTCAAGACAACTCGAACCTGTGCCTCCGGGAGGAGGCGTTGGGTGTCCGCGCTCCTGCTGAGCG
>JAQWJQ010000022.1 GCA_029248265.1 Planctomycetota bacterium
TCTACTCCGACGACGTGCGGCTCGTGGAGGCCGTCGTCCCCGCCGGCTCGCTGTACGTCGGCCAGACCCTCGCCTCGGCGGCCTTCCGGACCCGGACCGGCCTCAACGTCCTCGCCATGTCGAGGCACGGCGAGATCCAACTCAGTCGCCTCCAGGACCTGCCGCTCGAGATCGGGGACACCCTGCTCGTCCAGGGGCACCTGCGCGACATCGACCGCGCGAGACAGGAGCGCCAGGTACTGACCCTGGACGAGGTCCAGGCCCCGGTCGCGAGCAGCAAGTCCTGGGTCGTGATCCTGACCCTGCTCGCCGTACTCCTCGGCGCCGCCCTCACCGACCAGCCCCTGGCGATCCTTGGGCTGGCCGGCGCCATGACCCTCGTACTCACCCGGGTGATCCGTGCGGACGAGGTCCCGCGCGTGATCGACTTCAAGGTCATCGCCCTCGTCGGCGGCATGCTGTCCCTCGGCGACGCGTTCCAGAAGGTCGGGCTCGACGACGTGGTGGCCGGTGGCATCTCGCGCCTCGCCAGCGACAGCCTCAGCCCCCAGCTCATCCTGGCGGTGGTCCTCACGGTGACCATGCTGCTCACCCAGGTCCTCAACAACGTCTCCACCGCCGTGATCATGACGCCGGTGGCCCTCAAGCTCGCGGCCTCGCTCGGCGTCTCACCCGAGCCCATGGTCATGGCCGTGGTGGCTGGCTCGAGCCTCGCCTTCCTCTCCCCCGTCGCCCACCAGGCCAACGCCATGGTCATGGGCCCGGGCGGCTACCGGTACCGCGACTTCCTCCGGGTGGGCGCGCCGCTGGCACTCCTCACCGGCACCGTGGCCACGATCGCCATTCCGATCTGGTGGCCGTTCGCCCTCTGACACCTCCGAGGATCACACCCCGCGCCCCGCTGGCGCGCGAGCCGATGGTGCGAAACCGCGTGGGGATCAGAACCCGACTCCTCGGGTGCGTGGCGTCCTCCTCCGAGGTGTAGGTCGCCGCGACCTCACCGGGGCCACGCTGAGTTCGCACAGGGCCCATCGGGCCCTCCACATCCATCTCCCGCTGCACGCCGAGGCTCCTCCGCTGCGACGAGTCGAAGCCCTTGCTACGATCACCCCCCATCCGGCCCCCCCGCCCGGCCCGCTCGCAGCCCGCCGGCCTGGCTCCATCCGATCACTCCATGCGCTTCCTTCCCTCCCTTGACCCCACCAGGCGAGCGATCCTCAGCATCGGCCTGTCCGCGACGGTGGTGTTCCTGCTCCTGACGCTCGAGACCAAGGTCCCCTTGAGCTCCAACAGCTGGACCGTGAAGCCGTGGAGCGATCAGCCCTGGTTCTGGCCGTTCACTTCGGTCCTGGTGACGACCATGAACCTGGCCCTCTGGACGCCCAGGCGCGCCGCAAGGGTGGCGGAGCCCTACGGCGTGCCGACCGAGCCCGCGGGTCCGTCCAGGGAAGAGCTGATGGAGGACGCCGACAAGAGTCGCCGTCTCGGCGACGCGGAGCGGCGGATCAGAGCACGCTCTTCCCGAGCGCAGAGAGAGCAAACTCCCGGGCAGCAATAGCCGTCCGGTTGCCGTCGTCGAGGATCGGGTTGATCTCGGTCAGCTCCAGGCTCACGAGCTTGCCCGAGGTGGCGGCCATCTCCATGACCGTGTGCGCCTCGCGGTAGGTGATCCCGCCGGCGACCGGCGTCCCCACGCCGGGGCAGACGCTGGGGTCGGTGCCGTCCACGTCGAAGGAGAGGTGGAAGCCCGCGGTGCCGTCCGTGGCGTGGGCGATGGCCTGCTCCATCACGGCGCGGATCCCCTGCTCGTCGATCTCGCGCATGGTGAAGCAGGCGACGCCGCTCTCGCGCACCGCCGCAGCCTCCTCTCGGTCCACGTCGCGGATGCCGACCATGGCCACCCGGGCGGGGCGGACCATGGGCACCGTCGCGCCGAGCTGGGTGAGGACGTCCGGGCCCGACCCGAGGATCGACGCCAGCGGCATCCCGTGGACGTTCCCGGACTCCGAGGTCTCGGGGGTGTTCATATCCGCATGGGCGTCGAACCAGATCACACCGATCTCCTGGTCGGTCACCTGGAAGTGGCGCGTGACACCCGCGACCGTGCCCACCGCGATCGAGTGATCTCCACCCACCACCAGGGGGAAGTGCCCCTCCGCAAGCGTCTCCTGCACGGTGCTCGCGAGCCCCTCACAGGACGTCGCGATCTGCTCCAGGTACTTGGCCGAGGGGTCCGCCGGAGCCTCGCCCCGGGGGTCACCGACCGGGATGTTCCCGCGGTCCACGAAGCGCGCGCCGAGCCGCTCGATGCCCGCCTCGATGCCGGCGATCCGGAGGGCGCTCGGGCCCATGTCGACCCCCCGGCGGTTCCCCCCGAGGTCCATGGGAACACCAATCAACGCGACAGACTCAGGGGGCATGGAGGTCATCTTTGCTGGAACCGCTCAGCGGTGCGAGGGACACGAACGCGCCCTAGCGCGTTCGGGAAGCGAGGGCGCCCAGGATCGCGCCCTGCAGGGCGGGGAGGTCCGCGCCCGTCGTGGAGTTCAGGCGCTTGCGGAGCGCCTCAACCGCGGGCATTCCGCCCCACTCCCCGATGGCGTAGCCGAGGCGACGGACGTCCTGCTCCATGGCGTCCACGGGCGGGTTGGCCGCCCAGGAGATCAGGGTGCGCTGCCCGTAGGTCGCGCGCACCACGCCCGCGGCGAGGACCGAGAGGTTCCAGGGGAGCTCCCAGACGGCTCGCTGGAGCATCGGCTCCACCGAACGGTGCCCGGACCGAGCCAAGCCGGACGCCAGCTCGAGGTTCATGTCCACGGCTCGCTCCCGCGGGAACAGGCGGGCGAGGACCCGCAGGTCGCGCGCGCCAGGCCGCTTCGCCAGAGCGCGCGCGCCGATGATGGCCTCAGGTGTGGTGGGGACCATCCCGGGGAGCTCGCGCCGAAGGGTCTTGGTCTCCACCGGAGCGCGCGAGTGAAGGAGCAGGATGGAGTCCACCGCCGCACGATCAGCGTCCTTGAGTCTGGGCGCAGCGTCTTGGAGGAAGTCGATCACGTCCGAGTCCGGGGCGGACCGCTCGAACACCTGGAACAGGTAGGAGGCCATGCGCGCTTCGCGCTGCTCGGGCGGCAGGGCGAGGATCCGGGCGGCCTTGACGACACCGGCCGTACTCCCGAGACGGACCAGGGCGCCGATCGCGTTCGCCCGCACCCATGCGACCGGGTCGTCGGAGACCTCGATCAGACGCGCCGCGTAGTCGAGGTTCCCGGACGCACCGAGCGCGAAGGCCGTGAGCGCGCGCACGGAGGGGTCCTCGTTCACCAAGGAGCGCTCGACCAGATCGCCGTACCGCCCCTCCTTCTTCTGCAGCAGGGCGACCGCAGGAGCCTCGGTCTCGGGCTGGAGCACCGCGAGTCGCAGGGTCCGTGGGAAGAGATAGTCGAGCTCCTCGAAGAGCACCGTGAGCATCAGCCACTTCCATTCCTTCCAGTCAGCCGGTCGCCAGACGCCGGAGTCCACCATCGACTCGATCACGACCGGCATCCGCTGGACGCTCACGACCACCCGGCGGACCCCCTCCCCATCGAGGAGCGACTCCAGCAGATGGTCCTGTGCCCCTTGCAGCTTCAGGTCGAGGACCAGTTGAAGGGTGAGGGCCTCGAGGAACGCCTTGTTCTTGCTCAACCCGTCGAGGAGAGCCGCGGCCCAGACCTCGCCGTCGACGAACCCGTACGCGCGAGCCGCGTCCCAACGGAGAATGAAGAGGCGCCGAAATCCGAGGGGGAGCTGCGCTGCGCTGGGGTCGGCGGCGTACGCGAGGAGGTCGCGTGCCTCCTGTGCCCGCTCGCCGGCACCCGCAGCGATGCCGTCGACAAGCTCCCGTCCGGCTTCCGTCCCCGTCTGGATCACCGCGACCATCGCAGCGAGCCGGACTCTGGGCTCTTCGTTCGAGCAGAGCGAGATCAGCTGGTCAATCGCAGGCCCCACGCCGGCGCCCAGCTCACCGAGGCCGTAGATGGCTGCGATCTGATCATCGGTGACGACCACCGAGCCAGCTTCCTTGGTGAGGAGGCGCCGGGACTCCAGCGCGCCGGCAGCTCCCAAGGTGACGAGCGCCGCCGGCCGGCCCGGGGCGCCAACCTCGAGCTCCTCGAGGTCGTCACGGGCCATCGTCGCGGAGCGCCGATCGAATTCCGTGCGTTCATTCCGGGTGAACAGCTTGGCGCCATCGGAAGGCTTGACCGGACCGGACAGGGTCGGGGCGTCCTGGGGGGCGTCCTGGGGGGCGTCCTGAGGGGCGTCCTGGCTCAGGGCCGGAGCCCCCAACACGAGAGCCCAGCCACCCCAGAGCGCGATACGTTCAAGGATTCCAGTCCTCGGACCGGGGCCGGAAGAGCGAGTTTGAATGGGCATCATCGGAGGGGATCGGGAGGGAGCACCCGACGATGGATAATATCGACCGTGGGGGCCCAGAATCGAAGCTCGATTCCGCTGCCTGGGAATGGGGTCAGCTGAGAAGGGCCACGAGCTCATCCCGGCGGGCGTCCCGGGTGGCCTCGCGCTTGGCCTCGAGGTTCAGGCGCAGGAGCGGCTCTGTGTTCGACATCCGTACGTTGAACCACCACCAGTCGTCAGAATCCAGGTCCCCGTACTCCACGGTGATCCCGTCCAGCTCGTCCTGCTTCCCGTCGGCGTAGCGCTCCTTGAGCTTCGCGATCGCCGCGGCCTTGTCCGCGACCTCGAAGTTGATCTCACCCGTGGAGTGATATCGGCGCAGATCCTGGACGAGCTCGGAGAGGGGCTGGCCCCTGTTCTCCTCCCGCGAGAGGAGGTTGAGCGCGCTCACCATCGCCAGCGCCCCGGAGTCACAGACGAAGTTGTCCCTGAAGTAGAAGTGACCCGAGAGCTCTCCGCCGAAGACCGCGCCGTGCTCCCGCATGGTGGCCTTGATGAAGCTGTGCCCCACCCTGTCCCGGTGGGCGACCCCCCCGGCAGCCAGGATCTCCTCCTTGACAACCCAGGAGGACCGCAGGTCGTAGACGATGTGCGCCCCCGGCTCCTTGCGCAGGAATTCGCGCGCGAGGAGGGCCGTCATCAGGTCTGCGGTGACCGTCTGCCCCGTCTCATCCACGAAACAGCATCGGTCGGCGTCTCCGTCAAAGCCGACCCCTGCCGCCGCGCCTTCCGCGCGGACCAGCGCCCTGACATCGTCAAGGTTCTCCTCCTTCAACGGGTTGGCCTCGTGGTTCGGGAACGTCCCATCGGGCTCCATGAAGAGCGTGTTGGTGGTGAGCTTGGGGAGCTTGGGGAGGATCCCGGGGAGCGTGTGCCCCGCCATGCCGTTGGCGGCGTCGATCGCGAGGGTGAGCTCGCCCTCCATGTCACTGAAGGAGGCGACGTGCTTGGCGTAGGCCTCGTCGAGGTCGAGCTCCGTGAGGCTCCCCCGTTTCGCCACCGGCTCGGGGTAGGGCTCACCGCACATGCGCTCGATGTCTGCGATACCGTTCGCCCGTGAGATGGGACGCGCTCCGCGCGAGCAGAGCTTCATACCGTTGTACTCGCCGGTGTTATGACTCGCGGTCACACAGAGTCCCCCATCGACATCCTGGCTCCCGATCGCGAAGTACGTCATCGGCGTCGAGGCCAGCCCGACGGTGATCACGTCAGCGCCCGCGTCCCGCATCCCCTCGATCACGGCGTCGGCGACCTCTGGTGAGTGCACCCGCATGTCACGCCCCACGAGCAACGACCTGGCGTCGAGCAGGCGCGCGAAGGCGTTACCAATGCGCCGCGCGACGTCTGCGTTCAGCTCAGAGGGATGGACGCCGCGAATGTCGTAGGCCTTGAAGATTCCCATGGGGGGGCGGGCTTTGGGCAGGGGTTTGGAGGGAGTCCCCACGTGCTAGGGGGGGGTGGGGAAGAATACCCGCTGGAGCCCCCCCTCGACCTCCCTCGCGCCGCCATTCCCCCACCGCAGGTGACCCGCATCAAGACGTCAGGAAGGCATCCCCCTGGCGCCGCCACCAGGAGCGCCAGGCCTCCAAGGCGCGGCCGCGGTCCTGGGTCCTCCCCGCTGGTTCGAAGTTGAACTGCTCCCCCGTGATGGTCCGAAGCGAGACGACCGCCGCCTCCCGGACCGCAGAGCGCTCGTCTGCGAGGGCCTCAATCAACGCAGGTACGGCGGTCTTCGCGCGCAGGGCACCGAGCACCTGGGCGGACACCATGCGAACGAAGACATCCTCATCCACGAGCATCGGGATGACGTGCTGGGACACGGCGAGGTCCTTGGTCTGGCCCAACGCGAAGACCGCGTCCAAGCGCAGGCCGGGGTCGGGGCTCGCCAGGTCCTCGATGTACTTCTCCCACGACGGTCTCGGGCCGCCGTTGCTTCCGAAGGCGACGGTGCCGGTGGCCCCCCCTGCGGACCCCGCAGCCGCAGAGTCCGCAGCCACGGTCGCGACGCGAAGCTGCTCCTCCAGCTTCACGAGGAGATCTCCGTGGAACCCCAGGACGCGGCTGAGTTCCATGACCTCCTTGTCTCGCTCCCTGATTCGCGCCATCTCCTCTCTGACCTGAGTGATCGCGGTGCTCAGCCCCTCCGCAGTGGCTCGCAGGCGGTCCCCCCGAGCCAGCGTGCTCGCCTCGGCGCGCTCCAGCGCCACCTCCAGGGACTCCATCCGGTCCTGCAGCTTGGCCCGGAGGGCAGCGACCGTCGCCGCGGACCGCTGCGCGACCTCCTCCACCGCCACCTCAACGGGACGGAGCGCCGCGGCCCGCTCGGCGCGGTTCCTGCGCCGGCCCTCCTCCAAGCGCCGGGACGAGGCATCCAACTGCCCTTCGAGGCCCTCGATCCGAGCGAGGAGGAGCGGCGTCCCAAACCCGGCCACCGCCACCGCGCTGAGCGCAACAAGGAGGGCCGCACGATCGAAGCGCCGCGTGGGTCGAGCGGCCTGGCGCCCCTTCAGATCAGGCGCGGTCGGGCCAGGCCGCATGGAGGCGGCGACCTCCGCTCCCGTGGGCCTGGCGCGCGCCTTGCTGTGTTCCAGGGTCGCGCCTCCGCCCATGGCCTGCTCGCACTGGGAGCAGACCACCCTGCCGTTGAGGTCACTCGCTCGGCCGTTGCTGAAGTCCGCCTCCGGGACGGACTCGTGGCATAGATCGCAGAATCGGATGTCCATGAGCTTATCGGGCGCGAATACGCAGCTTGATCGCCCCCGCCCTTGTACCCGCGCTGTCTCGCGAGGTCACGCCCGGATCCAGGTCCTCTCGAGCCACCGCCGGGGCCGGGCCCTTTCGATAGACTCAGCCCCATGGACGCCCTCGCCCTCACGACTTCCTGCGCCGCGATGATGGACCGCATCGGCTCCGAATTCCTGGCCTCCATTTACTCGGAGGAGGTCCGGCGGCGCCCCGAGAACATCGACGCGCTCTCCGAGCTCGGGCACGTCTACACTCGCCTCGGGCAATACGAGGACGGCCTCGCGGTAGACCTGCGGCTCGTCGCCATCGCGCCAGAAGATCCGACAGCCCGGTACAACTTGGCCTGCAGCCAGGCTCTCTGCGGGCGCGCGAGCGCTGCGGTCGACTCCCTCCGCACGGCAGTGGTCCTCGGCTACGACGACCTCAAGTTCATGGCCGAGGACGAGGACCTGCTCGCGCTCCGCGAACACCCGGATTTCCAGCAGCTCCTCGCGGAGCTCAGCTGAGGCAAGCGGGTCAGCGCAGCAGCGCGTCCTGCTGCTGGTTCTCCCACCAAAGGAGCCACGCCTCGATGATCTCCTCGCGCTCCTCGAGCGTCGATGCGGCGCTGACGGGGATGTTTGAATTGGTCACCGTCTCCAGCGCTCGAGCGGCGCGCCCGAACTGCTCCGGGCTGCTGTCACGCAGCGCCTCGATCAGGACCGGGAGCTCCGAGAAGTCCCCCATTTTGGCGAGGGCGCGGGCGTACTCGCGGTGGATCCCCTCAGCCTGCAGCGAGGCGGCAGGCATGGCCTCCCGCATGGGCTCTAGAAGCCGGCGGTCCTGCATCGCGGCGATCACGCAGAGGGAGAAGCTCCGCTGCCGCGGGTTCCCGAACTCGACCATCTCGATGAGCTTGGGATACGCGGGCTCCCCCACAGATTGGAACCAGTCCGAGAGCCCGATCCACGTGACCTGATCAGCGCACAAGCTGACCTCGATCTCCTTCTGGTTGATCTTTCGCTGGAGGTCTCCAGAGGGCTGGAGCCACTCGCTGCTGGAGACGCTCGACTGGGTCTGGGCGTTGGAGGCGCAGGAGGAGAGCGCGCCGAGGAGAAGCAAGGAGGCGGACAGAAGGCGGTGAGTGGTGAGCGGCATGATCGAGAGCTGTTCAGAGGCTCGGTGGACGGGTCAGGCGTGGGCACCCATCACGGGCCCCTAGGTGCCATTCGGCTCGTTCATGCCCGTCCTTGAGCCCTGTCCCCCAGGAGAGTGCCCGTTCCTTCGCGGCGCCCGCCTCAAGAGCGCCGAGGGCCCTCCCAGGCCCCCCACGAGGAGGCTCAAAATCGCCCCCCAGAGCAGCCACGGGGTGAAGGGGCTCGACCGGCCTGGCCCGCGCTCCTCGTCCGGCCCGCCCCCGGTTCCCGCTGAGGCAAGCACTCCCCCGGGGCCGACGCCGAAGGGGCCCGCCCTGGCCCAACTGGCGTCGTCCCCAACCTCGGGGAAGGCCTCCGTGGGCCCGTCTGCGCGGAACACGACCGCATCGGCCGGCGCGGGAAGCCCGAGGAGCAGCGGGGCTCCCCGGGGGACCCCATCCAACAGCGAAGGCCGGGCCCCCCGGCGTACTCGGTCAGGCTGGCCCTCCACCTCGGGGACGCTGAGCGTGACCGTCCCCAGCGCTTCCCTGGGGCCAAGCTCGCCGAAGAGGTCCACGGTCGCCGCACCAAAGACCGTCGCGGCAAAGCGCGCGGGGAGCCCGGCCGGGAGCCCGCGGACCTCGAGGTGCCCCGCCGGTGTGAGGAGGCAGCGGAGGCGTCCGCCCGCGTCCTCGGAGCCGCGACGCTGGCGCTCCCGCTCGCTCGACGCGCCTCGGCGGGCCATGCTCCTCAGGACGGGGGCGAGCCACGCGAGCCTCGACCGAAGCCGCGGGTTCCACGGGTCGGGACCGAGCCCCAGACTCGGCAACGCCAGCCCCGCCACCGTCCCCTCCCCACGCTCGGCGACCGCCACGAAGGTGCCCCGCTCCCCCGGGCTCAGCGGGACCTCCACGTCAAGGAGTGCGACCGCCCCCTCCGTGGGCCGACACCTCAGGGCGCGACCGAGGACGAACTCTCGGTCGAGGGACGCGGCGTCGAGGGCCGCGCTTCGGAGCTCTCCGAGCCACCTGGCGACAGGGCGCCCGGCAGCCTCCACCACGCGCCCTCCCTCCACGAGGCGAACGTCCTGTAGCTCCTGGTGCAGCAGGTCCTCGAGCCCCTCCAGTTCTCCGGCCTCAAGCACGGCCTCTCCCTGCATGAGAAGGCCCGCGAGGAAGGCGACCCCGTCCGGATCCTCCCCCACCTGCACGATCACCAACCGGTCTCCCGCGGCCACAATGCGCGCGCGAACCTGCTGCCGCAGGCTCCAGACCGAGTCGGTCAGGCCGTCGGTGATCAGGACGATGAGCCCCTGAGTCGCGCCCTGCTCGGCCGCAGCGGACACAGCACCTTCCTCCGGACGCCGCTGCTCGCGCACGGCGACGAGCCCGTCGAGGGAGTACAGGATGTCCGTCGACCCGCCCGGGACCCGGGCGCGCATCAACGCCTCCACCGCCTCCCGCCGGGCCTCGGCGCGCTCCGGAGCCCCGCCTGCCGAGGGCTCAAAGACGAGCTTCGGGCGACTCACCACCTGGCTGAAGAACCGCAACTCGATGCGATCGCTCGTCGATGCGGTCGGGACGATCGCGCCCAGCGCGTCCCGAACCCGATCCCAGCGCACCCCGCTCATGCTGCCCGAACCATCCACCAGGAACGCAATGTCCATGGGGCGCCGGGGCTCTCGGTCGGGCATCAGCGCCAACAGTGGCTCCAGCACCGAGCCCTCATCCCGCAAGGCCGTCCAACCAGCGCCCCGCACCCACCCGCCACCGGCGAGGACGAAGCGCGAGAGCGTGTCCGCGGGGAGACCCGCCAGCGGGATGTCCAGGGTCAACACCACGTCCGGGGGCGCCTCCCCGAGGAGGCGAGGGCGCAGGTCTGGCGCCGCGATGAACTCGAAGTCGATCCCGTCAAATGCGGAGCCGCTCGGGAGGCCCACCGGGGCGCCGGCGACCCCCGGCTCATCTGAGCTCCGTGAGACCACGACCACTCGCACAGGGTCACCGATCTCGAGCCATGTCGAGGCCTGGTCGTTCTCGGGGAAGTTGTCCGTCACCTCGGCGGGGAGCGACCCGAGCCGTACCGAGACCTTGAGTTCCCCCACCCCGGTGGTGAGCGGGGGCACCTCCAGCCCCACGGCGAACGCGCGCACCCCCTCGGCGCCTGCGGCGACAGCGGGCACCCGGGCAGTCTCCCGACCCCGCAGCGTGCGCGAAGCCTCGGTTCGCAGGGAGCTGCGAAACACGAGCTCCCATTCAACGATGAGGGAGTCCGCGGCGGAGCTCTCGAGCACCGGCCCGTCGAGGAACAGGTCAAGCCGCACTGGAACGCGGGCTCCGGGCTCGGCGCGTTTGGGCGCTTGGACCGCGCGGACGCCGAGATCAGGCAGCAGGGGGGCGGGGGGCGCGAGGAGTTGCACCCCGCGAATGGACGCGTCCGATAGCGCAGCCGGCACCCCGCCGCCGCCGAGCCTCCCGTCCCCGAGCACGACCAGCTGCCCGGTGCGGCGCTCGCCACCCTCGATGGCCGCGAGCGCCACCTCGACCGCGCCCGCGAGGTCTGACCCGAGCGGGCTCGGACCGCCCGCCGCCAACCACTCCGCGGCCGCACCGCTCCGCAGCGCCCCCATGAACTCCTCTGCACTCGCCGGGCCGAAGCGCGGCTCGACCCCCTCAGCGAAGGTCAGCATGAACACATCGTCGCCGCGCTCCACCGCGGCGCTCCCCTCCCCCGCGAGCTGCTGGACGGCCCACCGCTGCCAGCCAGGGCGCCCGCGTGTGGCGCTCGCGGATTGATCCAGGAGGAGGGCCACGACGGACGCCTCCCCCGCCTCCCCCTCGCCAGACCCTCGGCCCCCGAGGAGCGTAGAGAGCGCGGCCAGCAGCGCCAGGACCGTCCCCAGCGCGAGGGATTCTGCGCCCGGGCGTCGGCGTTCGAGGGCGCCAACGCCCCCCCATCGACCCCGGCGACCGTCCCTGGAGGTCACGGAAGAACGGGGGCCTGCTCCACCTCAGAGACCCCGAGCCCGCCACGCTGCGCCTCGCGGATCCAGCCGCCACCGAGGGACAGGTCCCCCCCGGTGCCGTCCGCCTCGAGCTCGTAGAAGGCCGCGCCCTGTCCGGGTGCCACCGCCATCTGGGGCTCATCAAAGTCCACCCTCGCGCTCAGACCGTCCGGCGCCACCTGCACCGTCGCGGGAGCCGCGCGGTGCCGATAGCGCACCTGGACCGCACAGCGGAAGGACCCATCAGAGGGGACGTCGAAGCCGAGCCAATTCAGGTCCTCAACCTGCATGCTCGGGGCCTTGCACTCGGCCTCCGAACCGATGACCACCAGCCCCTCCGCCGGGTGGATCTCGACCACGTACATCGGAACCCCGACGGCGACGCCGTGCCCCCGCCGCTGGCCGATGGTGAAGTTCTCCGTCCCGTTGTGAGGGCCGTGGTCCTTACCAAACACGTCCACGATTCGACCCGGATGGAGCTCAACGCCCCGTTGCTTGAGCAACAGCCGATAGTCGTTGGAGGGGACGAAGCAGATCTCCTGACTGTCCTTCTTCGCGAAGGTCCGCAGCCCCGCCGCCCGCGCCATCTCCCGAACCTCGGGCTTCTCCAGGTCGCCGAGTGGAGTGGCCGTGCGCATCAGGTTGGCCTCGGCCACGGGGAACAGTTGATACGACTGGTCCTTGGCCCGGTCCACACCGCGCCGCAGGCGAACCCGCCCGTCCTCCACCGACACGCGGGCGTAGTGCCCCGTCGCGACCCCGGCGCAGCCCAGCTCATCCGCGAAGTCCATGAGCTTCCCCATCTTGAGGTCGCGATTGCACACCGCGCACGGATTGGGGGTGCGCCCGCGCCCGTACTCCGAGACGAAGTAGTCGATGACGTCCCCGAACTCCTCCTTGAGGTTGATGGCCTGAAAGGGAACGTCCAGACGGGCTGCCACCATGCGGGCGTCCCGCGCGTCTCCGAGGGAGCAGCAGGACTTCTTGGAGGCTTCTGACTCCTTGATCTCCACGCCGTTCCGCATGAAGAGGCCGACCAGGTCATGGCCCGTCTCACGGAGCATCCATGCCACGGCGGAGCTGTCGACGCCGCCGCTCATGGCGACCACGAGCCGGTCTGAGGGGTTGAACTGGGTTTGCATGCTTGGGCTCCGGGACGCCGCCCTATCGGGGGGCTCCCCATCCTATTAGGCTCCGCACCTTGGGATCTCCCCTCCGGGGCGCAGAGATCCACTTTCGCGCGCCGCCCGGCGCGCCAGCCCGCACCACAATCCCAGGACAGGAGCCCTCGGGCCGAGGCCTCGGCCCCCCCGCCTGCCCCCCCTCGGCTCCGAAGTCCGCGCCCTGACGAACGAAGACAAGCCCATGACTCCGCCCACCATCACTTCCCCCCTCCTGCTCTCCCCCGCGCTCTTTCAGGGGCCCCAGACCCCGCCCGAGGGCGCGCCGGTGATCGAGACTCCTCCGGCTGGAGGCGAGGAGGGGGGGGGCCCGCCCAACGCCCCCTCGCTCCTGGACGGGATGTTCCCGTTCCTGGCCATCGGCCTCGTCCTCTGGTTCCTGATCTTCGCCCCGGAGAAGAAGGCCCGTAAGAAGCGTCAGGAGATGCTCGATGCCATCAAGAAGGGAGACCGGGTGGTCACCACGAGCGGGCTCCACGGTGAGGTGATGGCCGTCCGCGCGGACGAGATCGACCTGTCCGCCGGCGGCTCCAAGTTCACCTACTCCCGCGCCGCTGTGAACGAGATCATCGACTGAGACCGCGGACCCGCCTCGGCGCGCGCCGGCGGCCTCGAGGCCTGCAGCCGAGGAACCGGCGGTCGGCCCCTCCGTCTGAGCGGGGCCGCTGGAGCGCCGCGCTCGCCTCGCTGGAGCGGGCGTGGCTCCGCTTCGCTCCCTGCCGATGGCTCGAGCGCGCTGGATGCGCCGAGGGGTCCCTCGACGCCGCACGACTCGGCCGGATCGGCGAGGAGCTCGCCTGCAGGGCCCTGCGCCGCAAGCGCTGGAGGATCCTCCACAGGAACCTGCACGCGCCAGAGGGCGAGCTCGACCTCGTCGCAATGGATGGCGGGGTCACGGTCGTGGTCGAGGTCAAGACCGGCCGACGCCCCCACGGCGGCTGGATCCGAGGCCGCCAGCCGGGGGCCCGCTTCCGCAGGCCCGCGATCGAGCGGCGCGCACGGGCCGGGCGCCGTATCGCGCGCGCCCAGCGAGGCCCTTCGCGGGTGGACCTCATCGAGGTCAGGATCACCCCCGGGGCCCGGCGCGTCGAGCTGCTCCACCAGCGTGACGTCGCCGGAAGCGCTGCCCGCCAGGCCTCCCTCGACGGGCCGGCCCGCCCGTGACGTGGAGAGCCCCGGTCAGGCGCGCTGAGCGCGCCTGACCGGGGCTTCTGGATCCAAGCGGTGCGGACGCGGGGCGCCCGCGGGAGGATCACTCGGCAGCCGGAGCTTCGGCTGCCTGGTCGAACTGCCCGCCGAAGATTCCGGCGACGCCCTTCGCGAGGCCGCCGGCGTTCCCCGTCCCGAGGGACAGCATGATCGGCATGGCGAGGATCAGCAGGAGCGACGAGACCACCAGGAGCCCCTTCACCCAGGCGGGCTCTTCTTCCTCTTCCTCCACGGCTGCCGCGCTCGCGCGCTTCGCCGGGCGGGCCGAGGCGCTGCTGCGCGAGGCACGAGCCGGCGAAGCGGGCTCGGGCTCGTCCACCAAGGTCTCGACATCGAGCTCCTGGGTGGCCATGCCGGTGTCACCGTCAAGGTCCGAGTCGTCCTCGAAGACGAGCTCCTCCACCACGTCCACGTCGAGCTCGGCGCGGAGGTTCTCCACGTCGGCGCGGCGGAGCTTCATGGTGTCTCCCTTGCGGAAGGCGCGAATCTCGCCCTCAGAGACAAGTCGCTTGAGCTCTTCTTCCTTGAGCTTCAGTTCGTCGAGAGCTTCGTCGAAGCTGTAGAAATCGTCGGCCACGGGCACTCCTTTTGGGGGGATCTCTGAGGCCGGCCAACGCAGTCGCGGTGACCTGCCGGGGTCTGGTCCGGTACAACCGGGACCGGGGAATCGAGGGGAGCGGATGCTCCAGAGCTAGCGTTCGTCCACCTCGGAGTCGAAGCGCGCTTCGAGCTCCTGATAGGAGAGTGGACGCCCATCCAGCGTGGTCTTGTCGTTGAAGCCGTCCAGCTGCAGGTCCAGGTCGATCCTGCGTGCTGCGACGAGCTTGATGTTCTGTGTACCCGACGCGCCACCAGAGGCCTGGTAGACGGCAAGGTGCGGGTTGACGGAGTCGATGACATAGAGGACCGACTGGCCCGTGATGTCCACCCCGGTCACGGCGATCATGCGGTTGTTGGAGTCCGCCGCCATCCCGCTCGCGCCCATGGGGATCGGGCGGATCGTCGTCGACTCCTGGGCGGGAGGCGTCGCGATCGCGGGCCCAAGCAGCATCAGCGACGCGAACGACGCCACCGCGCCGGCGGCGAACCAGGCCACGCGCTCGGGCTGGCGGGGTGACCGAATTGAGTCGGGCGTGTTGGTCTCGGGGAGGTCCATGTCGCGGCCTAGCCTAACGGGAAGAGGCGGTTGCGGCCACGGTCACATAAAAACGGGTCACCGAACGAACTCATGGGAGATCCGCTCGAGGAGGTCATTCACCGAGACCAGGCCCAGAATGGCCTCACGGGGCAGCGGCCCTGACTCCCTGGCGACCTCCTCGCTCACCACCAAGGCGATCCGCCGCCCGCTCGCAGCGAACGTGTTCAGCGCCCGATCCACCGGGACATCCCGGGCCAGGCGCGGCAGGGGGCGAATCTGCTCCAGGACCTCGGGGAGCTCGCCCTCCCCCCCGTCGTCGCCACCCCTGGCGCTCCCAAGGGCGTTCCAACGATGGAGGATTTCCATCTGGTGCACATACCCCTCCACCCGCAGGAGCTCGCCTTCGGTCTCGAGGACGGGTAGCCGGGAGTAGCGAGACTCCCTGACCTTGCCGAACAACGCCTCCGGAGACGCTCCTCGGTCCAGGCAGGCCACCTCAGACCAGGGCACCATGCTCTCGGAGACCGGGATGGCCCTGAGGCGCAGGGCGTTGGCGGCGAGCGCCTCTGCGCGCTCCGAGAGCACGCCGTGCCGGCGCCCCTCTGCGATGAATCCCAGGACGGCCGCTCGTCCTCCGACTGGCGTCGTGACCTCGGGGCCGAGCCCGAGGAGGCGCTCGAGGGCGAGCGTGAAGAGCCGCAGCCCGCGTTCGAGGGGCCAGAAGATCACCCTCGAGAAGGCGATGATTGGCGCGACGAGCGCGGTCGTCCCATGGGGGCGCTGGCGGAAGACGTCCTTGGGCAGCGCCTCCCCGAAGAGGAACACCAGCGGCGTCAGCGCGGCGGTGACCACCAGGGCGACGGTGGCCGGGTCGTCAGAGCCAATCAGCTCGCGCGTCATGGACTCTGCGACGTGGGTCGCGAGCTCCAGCGCGAGGTTGTTGCCGATAAGAATCGTGATGAGCAGGGCCGACTCGTTGCGGAGCAACCAGCGCATGAGCACGGCTCGCCGCGAGCCGCTCCGCGCGTCGATGTCCACCTGCACCGATGAGAGGCTGTAGAAGCCTGTCTCGGAGCCAGAGTACGTGGCGCTCAGCGCGACCAACAGGAACAGGAGCGCCGTCTCGAGGAGGAGGTTCATCGCGCGCCCTCCCGCTCTCGCTCGTCCCCACGACGGTCCTTGCTGGACGCGCCCTCGCCACCGTGGCTCATGAGCGTCAGCGTCACCACCCGGCGACCGCGGACCTCGTCGACCACGCCCGTCAGGCCCGCGCCGAGGTCCACCTCATCACCGGCCCTGGGGATTCGCCCAAGTACCGCGCTGATGAACCCGCCCACGGTCTCGAAGGCGTCCGGCACCACGTCCACGCCAAAGGAGTCATTCCAATCACGGACGGAGAGGCTCCCGGAGACCCGGAAGCGGCCCTCGCCGACCCCCACAATCTCGGGCGCCTTCTCCTCGCCCTCGACGCGCAGCTCGCCCACCAGTTCCTCGAAGACGTCCTCCAGGGTCACCACCCCGGCGGTCCCCCCCCACTCATCGATCACGACCGCCTCGGAGACGCGATCGAGGTGGAAGGAAGAGAGCAAGGAGCCGAGCCGCGCCACCTCTGGCACCAGCTTGACCGGCATGACCAGCTCCTCTGGGTCGCGCCCCGGGGCGAGGAGGAGGTCCCGGATCCCGAGCCCGCCGACGACGTGGTCTGCTCCACCGCGCATCGCGAGCACCCAGGTCATGCGGCCGCGCCGCGCCTCGTCGAGCACGCGCTGGCGCTCCGCGGCAATGTCTGCCTCCGCCAGGTCGAACATCACGAGGTCCACCCGCGGGGTCATGGCCTCCCGCACCCGAAGCCGCTCGAGCTCGACGATCTCGCCGAGCAGGTTCGCCTCCTTGGCCGCGAGGACCCCCTCGCTCCGACTCCGCTCCAGGACCTCGGCCAGGGCCTCCGGCGTCACGCCCTTCTCGGAGCGTTCGTCCTCACCGATGAGCCGGCGGGAGAATTCGAGCGCGCCGCCCACGAGCTGGCGAGCAGGGCCGAGGGTCTTGACCGCCCCCATGACCGGGCCGGACGTGACCCGAGCCACCGCGCGCGGCGCCCTCAGGGCCAGCGCCTTGGGGAGGATCTCCCCGGTGATCAACAGCACGACGAGCGCGCCGAACCCGCCGGCGATGGAGGCCTCATCCGCCGAGAGTCCAGCGGACGCCATCATCAGCTCGCTCAGGGCCGTCGGAGCCACGGCAAAGAACGCGAGGTTGACGATCAGGTTCCCGAGCAAGATGGTCACCAACAAGGACCGCGGGTCCTCGAGTAGCCAGCGCACGCGCGGCGAGGCGAGGGCAAGCTCGCCCTCGCCGAGCTTGAACAGCGCCGTCTCGGAGCTGCTGAGCGTGCCGGAGATGAGGACGAGCCCCAGGATCGTGACCCAAATCAACGGACCGCCCCCCCGCCACGCTGCACCGGCAGCTCGATCGCGACACGGAAGCCCGCGCCGTCGACGCTCGAGACCATGACGCGCCCGTCATGGGCCGCCACCACGTTGTGCACCATGGCGAGGCCGAGGCCCGTTCCCTTGCCCTGCTCTTTGGTGGTGAAGAACGGATCCGCCGCTCGCTCGAGGACCTCCGGGGTCACCCCGGGCCCGTCATCCTCGAAGACCAGCTCGATCGACTCATCCCTGGTCACCCTGAGCTCAAGGGCGATGCGGCCGCGGGACGCCGGGATTCTCCCGCTCTCGCGGCCGGCCTCGATCGAGTCCAGCGAGTTCACCAGGAGGTTCAAGAAGGCCTGCCCGAGCTCATTCGACGCACCGCGGAGCGCCGGCAGGGCCGCGACTCGCTCCATGGCGTTCGGCTGGAAGGGGTCCAGGCGCTCGGTCCGGCCCTGGGATTCGACGCTCAGCTCCAGGCCGACCTGCAGCCGCTCTGCTCGGTGGCGAATGAGGCCGAGGGCGTCGCCCAAGGGGCGGTCCACACGCAACTCCTCCAGCGTGGCCTCCCGGGGGGAGAGCCGCAGGAGCCGCCCGACCGTCTCCCCCATCCGCTGTAGGCCGCCGCTCACGAGCTGGAGGTACTCACGGCGCCTGTCCTCGGGGAGGTCGTCGCGCTTTAGGGCCTCCACCGCGTTGGCCAGACCGCCCAGCGGGTTGTTCAACTCATGGGCGATCCCCGCCGCGAGCTCCCCCGTCGCGGCGAGGCGACGCTGGGTCATGGCGGCAGCCTCGGCGCTGCGGACCCGATCGGTCGCCTCCTGCACGGCCCCCTCAAGGTCTCGGTTGTAGCGCTCGAGGCGGGCCGCCATGGAGTTGAAGGTGTGCACGAGCGCGCCCAGCTCATCCTCCCGGTGGTCCCGCGTCCTGGCGCGCGCGGCGAGGTCGCCCGCCTCCAACCGCCCGGCCGCCCGGGCAAGGCCCGCCACCGGGTCGAGGACCGTGCGCCGCAACAGGATCAGGGTGACCAGGGTCACGCCCGCGAGGGCGACCAGGAAGGCCGGGAGGATCTGCCGGGTTCGCGAGGCCGCGAATTCGATCGGCGCGCCGCGAAACCAGGCCGCGCCCCACGCCGTCCCCCCGGTGGTCAACATCGGGGCCGCCGCCCCGAAGCTGTTCCGGACCAGTTCTCGGCGCTCGATGGCCAGGGCCATCATCCGCAGCGCCTCGCCCTCCTGGAAGTCCTCCGGACGGTGGGCCCGCCCGAGCGGATTGAGGTAGACGCCGGCCACCTCGAAGGAGCCGTCCTCCATGGCCTCAGGGGCCTGGGCGACGATCACGTCCTCAAAATAGCGCCACCCGTTCCAGCTCATCACCTCCGCTGGGCGGAGGCGCCCGAGGCCGTCCACGACGGCGTCCAGGTGATCACTCAGCTGCAGCGAGTAGTCGTACTCGATCAGCTGCCGGTCTGAGCCGGCGGCCCGCTCGTTGATGACCGCCAGCACCGCGAAGGTGAGCAGGTTCGCAGCGATCACCGCCGCGGCGATGGGTCCGCGGATCGAGCGACGCCAGGGGAGCCCGAGGCGTGCGGCGATTGGCTCGCCCGCACCTGGCGGCGCGGGGGGCTGGCGGTCTGATCCTTGATCTGGGTACAACGTCTTCGGGGGAGGAGAGGGGCTGCTCAGGCCGCGCCGCCAATGGTGCTCATCATCTTGGTGAGCGGCAGGATCAAGGCGACCACGAGGCCGCCAATCAAGACGGCCATCACGACAAGGATGGCGGGCTCCAACACCTTGAAGAGCGCCGCGAGCTTTCTGTCCACCTGTTCGTCATAGGCGTCGGCGACCTTGAGGAGCATCGAGTCGAGCTCCCCTGTTTCCTCGCCCACGTCCACCATGTTCGTGACGACGTCGTCGAAGAGCCCCGTCTCTCCCATGGGCCTCGCGATTCCCTCCCCCTCACGCACCGTGCGGCGGATGTCCTCGACGGCGTCGACGAGGACCTCGTTGCCGCTCGCGTCGCGGACAATGCCGAGGGCGTCGAGGTGGGGAACGCCGGCCTGAACCAGGGTCCCGAAGGTCCGCGCGAACATGGCCGTCATGGAGCGGTTCAGCACCGTCCCGAGGAACGGGATCTTGAGCAACAGCCCGTGCCACCCCTTCCTGTAGCCGCGGTTGCGGCCGACCGCGAGGTTGTGCCCGACGAAGGCGACGATCGGGACGCCGAAGACCAGGTACCAATACGAGGTCATGAACCCGCTGACTCCGAGGAGGATCTTGGTCGGCTC
>JAQWJQ010000047.1 GCA_029248265.1 Planctomycetota bacterium
CTATATGAACCGAGGGACTGTCGGTTTCGTAGACGAGTCAGGCCTGCGGCTCCCTGCAGCTTTGGTTGGATCCTCCGTTTGTAAGCTCGGAGATGTTGACGGGGACGCGTGGCTAGACGCGGTTCTCCTCGCCGACGCTCCGGGCTCCTCTGATCTACTCCTCCTCGGGGACGGCAGCGGGGGCTTTGGGCCGCCGGTTGCCCTCCCCCTTGGGGCGTCGATCTCCAGCGACGCAGAGTTCTGTGACGTGGACCTCGACGGTGACCTGGACCTCGTTCGGTCCGTCGGTTCCAGCGGCCACGGGACCTCTGCGGGCCTGGATTCCCTCCTCTTGAACGACGGCGCGGGCGGCTTCAGTCCCCGCCTCGACTTCGAAGCGGCTCCCTGGAATGACCCGTTGGTGCCCTCCACAGGTGTGCTCTGCCTCGACGCGAACCTCGATGGGGTTCCGGACCTCTACTTCACGCGCGCCCACAATGGCAGCGTCACGGGCAGCCCCGGCGCCCAGAACCTGCTCGTGCTCGGGGTCGGAGATGGGACCTTTGTCGAGGCCCCTGCGGCCTTGCCCGCGCTCGCGGACAATAGTTACGACGCCATCGCCCTCGACCTCGAGGGCGACGGGGACCTCGACATCGTGGTGGCCAATAGCCTCCTCGGAGTCAGCGGCCCTCAGTCGGGGGACGTGCTCGTGAACATGGGGGGCGCGCAGGGTGGCCTGACTGGGGTCTTCACCGACCGCCCCGGAGCGCTGAGCGAGACGCCGTCCATCGCCGAGGCGATTCGCCTCGGCCCCCTCGCCGCCGACGTCGACCTCGACGGGCGGACCGACGTGCTCTTCAGGGTCCATGACCTCCCTCCCGGCGGTGAGCAACCGCTGTTCATGGGCGGTGGCCTCGACTTCAGCCGGGGGCCAGCGGTGGGGACCGGGACCCTCATCTCCGCAGGGGGGGCGTTCGCTGACATCGACGGTGACGGCGACCCGGACCTCCTGATCACCTCCGCCGGCTCCGCCGCTGGGGGCACCTCCCAGGGACGCGTTCGCCTCTTCTTGAACGTCTCCCGCTAATCGTCCGACCGGGATGGAGAGCAGTGTGTGGATCGTCACGCTTCGTGTGTGCCACCTCGAGCTCCCATGCACTGCGGGGTCCATCCCGGTCACTTCTTCAACTGCCCTCTTCCTCTCCGCTGGACCGTCATGCTCCTCTCCTTACTCCTTTCCCTCGCGCCGCAGCAGCCACTTGCGCCAGCCGCCGCGAATGAACTCCTCCCGCGCGCGACCTCCCTTGGGTTTCTCCCGCGTGGCCTGACGAGTTTTGGAGCCGCGGCGAGCGGCGGATGGCTCTACGTGCTCGGCGGCTACCACGGAGCGCCGCACGACTACTCGGTCGAGGGCCAGTCCACCGCGTTCCTCCAGATCAACCTGCGGGACACCCGGGACCTCCGGATGCTGAGCGACGTGGAGCCCGTGCAGGGGGCGGAGCTGGTCGGGTGGCGTGGCAAGCTGATTCGCGTCGGCGGCTTGCACGCCCGGAACGTGTACGGCGACCCCTCCGATCTGCACTCCAGCGACGAGGTGGCCCTCTTCGACCCGGCCACGGGCGAGTGGTCGGCCCTGCCGTCGCTCCCCGCTCGCCGTTCCTCCCACCGAGCGGTGGTGGCGGGCGATGTCCTGTTCGTCGTCGGGGGCTGGATGCTCTCGGGGTCTTCTCGGACGGGGGTCTGGGCGGACACCCTGCTCTCCCTGGACCTGAGCGACACGTCGCGCGGTTGGTCCGCCGAGGAGGCGCCCTTCCAGCGCCGCGCCCTCGGAGCGGCCGCGACCGGTGACGACGTGATCGTGGTCGGCGGGATCGGCCCAGACCGGTCGATCTCGAGCGGTGTCTGGCGCCGAGATGGGGCGACGGGAGAGTGGAGCCAGGGCCCGGAGTTCCCTGACTGGGGGTTCGGGGTCGCGGCCGCCAATGACGGGGACCGGATCCTCGCGAGCGGGCGCACGGGGACGATCTTCTGTCTCGAGCCCGAGGCGCACAGCTGGCGCCCGGTCGGCGCCCTCCAGCAGGCTCGCTTCTTCCACGAGCTCGTCCATGACGCCTCGGCGGGGCTGGTCGCCCTCGGCGGCATCACGGGCATGGAGGCAAGGGGGCGCGTGCGGCCCATCGAGTGCCTCTCTGCGCAACCGCTCAGCCCGAGGGTCGAGCGCTTTCAATTGCCGGCGCCCGTGGGGGCAGCGGGGAGCGGTGGCTTCCTGGCGGATGGCCGCTCCGTCTACTTCGCTGGACGCGAGCACGCGTCCGTGGGCGAGGGCGAAGACGCGGCGGAGCTCTGGAGGTTGGACCTGCCCGGCTTGGCCTGGCGGCGCCTGGCGGACCTCCCCGCGCGCGTCCAGGACGCGGCGTTCACTCGGTACGGTGGGGAGTCCTTGGCCCTGTTGGCAGGGAGCACCGCGGGCCCGAAGGCGACCGCGAGCCCGGCCTCATTCGTGTACGACCTCGAGTTCGACGATTGGACTCCCGGACCGGCCCTGGACTGCGGTCGGGCGGGGTTCCAGATGGTCGAGCACGGGGACGCTCTGTGGCTCTTTGGCGGCTCTGTGCTCGCGCAGGGACGTTCGGGAGACCCCGCTGGCGTTCGCCCGGATGGCCTCTCGGTCGACCGTTGGGTGGCCGCGGAGGAGCGCTTCTTGCCCTCCGGGGCGCAGCTGCCTGGGCCTCGGAGTGACTTCGCCGGCGCCCTCATCGGGGAGCGCTATTACCTCGTCGGCGGCGCAGGTGCAGACGGCGGCGCCCTCGGGGATGCCCTCTGCTTTGACTTCAGCACCTCCTCCTGGATCGCCTGCGCGTCGCCGCGGTCCGCGAGGGTGGGGGCGCAGCTCGTGCCGGTGGGGGACGCGGCCTTCCTCGTGGGCGGCCGCCTCGACATCGGGCCCGATGGTGCGTTCTCCTCCGCCGTCAGCGTCGAGCGCTTCGACCCGGTGACCGGCGAGTGGTCGGAGGTCATCGGTGACCTCGGGACCGGTGACCGCGAAGTGGTGGCGTTTGAGGTGGGCGGACGCCTTCACGTCATCGCCCTGGGCGCTCGAGCTGTCGAGGTCCTCAACATTCACGTCGACTGAGGTCAGCCATGCATCACCCCTTCATTCAGCTCGACTGCACCACTCGCATGTTCCTGGCCTGCCTCTGTGTCGATTCGGACGACCTCAAGTCCTTCCGGTTGATGCCTGGCACCCCCCCTTGTTGCATCTCAGCTGAGACCACGGCGCGGGCCGCCATGCACCGCTTGCTCTCGGAGGACGAGGGGCTCGCCGTGGACCTCGCCACCGTCCTGGACCTGCGGCATATCGACGTGGTGGAGCACGTGCGGACCTCGGGCCTGGATGCGGTGGCAGAGCATGCTCGCCGAGCCTCGCGGGTGGCCGTCCGAGACGACCTCGCCGGATGGGCCTGGGCGCTACTGCGTGACCCCCGGCAGGAGGTGCGGGCCGCAGGCAATCGCCTGATGGCTGAGGTCTACGTCCGGGGGATGCGGACCCTCGCTGAGGGGGACCTGGTTCAGCTCCCCTTGGATAGCAGCGCCTGCGAGTGAGCCCCTCTGGGCCCACGAGCGCGTTCGAGCTGGGTTAGTCCCGCTGCGCGAGCACCGGGACCCGGAGGTCCCGTGACAGGGTCGGGCCCGTGATCCGCTAGGATCCCGGGCCCGCCCTGCGCGCGGGCCGCCATGCATTCTGAGTACAAGACGACCCGCCGCGTGGACTTCGCGGACACGGACATGGCGGGGATCGTGCACTTCGCCAACTTCTTCCGCTGGATGGAGTCGGTGGAGCACGAGTTCTTCCGGTCCTTCGGGGTCCGGGTGCACGAGGCCAAGGCCTTCGGCTTCGTCAGGGCGCACGCCTCGTGCGACTACCAGCGGCCGGCTCGCTACGACGACGAGCTGCACGTGCGCCTCGTGGTGGAGAAGAAGACCACCAAGGCCCTGCACTATCGCTTCGAGTTCAGCGCGGCGCAGGAGGCCGGCGGCGCGCCGGAGCCCCTGGCCACCGGTCGCCTCGAGGTGATCTGCGTGACCCGTGACACACCGGGCGGTCCGATCCGCTCGACCCTCATCCCCCCGTCCATCGCCGACCAGATCGAGGTCGCGTCGTGATTCACCCCGCTCTCAGCACCGCACTCCCTCTCATGCCCACCTCCAACGGCGCTGCTGGCGGCAGCAACCTCTGGCTCATCTTCGCCCTCATGACCGTCGCGAGCTGGGGGCTGTACGGGATCTTCCTCCACATGGGACAGATGGGGATGAAGGACCCGGTGAACGGCCGCTACAAGGCGTTCCTCATGGTCGGGGTCGCCTACGTCCTCGTCGCGGTGCTCGCGCCCGCGGCGATGATGATCATCAACGGCTCGGACTGGAAGATGCCCTTCGACGGCTGGACCCGCTCCTTGATCGCCGGTGGCGTCGGCGCGATCGGCGCCTTCTGTGTGCTGCTCGCCTTCGGGGCCAAGGGGCAGCCCGCCGTGGTCATGTCGATCATCTTCGCCGGCGCGCCGGTGGTGAATGCCGTGGTCGGCCTGACCCTGCACCCGCCCAAGGGCGGCTTCAGCGGCATCTCGTGGCAGTTCTACGCCGGCATCCTGCTCGCCGCCTGCGGTGGCATGCTCGTCATGCTCTACAAGCCCGCGCCCGCCAGCGCCGGGCCGCCCTCGCCGGTGGAGCCTGCGTCCTCACCCGGCGCCGCGGGGGACTGACCCGTGGGCGTCGAGCCGCTGCTGCGACTGGAGAGCGTGACCAAGGTCTTCGGGGAAGGTCCCGGACAGACCGAGGTCTTGCGGGGCGTGGACCTCTCCCTGGCGGCGGGCGCCAGCGTGGCGGTGGTCGGACCCTCCGGCTGCGGCAAGAGCACCCTGCTCAACATCGCCGGGGCCCTCGAGTTGCCCTCCGCGGGGCGCGTTCACTTCGACGGCGCCGACCTTGCCGCCATGGGACCCGACGCCCTGGCATCGTTCCGGGCGGCCTCGCTGGGCTTCGTCTTCCAGCACCACCACCTGCTGCCGCAGCTCACGGCGCTGGAGAACGCGCTGCTGCCGGCGCTGGCCGAGCCTGGCGCGCCGACCCCGGCGGGCATCAGGGCGCGCGCCGAGTCACTCCTCGAGCGCGTGGGCCTCGCGGATCGAATGGCCCACAAGCCCGGGGCCCTCTCGGGCGGTGAACGCCAGCGCGTGGCCGTCGTTCGCGCGCTGATCCTCGGTCCGCGCCTCGTGCTCGCGGACGAGCCCACGGGGTCCCTGGACGAGGCCCACGCGGAGGCCCTCGGCGACCTCCTGATCGAGCAGGCCACCGAGGAGGGCGCGGCGCTCCTGCTGGTGACCCACTCCGCTCACCTGGCCGCTCGAGCAGCGGGCACGGTCACCCTCCGTGAGGGGCGCGTGGCGGAGCCGTCGCACGTGCGCTGAACACGATGATTCAGCCGCGCCAACGATGAACCTCCTGCGCCTCCTCCTCTCGGGTCTCCGGCACCAGGCGCGCGTCCACCTGGGCGTGCTGCTCGGAGCCGCGGTGGCCAGCGGCGTGCTGGTGGGAGCGCTCGCGGTGGGGGACTCCGTCCGTCACACCCTCGGGGTGCGCGCGGCCGCGCGGGTGGGCGCGGTGGACGCGGCCATCGCGGGCGGGGACCGCTTCTTCCGCGGCGCCCTGGCCGAGGGCCTCGCGGCGAGTGACGCGGTCCGCGTCGCCGCGCCGATCGTGCAGCTGCCCGCGGTGGCGAGCACCCCCCGCGGGGACCGGCGCGTCCTGGACGCGCGGGTGCTCGGGGTGGACGGGCGCTTCTTCGACCTCGCTCCGGCCGGCGCCGGGCAGGGGCAGGGGCAGGGGCAGGGGCCGGGGCCCCGGGAGGCCCATCTCGGCGCGCCCCTGGCGGAGCGGCTCGGCGTGGCGTCGGGCGACACGGTGGTGCTCCGAGTCGAGCAGCCCAGCGCCGTGCCCCGTGACCTCGCCCTCTCCCCTGACGACAACACGGCGGCCCTGCGGGTCACGGTCACCGAGGTCCTCTCCGACGAGCGCTTCGGCGCCTTCGCCCTGGACGCGTCCCCGACGCCGGCGGCCAACGCGATGGTGAACCTCGCCTGGCTCCAGGAGCAGCTCGAGCTGGAGGGCACGGCGAACCTGATGCTCCTGGGCCTCGAGGTCAGCCAGCCGGACGGGATGGGCCGGGCGATGGAGCGCGCCACGGCGCGGCTCGCCGAGAGCTGGCAGCTCGCGGACGCCGCGCTCGAGGTGACCACCCTCGATTCCGGTGAGCGCGAGCTCTCGTCCACGCGCATCTTCCTCGACGAGCCGGTGGTGGAGCTGCTCGACGGGTTCGAGGCGGCGCCGCTCACGGGCGTGTTCACCTACTTCGTGGACTGGCTCCGCGTGGCGGGCGCGCCGGCGGCGGCGGGCCTGCCCTACTCCATGGTCAGCGCCCTCGGGCCCATCGGTGAGGGCGGGGCGCCGGATGGCGCGCTGCTGTCCCTGAGCCGCGGCATTCCGCGGGGTGGGCTGCGGCTCGGCGCCTGGGCGCTCGCGGACCTCGCCGCCAGCGGCGTCGAGTTGGACGGGCAGCGGCCGCTCGAGCTCGAGTACCACGTGGTCGACGCCTCGCGTCGCCTCGTGACGCGCCGGCACACCCTCACCTTCGCGGGCGCGGCCCCCGAGGTCCCGGACGCCCTGGGGGAGCTCGGTCCCCTCGAGGGGACCCTCGCTGGGGAGGAGCTCATGCCGGACTTTCCCGGCCTCGCGGACGCGGACAGCTGCCGGGAGTGGGAGCCGGGGACGCCGGTGGACCTGGACGCCATCCGGCCCCAGGACGAGCAGTACTGGGAGGACTTCCGGGGGACGCCCAAGGCGTTCATGAACCTGGACGACGCCCGGGAGCTCTGGGCCAGCCGCTTTGGCGCCCTCACCAGCGTGCGCTTCGACGCCGGGGACGAGGAGGCGGTGTTGGCGGGAATCCGCGCCGGGCTCGACCCCGCTCAGGTGGGCCTGTTCCTGGTGGACGTCGGCGGCGCGGCGCGGCGTTCGAGCGAGTCTCCCACGGACTTCGGCGGGCTCTTCATCGGGCTCTCCTTCTTCCTGATCGCGGCCGCCTTGCTCCTCACCGCGCAGCTCTTCTACTTCGGGGTCGAGGCCCGGGAGCGGGAGCTGGGCCTCCTCGCAGCCCTCGGCTTCGCGCCGCGCCGGATCGCGCGGCTGCTGCTCGGAGAGGTCGCGCTGGTCGGCGGCGCCGGCGCCTTGCTGGGGGTCCCCCTGGGGCTCGCCTACACCCGCGGCGTCCTGCACGGCCTCGATGGGCTCTGGTCGGACGCCGTCGCGAGCCAGACCATCGACTTTCATGTGACGGCAGCCTCGGCCGCGGGCGGCGCCGCGGGCGCGCTCCTCGCGGTCCTCGCCTCGGCGTGGATCGGGCTGCGCCGAGCGTCGCGCCGCTCGCCCGCCCAGCTCCTCGCGAGCCGCCCAGGGGCCGAACCCGCCTCGGCGGCGCCACGCGCCGGCCGCACCTACCTGGCGGCCGGCGTGCTGGCCGCGGCCGCGCTGGGGGCGGCGTTCACGGTGGACCCCGCCGCAGGGCCCACAGCCTCGGGCGCCTTCTTCGGCGCGGGGGCCGCGCTGCTCACCGCTGGGCTGCTCCTGACTCGGCTCTGGCTGCGACGGGAGACGGGGCTGCGACGGGAGACGGGCGCGGCGAGAGATCCCCTCGCGAGCGTGTCGAGCCTGGGCGTCACCAACGCGACCCGCCGCGCGGGGCGCAGTCTCGGCACGGTCGCGCTCATGGCTCTCGGGGTCTTCCTCGTGCTCAGCGTCGGGGTGAACCGCCTCGGACCGCCGGCAGACACGACCCGCCGGGACTCCGGGACCGGTGGCTTCGCTTTCTACGGGCGCACGAGCCTGCCGCTGCTCCACGACCTCACCACGGTGGAGGGCCGCGACTTCTTTGGCCTTGCGGAGGAGGAGCTCGCGGGCGTGGAGGTGGTCCGCATGCGCGCCCGGGACGGCGACGACGCGAGCTGCCTGAACCTCTCTCGACCGGCCGCGCCGCCCCTGCTCGGCGTGGACCCTGAGGCGCTCGCGTCCCGCGGCGCCTTTGCCTTCGCGAAGACCGAGGCCCACGGCGACGGGTCGCCGTGGGACCTCCTTGAGGAGACCTTCGAGGACGGCGCGATCCCGGCCATCGGCGACCAGGCGAGCCTGATGTGGCAGCTCAAGGTCGGGCTGGGCGACACCCTGGACTACGTGGACGAGCGCGGCCGGCCCTTCCAGGTGCGGATCGTGGGGGCGTTGGCGGACTCCGTCCTCCAGGGCGAGCTGATCCTCTCCACGGCCAACTTCGAGGCCCGCTACCCGAGCCAGGGGGGGTACCGCCGCTTCCTCGTGGACGCGCCCGCCGGCCGGGCCGATGAGGTCCGCGGCCTCCTGACCTCTGCCCTGGGCGACGTGGGGCTCGAGCTGCAGCCCACCGGCGAGCGGCTGCAGGCCTTCCACGCGGTGCAGAACACCTACCTCTCCATCTTCCAGCTCCTGGGCGCGCTCGGGCTGCTCCTCGGCAGCGTCGGGCTGGGCCTCGTGGTGCTGCGCAACACCCAGGAGCGCCGCGGCGAGCTGGCGCTGCTGCAGGCCCTCGGCTTCCGCCGCGCCCGGCTGCGGCGCCTCGCTCTCGCGGAGTACGGCCGCCTGCTGGCGGTGGGCCTGGGGGTTGGTGTGGTGGCCTCGCTCCTGGCGGTGGTTCCGCTGCTCGGGGATCCCACCGCGGACGCGCCCCTGGTCCGGCTGGTGTCCCTGGCGGGTGTCATCTTCGCCAGCGGGCTCCTCTGGATCGTGCTCGCCATCCGCCTCGCAGCGGACCGTGACCCTGCGGCGGGCCTCCGGGCGGACTGAGGCGCTAGACTGCCACGGCGCGCGCCGTACTGGACGGCGCGTCCAGCGCTCCTCTCCCACGGATGCGCCGCGCCCAGGCCCCGGACCCGCTGATCATGCTCCACGCGCTCCTCCTCAACGTCGCGCTGCTCCAATCGCCCCCCGCGCCCCAGGGCGTGGCGGCGCCCCAGGCCCCCGCGGCCGCACAGGATGCCGCGGCCGCACAGGATTCTGAAGCCGCACAGGGTTCCGTCGAAGCACAGGCCCAGCGCGAAGCGGCCTTCGCTGCGCTGCTGACAGGATCGCGGCTCGAGGGGTATACGACCCTGACCGACGGCGAGGGCAACCTCGTCAGCGAGGAGCTTGAGGCGGACAGCTACAGCCTCACCCGGGTGGCCAAGCAGGACGACGGCAAGTGGAAGTTCACCGCCCTCATCAACTACGGCGGCCGCCCGATCCCGGTGTCCGTCTCCCTGCCCGTGGAGTGGGCGGGGAGCTCCCCGGTGATCAACGTCGAGGACATGTCGGTCCCGTTCATGGGGACCTATTCGGCGCGGGTGCTCTTCGACGGGGACCGCTACGTAGGGGTCTGGCGCGGCGACGGATACGGCGGGCACATCCTCGGCAAGGTCGTGCGCGCCGAGCCCGCCCCCGTGGTGGATGTGGCCGAGCCCACGACCTCGATCCACTGGCCGCAGTTTCGAGGGGCCAAGGCGAGCGGCGTCTCGGAGGGCTACGACCTGCCGTTGAGCTTCAACCTGGAGACGGGAGAGAACATGCGCTACCGCGTGGAGGTCCCCGGCCTCTCGCACTCGTCGCCGGTGATCCACGGGGACAAGCTGTTCCTCACCACCGCGGTCCGGGAGGACGGCGAGCAGGGCCTCAAGGTCGGCCTCTACGGCGACATCCAGCCCGTCGAGGACGCCAGCGAGTTTCGCTTCGAGGTGTTGTGCTACGCGAAGGCCACCGGCGAGCTGCTCTGGCGCCGCGAGGCGTGGAAGGGCGTGCCGGCGGTGAAGCGGCACCTCAAGGGAAGCCACGCCCAGTCCACCCCGGCCTGCGACAGCGAGCGGGTGGTGGCGTTCTTCGGCTCCGAGGGGCTCTTCGCCTTTGACCACGACGGGAACAAGCTCTGGGAGCGCAACTTCGGCGTCCTCGACGCGGGCTTCTTCCGTGACCGCGGCGCCCAGTGGGGCTTCAGCAGCTCGCCCGTGCTCCACGGGGGCAAGGTCGTGGTCCAGTGCGACGTGCAGGACCAGAGCTTCGTTGCGCTCCTCGACGCCGCCACGGGTGAAGATGTCTGGCGGGCGGACCGGGAAGAGGAATCAGGGTGGTCCACGCCCACCGTGCACGTGAGTGCCGAGCGGAGCCAGGTGATCTGCAACGGCTGGAAGGCCATCGCCGGCTACGACCTCCGGACGGGCGAGGCGCTTTGGACCGCCGAGCCTGGTGGAGACATCCCGGTGCCGACGCCGGTGGTCTCGAACGGGGTCGCCTTCATCACCAACGCCCACGGTCGCTACCAGCCGATCTACGCCATCGACCTCGAGGCCAACGGACACGTCTCCCTCGAGGAGGGGGAGGACGAGTTCATGCTGTGGGGGATCAAGAAGCGCGGCAACTACATGCAGACGCCCATCGTCTACGGCGACGCGGCGTTCTTCTGCCGGGACAACGGGATGTTGAGTTGCTACGACGCCATGGGCGGCGAGCGGCTCTTCGCCGAGCGCCTGGATGAAGGGCGCTCCGGATACACCGCCTCACCGGTGGGCGGCGACGGCAAGCTCTACATCACCAGCGAGGAGGGCTCCGTCATCACCGTCCGGGCGGGGCGCAGCTTCGAGGTGCTCGCCCGCAGCGACCTCGGCGAGGAGTTCATGTCCACGCCCGCCATCTCCGAGGGCACGATCTACTTCCGCTCGCGCGGCCACCTCACCGCCATCGGCCTCTGAGCCGCAGCCCCCAGCGAAGACCCTCACGCGATGAATTACAAGTACTGCACCGTCGAGAGCGACGGCGACATCCTGATCGTCACCATCAACCGGCCGGAGGTGCTGAACTCCCTGGACGTTCCGTCGAGCATCGAGCTCAGCGAGGTCTTTGACGCCTTCGAGCAAGACGACCAGCACCGGGTCGCGATCGTGACCGGCGCCGGGGAAAAGGCCTTCTGCGCGGGCCTCGACCTCAAGTCCCAGTCTGGCTCCACGGGCCTGCCCCAGTGGCCGATGTCCGGCTTCGCCGGGCTCACCGAGCGGTACGGCGGGACCAAGCCCATCATCGCCGCGGTCAATGGTGTCGCGGCGGGGGGTGGGTTCGAGCTGGCCCTGGCCTGTGACCTGGTGGTCGCCGTCGAGGGCGCACGCTTCAGTTTGCCCGAGGCGCGCATTGGCCTGGCGGCGCTCGCGGGCGGCATCCACCGCCTGTCCCGCCAGATCCCGCTCAAGCACGCCATGGGCATGCTCCTCACGGGCCGCTCGGTCCCGGCGGCGGAGGGGGTCCAGCTGGGCTTCGTGAACGAGGTCGCGCCGGCGGGTGAGCTGATGGCCACCGCGCGTCGCTGGGCCGAGCGCATCGCGGGATGCGCGCCGCTCGCGATCCTCGCCACCAAGGAGGTGGCCATCGAGGGCATGCGCCACGGGACGGTGAAGGACGCCATGAACATGCGCTACCCCGCGGTGGAGCGCATGGTGAACAGCGAGGACTTTATCGAGGGGCCGAAGGCCTTCGTCGAGAAGCGCAAGCCCGTCTGGAAGGGCAAGTGATCCGCGACGCCGCCATCGCGCTCGCAGCCCTCGCCGCCTGCGCGGCGCCGGAGGGGCAGCCCGAGCACTGGACCGACACCGCGCCGCCGGGCGTGGACGTGCTCGAGGGCGCGGTGGATCCGGCGGTGGTCACGGACCCCACACTCCGCGCCGCGATCGACGCCACCGGGTTGCCGTGGCGGGTCCGGCATCGACGCTCGGGGATGGAGCTGCTGCTCGTCCCGCCCATGGGCTTCGAGCGTGGGGCGGCCTTGGAAGACCAGGAGGCCGCCGAAGACGAGCGCCCTGCCCACGCCGCGGCGGTGACGGCGGCGTTCTACCTCGGGCGCTATGAGGTGATGGCAGCGGAGTGGGAGGCGGTGACCGGCGAGCGCCCGGGCTTCTTCAGCGCCGTCTCCGGTGACGCGGCGCCTATCGAGAGCGTCTCGTACTTCGCCGCCCGAGCCTTCGCCGCGGCCGCGGGGCTTCGGCTACCCACCGAGTCCGAGTGGGAGGCCGCCTGCCGGGCCGGGAGCGTGGAGGCGCGTCACGGCCCCCTGGATGAGGTGGCCTGGCACCGCGGGAACGCGGGCGGGCGACCCCACCCCGTTGGGGCCCTGGCGCCCAACGCCCTCGGCTTCCACGACATGCTCGGGAACGTGTGGGAGTGGACCCGCAGCGGCTACGTGGCGGAGGAGTACGCTCGACGCGCCGGGGCCCCTGCGGGGGAACCCCTCGACGCCAGGGGGCACGCCCGCGGCACGCCGCGCACGGTGCTCCGCGGCGGCTCCTGGTTCGATCCGCCCAAGCGAGCGCGGGCCTCGGCGCGCTACGCCACCGAGCGAGACCTCACCGCCGGCCACGTGGGCCTCCGCGCCGTCCTCGAGCTCACCGCTCCCACCGCCCCTCGCACCCCATGAGAAAGCACCGCCTCTGGATCCCTGGCCTCATCCTCCTCGGCGCGGGGATCAGCCTCGTCGTCAGCGCGATGCGGTCCCGGGAGGACCTGACGGAGGGGGCGCTGCAGCAGCTGGTGACCTTCGTGGTCGCGGTCCTGCTCCTCGCGCTCTGGTGGCTGTTTCTCTCCGGGTATCGGGCCGCTGTTCGACTCGGAGGGTTGGTCCTCTTCACGGTCGTCCTCGCGGCGCTCCGCCCCTTCGTTCATACCGACGGGACCTCGGGGTCGAGCATGCCCACGCTCCGCTTCGGGCTCGATGACCAGACGGTCCTGCCGATCACGCTCGTGGAGCCCGAGGGGGACCCCCTCGAGGCGCGAGCCCTCCAACTCTCGGCGGGGGACTGGCCTGCGTTCCGCGGCGCACAGCGGGACAGCGTCGCCCGTGGAGAGACCCTCGGCGCCCCCGCCGAGGCGGAGCTCCTCTGGAAGCGGCCGGTGGGCGAGGGGTGGTCGTCTCTCGTGCTCGTGGGAGACTGGCTCTTCACCCAGGAGCAGCGCGGCGAGTACGAGTGCACTGTGGCCTACGACGCTGGGAGCGGTGAGGAACGGTGGGTCCACGCGGACGAGGACCGCTACGACACCTACCTCGGCGGCGTCGGACCGCGAGCGACGCCGACCTTCAGTCTGGGCGTGCTGTACACCGTGGGCTCGAACGGCCGGCTGAACGCGCTCGAGGCTCACACGGGGCGAGTCCTGTGGACCCGGGAGATGCTCGAGGACGGCGGCGGCGGCCTGATCGAGTTCGGGATCGCGTGCTCGCCCCTCGTCCTGGAGGACACCGTCTACGTGGTCCCCGGGGTGAACCCTGGCGGCTCAACGGGCTCTGCGGCGGCCGGGGTCCTCGCCTATGACCGAGCGGACGGGACGGTGCGCTGGCGCGGCGGGACGCGGCCGGCGGGGTACACCGCTCCCTGGGTCGGGACCTTCGACGGCGAGGAGCACCTGCTCGTGTTCGGGCTCGAGGGGCTCTCGGGCCACGACCTCGGCACGGGGGCGGAACTCTGGTTCACCCCCTGGGGAAACACCTTCAAGAACGGCAGCGTCATGCCGCTGGTGGTGGATGGTGAGGTCCTCCTCAGCGTGTTCAGCAACGGCGCCAAGAGGGTCGCCCCGCGCCGCGCCGCGGGCGGTGGTGACGATGGCGACTCGACCGGCTGGGAGGTCGAGGAGCGTTGGCGTCAGCGGCGCTTCCAGCTCAAGTTCAACGGAGGTGTGAAGCGCGGCGACCTCCTCGTCGGCCTCGATGGGGGGCTCCTGGCCTGCATCGATTGGAAGACGGGGGAGCGCCACTGGAAGGAGGGCCGCCACGGCTTCGGTCAGATCCTCCTGGCGGACGACGGCCTCCTGATCCTCTCGGAGTACGGGGAGGTCATCGTGGCGGACTTCGATCGCGAGGGCGTCACCGAGCGCCTGCGCTTCGAGGCCCTCGAGGGCAAGTGCTGGAATCACCCGACGCTCCGCGACCGTCGCGTCTACGTGCGGAGCGACGTGGAGATGGCCTGCTACGAGCTGCGCTGATCACCGCAGGGTGAGCCACCTGATCCCGCGGCGGCGGACTATCCTGGGGGCATGATCCTCGCGCTCCTCGCACTGGTCCCCGTCGGCGGTGACGGGCCTGTGGACTTCGGGCGCGACGTGCTGCCGATCCTGTCGGAGTACTGCTTCGACTGCCACGGCCCCGACGCGGCAGCCCGCAAGGGCGACCTGCGCCTGGACGTGCATGACGACGTGCTGTTCGTGGTGGAGCCCGGCGCGCCCGAGGAGAGCGAGCTGCTCGCGAGGCTCGTGCACGAGAACCCGAAGCGGCTGATGCCGCCGCCCTCCACGGGGAAGGCGCCGACGGCGGCCGAGCGCGAGGTCCTCCGGCGCTGGATCGAGGAGGGCGCGGTGTGGGCCGGGCACTGGTCCTTCGAGGCCGTCGAGGCGCCGCTTCTCCCTGCCATGTCGCTCCCGTCGGGGGAGCTCACCGGGTGGAACCAGGACCCCCTGGACCTGCTGGTGCTGCATCGACTCGGAGAGCAGGGCATGTCGCCGTCACCGCCGGCGGCCCCGGCGACCTGGCTGCGACGCGTGCACCTCGACCTCACGGGCCTGCCGCCGACCCTCGAGCAGCTGGACGCGTTCCTCTCGGGCGAGGTGACGGACGCCGAGGTGGTGGACGGGCTGCTGGCCAGCGACGCCCGCGCCGAGCATCGGACCCGCGAGTGGCTCGACCTCGCGCGCTACGCCGACACCAACGGCTACCAGAACGACTTCCGTCGGGACCAGTGGCCGTGGCGCGACTGGGTCCTGGGCGCCTTCGCCGCGAACATGCCCTACGACCGCTTCGTCATGGAGCAGGTGGCGGGGGACCTGATCGAGGGCGGCGGGCGCGACGCGGTGCTCGCCACCGGGTTCCAGCGCAACCACCGCACGGTCACCGAGGCGGGGTCGATCGACGAGGAGTGGCGCGTGGAGAACGTGGCCGACCGCGCGGAGACCAGCGCGACCGCCTTCCTCGGGCTGACCGTGGCCTGCGCTCGGTGCCATGATCACCGCTACGACCCCATCTCCCAGGTGGACTACTACCGCTTCTTCGGCTTCTTCGATCAGGTGGACGAGAAGGGCGTCTACTCGGAGGTCCGGGGCAACGTGGCGCCGATCCTGCGCGTGCCCTCCGCCGAACAGGAGGCTCGTCTCGACGCGCTCGCAGCGCAGATCGCCGGGCTCGAGGGGTCGCTCCTGGAGCTCGAGCAGAGCGCCGCGGACCGTCACGCTGCCTTCCGGGCGGAGGGTGAGGGTGTGGCGCAGGGCGGAGGCGAGCCCGGGGAGGCGCCGTTGCTGGAGGTGGAGGGCGCGCTCGTCCTCGACGGCACCCGCGCCAATGCGCCGGACCTGGGCCGGTCCGTGGAGTTCGAGCAGGACCGACCGTTCACGGTGTCCCTCTGGCTGAGGCCGGACGCCCACGGCGCCGTGTTCAGCCGCATGGAGGACACGGACCGCTACCGCGGGGTGGACCTCGTGCTCCTGGAGGGCATGCGTCCTGCCGTGCACCTGATCCACGACTGGGACCGCAACGCCATCAAGGTCGTGGGCCAGGAGCCCCTGGTGCAGGGCGCGTGGCACCACGTGGCGGTGACCTATGACGGCTCGCGCAAGGCAGCGGGCGTCTCCGTGTTCATCAACGGCGTGCAGGCTGGCCTCAAGGCCGAGGTCGACCGACTCGACGGGACCCTCGCGACCGAGGAGCCGCTGCGCGTCGGGACCCGCCGCTACGCCGGGCACCTGGCGGGCGAGGTCCGCGACCTCCGGGTGGACGGGCGGGTCCTCGGGAGCGGAGAGGTCCTCGCGCTGGCCCGGGAGCGGGCCTCGGCGGAGGGCGGCGTGCGCTTCTTCCTGGCGGCGTTCGACGGGGAGGCGGCCGGGGTGCGGCGCCGCCTCGCGCGCACGCGGGGAGATCGAGCGCGGCTCGAGCGGGACGAGATCCCCACGGCCATGGTGCTCCGTGACCGAGAGGTGCCCCGGGAGACGCGCCTCCTGCGCCGTGGGGAGTACGACCATCCCGAAGGAGAGGTCCTGACGCCGGACGTCCCCGAGATCTTCGGGGGGCTCCCCGACGGAGCGCGCCGGGACCGACTCGGCCTCGCGCGTTGGCTGGTGGCGCCCACGAACCCGCTCACCGCGCGGGTCGCGGTGAACCGGACCTGGGCCAGCTTCTTCGGGCGCGGCCTGGTCGCCACGGTCGAGGACTTCGGGATCCGCGGCGCGAGACCGGAGCACCCCGCGCTCCTCGATCACCTCGCCGCCGACCTGGTGGCGAGCGGCTGGGACCTCCGCGCGCTCGAGCGGCGGATCGCGCTCTCGGCCACCTACCGCCAGACCTCCGAGGCGAGCGCAGCGGCGCGCGAGCGTGACCCGGACAACGGCTGGCTGGCCCGGGGCCCGCGGCACCGCCTGGACGCGGAGGGCGTGCGCGACCAGGCGCTGCTCGCGTCGGGGCTGCTCGTGCAGAAGGTGGGCGGACCGTCGGTGAAGCCCTACCAGCCCGCGGGGCTCTGGAAGGAGCTGGCGGGCGGCGCCGGTCAGGGGGCGTACGTGGAGTCCACGGGGGACGACCTGTTCCGCCGCTCCCTCTACACCTACCGCAAGCGGACCGTGCCGCACCCGCAGCTGACCACCTTCGACGCGCCGGGCTTCGAGCTCTGCACGGCGCGCCGGCCCAGTACGAACACGCCCCTCCAGGCGCTGGCGCTCCTGAACGGGCCCACCTATCAGGAGGCCTCCCGTCACCTGGCGAAGCGCATGTTGGAGGCCGAAGGCGAGGAGGCGCGGCTGACCCTCGGGATGCGCGCGGTCCTCTCCCGCGGGCCCACCGGCGGCGAGCTCGAGGTCCTCAAGGGCGCCCTCGGGCGGTACCGGCGCGAGTTCGAGGCGGACTCGATGGCCGCGGTGGAGCTGCTCGGCGTGGGGGCCACGGCCACCTCGCCGCGCGCCCGCACCCCCGAGTGGGCGGCGTACACGATGATCGCCTCCACGCTCCTGAACCTCGACGAGGCGATCACCCAGCGATGAGCAGCGACGAACAAGACCTTCGGCGGTCGGCCGCTCTGGGCGCCGCCCTGCGCACCAACCGGCGCACCTTCCTCGGTGGTGGAGCCGCCGGGCTCGGGGCCCTCGCGCTCGGGAGCCTGAGTCCCGCACTCGGCGGAGCGCAGGCCCCGGGAGCGAAGGCCCCGGGAGCGAAGGCCAAAGCGAAGCGGGTCATCTCCCTCTTCCAGTCGGGGGCGCCCTCACAGTTCGAGACCCTCGACCCCAAGCCCGGGCTCTTGGACCAGTTCGGTCAGGAGCTCCCCGAGTCCGTGCGCAAGGGCCAGCGGCTCACGACGATGACCTCGGGACAGTCCTCGTTCCCCATCGCGCCGTCGAAGTTCGGCGCGACGCGCCGGGGGGAGAGCGGCGCGCTGATGGGGGACCTGCTCACGCACACGGGCGCGATCGCGGACAAGCTTTGCATCGTCCGCTCGATGGTCACGGAGGCCATCAACCACGACCCCGCCATGACCTTCGCCCAGACCGGCTCGCAGCTCGCGGGGCGGCCGAGCATGGGGGCGTGGCTGTCCTACGGGCTCGGCTCCATGAACGAGGACCTGCCGACGTTCGTGGTGATGGTGTCCTCGAGCGCCACGAAGCAGCCCCTCTACGCGCGGCTGTGGGGGAGCGGCTTCTTGCCGACCCGCCACCAGGGCGTGAAGCTGCGCAGCGGAGAGGACCCGGTGCTCTACCTCGCGAACGCGCCGGGCATCGACCGGGCCCGGCGGCGCGCGATGCTCGACGACCTCGAGCGGCTGAATGGCCTGCGTGAGGATGAGGACCCCGAGCGTGACACGCGGGTGGAGCAGTACGAGCTGGCGTTCCGCATGCAGGCGGCGGTGCCGGACCTCACCGACATCTCCGATGAGCCTGAGGCTGTGCTCGAGCGCTACGGCCCGGACGTGCGCCGGCCAGGGACCTTCGCGCGCAACTGCCTGCTCGCTCGCCGCATGGCCGAGCGCGACGTGCGCTTCGTGCAGCTCTTCCACATGGGATGGGACCACCACGGCAACCTCCCCAAGGACCTGACCAAGTGCGTGAAGGACACCGACCAGCCCTCCGCCGCGCTGGTCCAGGACCTGGAGGAGCGCGGGCTCCTCGACGACACCATCGTGGTCTGGGGCGGTGAGTTCGGGCGGACGGTCTACAGCCAGGGCGAGCTCACCGAGGAGAACTATGGTCGGGATCACCACCCGCGCTGCTTCCCCATCTGGCTCGCCGGCGGCGGGTTCGCGCCGGGGGTCACTCACGGCGAGACCTGCGATCACTCCTACAACGTGGTGCGGGACCCCGTCTCGACCCACGACCTGCACGCCACGCTCTTGCACCAGCTGGGGCTCGACCACGAGCGGCTCACCTACCGCTTCCAGGGCCGCGACTTCCGCCTCACAGACGTGCACGGGGAACTCGTCAAGGGGATCCTGTCCTGAGCGCCGCCACGCAGGGACGTGGGCGTGGAGAGTCGACCCTGTCATGCTTCTGACCAAGACCGAGAGAGCCGCCACATGCTGAACCAACCCCTCGCCGTCGCCGCCCTGTTCCCTCTCCTTCTCGGATCTGCGTCGGGAGCCCAGGACGGCGGCGACGTCCATCCGTGGGTGGCGAAGGTCCGGGTTCCCGCCGTCAGCTTCTTCGAGCTCAACTTCGGCTACAGCACCGACTGGTTCGATGCGGGCGAGGGTCTTGCGCCGACCTTCGAGGGCGAGCCAGAGGAGCTCCTCTCCGAGGCCGCAGAGCGGCTGAACGGAGGGGAGGTGACCGCGCAGGTGCTCCACCAGTTGGTCTTCGGACTCGCCTCTACCGAGCAGTTCAAGGAGGAGCATATCCAGCTGCTCGACGGCTGCTTCAAGCTCTACGCTGCCGAGGTCGAGGAGGACGCGGAGGATTTTGAGCTGCGCCTGGAC
>JAQWJQ010000050.1 GCA_029248265.1 Planctomycetota bacterium
CGGTAGTACGTGAGGGCGCCGCTCGGATCGAACGTGGACGTGACGATATCGAGCCGACCATCCCCGTCCATGTCGTCCACGACCACTCCGCCGCAGAGGTTGAAGGCGTCGACGCCAAGCTCGGCGCCCACCTCCTCGAACCGGCCAATATTGAAATCTGAATCGAAGGCGCTCTCGGGAATCAGCCAGCGCTCGGGGACGCCGCCTGGGTGCTCGTCGATCGCCATGCACACGAGGTTGAGCAGCCACCTGGAGGGGAGGTCCTCCGGGTCGATCGCGAGCGCGTCGAGCAGGCTCTCGCGGGCGGCGCGCGCCGGCGCGGCGTCTGCGTGGAGCCCGCCGCCGGCGAGGGGGAACACGCAGCACTCGCCGTTGCGTTCGCGGATACAGTTCACGACCTCCGCGCGCCGGAGGTAGCAGACGGCCCGCCAGAAGTGGATCCGGTAGCGCAGCTTCTTCCGGAGCTGGGTGCCCTGCTCGATGGAGAGCGCGGCGGTGTCGAGGGCGCCGATCGCTCCGTCCACGTCACCGTGGGTGAGCAGCTGAAGGCCGAGGCGGAGCGACTGGCGGCAGCGGTCAGACTCCGGCATGGCGTCGCTCGCGCGCTGCTTGAGGGCGGCAAGCTGCCGTGTGCCGAGGTAGGGGTCTTCGCTGTCGATCAGGCGCTTCGCGATCGCGAGGAACTCGGCCCGAGGACCAACGGCGGGCGGGGCGTTGTCGCCGTGGTCGGAGTCTGGCCCGCGGGACACGGCCCACCAGAGCGTCGCAGCCGCGGCGATGAGCGCGACAAGGCTGCGGGGCCCGGCGCCGGTCACCTCGTCCTCACCCACGGCTGAGGCGGGCGGCGGGATCTGGTCCATGGGCTATCGGAGTGGCAGCAAGCTGGGGGGCGGTTCAGCCACCCCCGGTCGGTCGCCGAGAGCGCCCGGCCAGGCATCGATCGCCCCGGCGGGGCGCGACAGCGCGCCGCGCCAAAGGCGGTAAGTGGCACGCCCGGCAGGATTCGAACCTGCGACCTCTCGCTTAGGAAGCGAATGCTCTATCCAGCTGAGCTACGGGCGCTGGCGGGGGCCGAGGATACCGCGCGGGCCGGCGGCTGCCTACTGCAGGGGCCGGATCGCGCGCCGTCGGGGCCGCGGGACCTCGCGGCGCGTCGGGGGGGGGCGCGCCGCTTGAGGCTCCGCGGGCGCTGCGTGGCCTCGGCTTCCTCGGTGGACTATGATCCCGCCCGCGCGGCGCCCAGTGGGCGCCCCTGAACCCGGATCACACCTGACCAGAAGAGACCTTTTCTTGAGCAACATCACCAAAGACCAAGTCCTCGCCGCCCAGCAGGCTTGGGGCGACGGCATCGTTCGTATCGCGGCGGCCCACGCCAACAAGGGGGACTTCGTGACGGTCGCGACCGACCACGTCACCAACCTCTACGCCTACGGCATGACCCCCGTCCTCTTCAAGCCGACCCTCGCGGCCGAGGCGCAGTTCCGCTCCACCTTCGAAGAGGCCATGTCCTATTTTGTGGCCGCCAACGGCGTTTGCCCCGAGGACTCCGGCTTCGCGATCAAGGGGTGGACCGCGGTTCGCTTCGAGAACGTCGATGTGATCACTTCCGGTAGCACCGCGACGGCGATGGGGAACTACTTCTTCACCTCCCCCGAGGGCGACGAGGTGAAGGTCGAGTACTCCTTCGGTTACTTCCTCGCCGGCGACGGGTCGGTCAGGATCAACCTGCACCACTCCTCAATGCCCTACTCCGCCTGAGAGCGGACCCGAGCCCTGCGCCCTCGGTCGGCGTCGGGCTCGGAGCCCCTCTGTGGACGTCGGCGTGCGGATCGCCAGGAGGCCTGCGCTGCGCTGGGGGCTCTCCCTGCGTTCGGTCCCTCCGGTGCTTCGCCAGCGGACCCGAAGCGGTGACTGCGATGCTCCCTGATGATCCCTGGCGCTCGCCCGACCCGGCGCTTCAGCCGCTCCTCGACGCGAGCCGCGAGCGCTTCGTGCTCGACCCGAACGGATACCACGGGCCGACCCATTGGCAGCGGGTCTACATGAATGCGTCCCTCATCTGTGAGGCGGAGGGAACCGAGCCGCTCGTGGCGCGCTGCTTCGCCTTCCTCCATGACGCCTGTCGTGAGGACGAGGGGCTGGACGCTGGGCACGGAGGCCGAGCGGCGCACTTCGCGGTCGAGCTCCGGGAGCGCGGCGGCGTGCTGCCCCTGGATGGGCTGGGCTTCGAGCGGCTCGTGCAAGCCTGCCGCCACCACAGCGGGCGCCTCGTGACCTTGGATCCAGAGGTGATGGCTTGTTGGGATGCGGACCGCCTTGACCTGCTCCGAGTGGGCTTCGTGCCGGATCCGGCTCGGCTGCACACAGCCTTTGCGCAGCTGCCAGCGACCATCGAGGCGGCCTGCGAGCGGGCTGAGGCCTGGGTCCGCGGGGTCAGGGACCTCGGCTGACTCCGGACCCGAGCGTTCGATGTGTCTGGAGGGTGGTGCTGGGCGCGGCGCGCCCAGTTGGACGGGCGGACGGGGGAGGGGGGCTCCTCGTCCAGGCTCGCTCGAGACGCGGCCGGCGGATGGTGCCCGACCCGTTGCGCGCCGAGCGTCGTCTTGATGCGACCCTCTGCGCTAGGGGATGGAGTTAGGCACGACTCCTGGGGCGGATGGGGCATTCCCCCCTGTCACGAGAAGATTCTCCAAAGGCGTACTCTGAGGCGTCCAGTAGCTGATTGAATCTCGCGAACGGCCTTGTTGAGACTCCGTATCAACAAAGAATTTCCTGTTTGCTTGTCACGGCTTCAACGGTCCGAATCCCCCTTCTCAGTTGTCCGCTAGCCACTTGAGTCAAGACCCCGCGCAAGCCGTGGCCCCCAAGCGCGACTGCACCTTGCGCGCAGGCACCCGCTGCTCTTTCGTGTCTGATCCGATGACGAGGGGGGCGAGATGACGCTGTTCTCGATGGGCCTTGTGGCTCTCTTGACCGGGGTGGCCATCGTCGTGCAGGCAGCGCGCTGGTTGAGGAACCTCGAGCGGCGCACCGAAGCCACGTACGTCGTCTCGGCAGTCGACGCAGAGGTGGGGCCGCTTGCCGCGCCGGTCGAGGTCTGGCCCACGGAGGAGGCCGCCCGCGTGACGGCCGAGGCCATCCCAGAGGAGGTGATCGTCCCCAGGCCGGCTCTCTCTGGCCAGCTGCGGAGCTCAGTGGCCAATGGGACTGCTCCGCAGCGATCGGTCTCCAGGTCGAGACGGAGGGGCTCATCAAGGCTGGATGAGGGGAGGGCGCTGGTCGATGTGGAGGACGCCTTGCGTCTACATCGGATCAAGCGAGAGCGGCTCCGTGCCCGTCAGGATGAAGTGGCCGAAGCGGCCAAGTTGTCCGAGAGAACCCTCTTGGCAGCGCTTGATGAGCATGACGTCCAAAGCTTGGAAGGCCTTCCGCGCGCAGCGCTGCTGAGGGTCTTTGAGCGAGAGCAGGCGTTGGAGGATCTCAAGCGGGAGGTCCAGATCCTGGCCTTGAACGTGGAGCGCCAAGGGGAGGTCCTCGCGGAGCTCCGCCAGGTCCTGAGTCGATCCGGTGGAGGCCGCCGCCGTCCGCTGTTCCAGGCCTAGGGGGCGCGCGCGACCGGTCCACGGATGACGCCAGGCGGATAAGCGATTAAGCTGCCACTTGCTGCTTGGACCCGGCGCCCAGCGCGGCACGGAGACGAGTCAGAGAACAGGCGCGAGGCCCGATTCAGCCACTCAACGCGCCGACCACCCTGCCCCCTCTTCGGCTCGCCCCGCAAGCACGAGCGACCGTCGGGCGCCGCGGCGACCGGACGGGCCAGGCAGCGACCGACCGTACAGCGAACACACCGCGATGAAACTCCGTTCGCTCTTCGAGATCTCACATGGCAACCGTACGCCCATCCTCGCGATGGAAGGCCTGCGGGGGGTGGCGGTGACGCTCGTCTTCTTCGTCCACTTCGTCACGTTGACAGAGGGGTGGGTGATGGCGGGCAGCGCGACGGAGAGCGTGGCGTGGGCCTTGCGACGATTCGGCAACACGGGGGTCGACCTCTTCTTCGTGCTGAGTGGCTTCTTGATCTATGGCACGTTGATCGAGCGATCGAGGCCCTTCATCGGGTTCATGCGTCGGCGCTTGGTTCGGATCTACCCGACCTTCCTCGTGGTCTTCGCCGTCTACATCGTGCTCTCCGTGATCCGGCCGGATCGCAGCCGGATCCCCGAAGAGGCTCTCACCGCGTCGGTCTACGTGGTGCAGAACCTGCTCTTGCTGCCGGGGATCTTCGACATCGAGCCGATCATCACGGTCGCCTGGTCGCTGAGCTACGAGGTCTTCTACTACCTGCTGATACCAGTGGTCATCGGGCTG
>JAQWJQ010000070.1 GCA_029248265.1 Planctomycetota bacterium
GCTGAACGCCGGCCAGCGGGTGAAGCTCATCAAGCGCGCAAAGAAGGCAGCGGCCATGGCGGAGGATTGGGTCCTCATCCAGGCTCCGAGCAACACTCGCGCGTGGATCGAGGCCTCCATGCTGACGCCGACGGACGCCGCCGGCGGCGCCGCGGCGTGGCAGGCCGCGCAGGTCAAGCTGCCCACGAAGGCCTCAACGAAGACCGCCGTGGCGGCCCCGGCCAAGCCCAAGGTCGTGATCCCGCGCATCACCGAGGCGACCGCGGCGCAGCTGACCGCGGCGGACGCTGCGTTCGATCGGGTGATCGAGCTCCGCTCCCCGACCTCCGAGGATTGGCGCGGGGTCGTGGTGGCCTACGACGCGGTCATCGCGTCGGCGCCGGAGGGGACCATCACCCTGCAGAACGCCCAGACCCGTCACCGGACCGCGGTGGCCCGCATGGAGTTGGCCAGCCTCCGGGAGGACGTCAACCACCAGGCTCGCCGTCACGACGCGGAGCTCTCCAAGGTCAACGCCTACCTCGAGACCCGTGAGGCCCGTGGCTCGGCGCGCCAAGGACGGTTCCGCGAGCGGGGCTGGCTGGAGTCGCGCAAGGTGGACGGTGAAGAGGTCTGGTTCCTGTCGTTCGCGGGGGGCACCGTGGCCGAGGTCACCTGCCGCTCTGGGCGATACGACCTCGGGCTCTTCGAGGGGTACGACCTCGGCGTGTTCGGGATCGAGGTGCAGCCCGAGGTGCTCGCGACGGTGACCTCCATCGCCACCCCGCCGGTGATCGACATCGGCCGGATCGAGGTGCTGGCGGGCAGCTTGGCTCGCAGGTGATCCGGATCGGGCGCCGCCCTGAGAGGGGCGGCGCCCGGGTCCGTAGGCTGCATGGGCTCCTGGCTTCGCTTCCTGCTCGCGCCCTTCAGGGCGCTGTCCCTCCGCATGGGCGGAGCGGGCGGCGGATACCTGTGCGACCGCTGCAAGTGGGACTACGGTGATGCGTGCCGGCGCCGCGAGCGCCCGAACGCAAAGGTCTGCCCCGACTTCAAGCGGCGCTGACTTCAAGCGGCGCTGACCGGGTGTCAGGCCTCGCCGGCCAAGAACTCGTCGGGCGTCAGCTTGCGCTCGAGGCGCGGGACCCAATGGTCGCGTAGGGCAGAGAGCTCTCCCTTGGGGATCGCCGCCCTGATGAGCCGCATGAGCTCGTGGAACAGGTGCAGGTTGTGGAGCGACAGGTAGGTCGCGCCGAGCATCTCGCTGGAGAGGCACAGGTGCCTCAGCACCCCGATGGGCACATCCGCCACATGGGGCGCGCGGAAGATGGGGTCGAGGGGCTCGTCCACGTCCTTCCAGCCGGCGTTGCGGAGGTTGATCCGGCCCCGGCTGGTCCACACCTGGTGGGTGCGCCCATGGCGGGTGGGGGTCACGCAGTCGAAGAGGTCGATCCCCGCGGCGATGGCGTCGAAGAAGTCGCGAGGCGTTCCGACGCCCATGAGGTATCGAGGGCGGTCGGCGGGCAAGAGCGGGGCGGCGGCTTCGACCGCGATGCGCATGGACTCGCGGTCCTCGCCGACGCTCACCCCGCCGATCGCATTCCCGACCAGCCCGTGGGCTGCGACGGCGTCGACGCTGGACTGGCGCAGGTCCTCGAAGGCGCCGCCCTGGACGATGCCGAAGAGGGCTTGGCCGGAGCCCTCGACGCCGCCGGCCCCGTCGTAGACCTCGACGCAGCGCTCCAGCCATCGATGGGTCCTGTCCGTGGCCTCGGTGACGCAGGCGCGGTCCTTCGGGTCCGCGGGGCAGTGATCGAAGGCCATATAAACGTCGGGGCCGAGGCGCTGCTGGATCTGAATCGCCCGTTCTGGGGTGAGCCTGATCCGGTCGCCGTCCACGATGGACTTGAACGTCACTCCGTCGTCGTCGAGAGTCGAGATGTCGGCCATGCTGAACACCTGGTACCCACCGGAGTCGGTGAGGATGGGGCCGTCCCATGACATGAAGCGGTGGAGCCCGCCCAGCGCGGCGACGGTGTCCTCGCCCGGCCGGAGGTGCAGGTGCAGGGTGTTGCCAGGATCATGGTCGAGCCGACCTCGCCGATGTCCCTGGGGAGCACGCCCTTGATGGTCCCGCGGGTGCCCACGGGCATGAATGCCGGGGTCTGCACGTCGCCGTGGGGGGTCGTGAAGCACCCGACTCGCGCGCGCTTGGCCTCGGGGTCGCCAGGCGCCGTGGCCTTGACCTGGAAGGCAAACCCAGCCTGGCGGGAGGAGGGCAGCTTGTCTTCGGCTCCCTGGGCGGTCTTGGGGTCGGTCATCGGTCTGTGGCGGCGGCGAGTTCGCTGGCGTCGCCTGCGAGGGGACGCGACAGCGTCGCCCCTGGGTAGTAATGGGCGAGGATGTCCGCTGAGGTCCAGCCGGCCCTGCTGAGGTCTCGGGACCCCTCCTGGCAAAGCCCAACGCCATGACCGCGCCCGCGGCCCTGGGCCCTCCAGCCCCCGCCGAGGAGCGGGTCAGAGGGATTGGGGACCGTGGCCACCAGGGCGCCGCTCCTGAGGACGCTGTAGCCGACGACCTTGCGGAAGGCTTCGAAGGGGACCCGTGTCACGGCCCCGTCGTTGGACTCGAGGGCGACGTCTAGCCACCGGCCGCCGGCGTCCGTGCGCGCGGGCCCGATGCGCCTTGGGGCGCCGGGCAGCCCGAAGGCGCGGCCGACCCGGGCCAGGGTGGAGGGGCTGAGCTCCTCGATCCATCCGAGGGGGCGCGTGGCATCAGGGGCTCCCGCCATCGACTCCTGCGCAGCGCGGCGGGCGCAGGGAGTGCATGGGGTGCCGGTCGGGCCCCGGGCATCGCGCTCACGGACCTCCTTCCGGAAGACGTCGCGGAAGGCGCTGGTGTGGCCGCCGCACGCCGCGTGGTAGCGCGCCTCCTCGAGGCGGTCTCCCCGCAGGAGGACGACCCCCGCTGTGGCCCGCACGGCGCGGGTGAGGCGGTCGGCAGCCTCCCGGGCCCGGGCGGACGACCCAGGGACGTGGCGACCCTGAAAGGCCTGGTCCATGACGCCGTCCGCGAGTTGCGCCTCGGTGCCGCCGGCCGCTCGCTGTTGGAGCGTTGCGACGGCGTAGGTCCGAGCCGCGATGGCTTGCGCCTCAAGCTCAGCCGCCGCGGCGGACCAGATCGAGGTCTCTGAGGCGACGACGCCCTCCACGTACGCCTCGAGCCCCACGTCGATGCGCGCGGTCAGGCCTCCGTCTGCGCACGTGCTGAGGAGCAGGGTGCCGTCGTAGGTTCGGCCGTCGATGACGAGGGGGCCGTCGACCCGGGCGGGGGCGGCGGCGGGGGCGCCGTTCACGAAGACTCGGCCCCCGATCTGCTCCGCGAGGCCGGGCCGCCCACCTGGCCTCGACCAGCGGATCTCGGTCGCGCCGGTGAGCCGGGTCAACTCGACGACCACCGAAGCGGGGAGGGTCGGCCCGCGCCCTTGGGGGGCCTGCGGCGGCCTCGGCAGGGGCCTGGTGGCCGTGACCTTCGCCGGTGGACGGGTGGAGGCCTCGCCCAGGGTCGACACCCTGGGGGCGCAGCCCGCCATGGCGAGGGCCAGGCAGGCGCTGGTGAGGCACAGGTTCAAGTGGCGAAGGGCAAGCCGCCTTGCTCTGGCGCCAGGGGGGGCTCCGCGCCGATCAGGGCGATGCCCCTCTCGGTGATCACGCGCCCGCGCGGTGTCTTGCGGAGGAAGCCGGAGCGCAGCAGGTGTGGCTCGAACACGTCCTCAATGGTGTCTTCCATCTCGCCGATGACCGCGGCGATGGTCTTCAGCGCCGCAGGCTGGGGCGCGTGGTCCGCGAGGCAGCGGAGGATGCGGCGGTCCATTTCCTCGAGGCCGTGCCCGTCCACTCCGATGCTGGCGAGCGTGGCCTCGGCCAGCTCCGCGTCGATGGCGCGGTTGCCGTCAATCTGGGCTCGATCCCGCGCCCGCTTCAAGAACCGGCCAGCGATCCGAGGTGTGCCTCGGCTGCGCTCGGCGAGGATCGCGGCCGCCTCGTCCTCGATGCGCACGCCGAGGATGCCTGCGGCGCGCCGGACGATCTGCTCCAGCTCGGCGGCGGGGTACGGGTCGAGTCGCATGGACAGGCCAAAGCGAGCTCGGAAGGGCGCAGAGAGGAGCCCCTCCCGCGTCGTGGCGCCCACGAGAGTGAAGGGCTCGAGTTCGATCGGGAGGATGCGAGCGTGCGGGCCGCTATCCAGCGTCATCTCGACCCTGAAGTCCTCCATGGCGGTGTAGAGGTATTCCTCGACCGCGATAGGGAGGCGGTGGATCTCATCGATGAACAGGACGTCACCGCGCTTCAGGCTTGTGAGCAGGCCCACGAGGTCCCTGGGCTTGTCGAGCGCGGGGCCGGAGGTGGGCTGCAAGCTCGTGCTCAGCTCTCCCGCGATGATCCGCGCGAGGCTGGTCTTGCCGAGTCCGGGCGGCCCACTGAAGAGGACGTGGTCCGGCGGTTCCTCCCGCTCAAGCGCGGCGTCCAGGTGGACGCGCAGGTTCTCGACGACGCCGCCTTGCCCGACAAACTCGGAAAGGGCGCCGGGGCGCAGGCCGACCTCGGTGATCCGCTCCGGGGCCGAGGTGCCGCCCTGCTCGGGGGATCCGAGGTCCTCAAGGGCCGCGGGGTTGAAGATGTGGTCGCCCGAAGCGCCTGCGCTCCCGGGCGGCTGCCCCGGCGCGGCTGCGGCTTGATCCTCTGTCGCCGGCGTGCGGTCCATGTCCATTCCCCCTGCGTCCATGGGCGGGAGGATACCGGTTCCTGGTCCACAAGCGAAGAAGGCACTGCGGTGGCGTCCTCCTATGCGCTCGACGGTCGGCGGGCCAGGGCGGCGACGGAGGGGGCTGCAGGGAGGGGGGCAGCGGCCACCGGACCCAACGCGGGACCCTCCGGGCCAGGTCCGCCGACTTCAAGCCGGGTGGCACCAGCCGCAGGCCTGCCTTGACACCACCCCCCGGCGTCTTCACACTAGCCATCGGTTGCAGCCTCCTGACGGATGCATTTGTGAGCGGTCCTGCCCTTCGGGCCGGCGCTTCACATCCATCGATGGGGCAGTTTCGCACACTCGCCGCCCTCCGCGCCCCCGGCGGAGCCGCGTCAAGCCGCTCTTTTTTATCCGCGCTGACTGTTCGTAACCGCCACTGGCCGCTGCTCTTTAGCTTGTGTCAGCGGCTTGCATCCTGCGTCACGTCCCCAGCCCTCAACGGGCTGCCGGCACAGGAGTTGACGTTGTTCAGCGTGAGCCTCAGCTTCCAACCGCCCCGCTCGGCGCCTTCGGCGTCACGGATGGGGCGGTCCTCCACTCCGACACGTGGCCAACAGGCCGCCGCCGCCGGGAATTCCTCTCAGCGGCACCCAACCCCCCCGATGCTCTTCATGCGCGAAGAAGTCAACAAAGCTAGCTCGGCCGACCTTCGGCCCATCGCTCGCACACTCGCCACGGGTCTCGCCATCTCCGCTCTGGTCGCTGGTTGCAGTGGCGGAAAGGCGTCAGAGGACGGCGTGTCCGGCTCCGGCGCTCAGCTGCGGCTCAACGAAGTGGGGAACGGCTTCGGTCAACTCCTGCCGCACCGCGTTCCGGAGCTCGACTCCACGGGGACGCCCACGGGGCAGGTGATCGCGATCCGCTCGAACGACGACATCGTCGCGCACGTCACGCGGAGCAACCCGATCCTGCCGACTCCGTTCTTCGACCCGACGGCGACGCTGCCGAACGGCAATGCGGGGAACCACTACATGTTCGCCAACTTCACTCAGGTGCTCGACCCGTTCTCGGTCGTGAACCCGAGCCCGTCGAGCCCGACCCTCTCGGGGGCCGTGGGAGTCACGACGCTGGATCCGTTCAGCGGCGCCTCGCTCCCTGCTCCGGGCAGGGTGTTCATCGGTGGTAAGACCCTGACGGGCCCCGCCACGGGCAACCCGCCGCAGCTCAACCTCGTCCAATGGGTCGAGGAAGACCCCGCCAACCCGGGCTTCCTCATCGCGCTCGTCCCCGAAGCCAACGGCTTCCCCGGGGTCGGCTCCTTCATCCCGAACGCGGCTGAGCTGGTGTCGGACCGCTCCGTCGTCTTCGTGGCGGACAATGACAACGACCTCAACACGTTCGACACCTTCGCCACCGGCGTCCAGATCCGCTTCTCCGCGAGCAAGGCGCTCCGCGCTGCGAACGGAGAGACGCTCGTCGATCAGATCCTGGCGTCGTCGACCGTGGGCCTGGACACGCTCGCTCCTGAGGTGATCACCGAGCCGCCCCCGACCTCTGCACCGCTCATCACGCCGACCAACGGCGAGGTGGACGTGGACCCGCAGACCGTGGTCCGGGTCAGCTTCACCGAGCCGGTTCAGCCGTTCTCCGTCGGGGTGATCGCTGGGGTGAACCCGCCTTCGCTCTCGTCGGCCTTCCAGATCACGTTCGGTCCGCAGACGTCGCTCACGACCATGCCGTTCACGACGCTCCCGGTGAGCCCGTACGACATGTCGACCTACGAGCTGTTCCCCGGCTTCTCGTTCCCCGGTCGTGGACCGGAGTTCCTGACCTGCGGCACCTTCTCTCGGGTGGACGTCAACCTGGCGACCCAGCAGATCGAGGACTTCAGCCAGATCCCCGACGGCGCCGGTGGCTTCCAGACGAACGTCAACAGCCTCGGGACCAGCAGCTTCTTCGAGACGGGCGAGGGTCCCGGCCTCGTCAACGCTCCGGTTGCGCCCGACACGATCTACGTGGCGCGCGGTGGCGCGAGCCCGGGTCTCTCTGTGCTCGACCTGAACGGGTTCGGGCAGTCGACGGGTAACCCCATCTCCTCGCAGCCCTTCCCGCTCGAGGGCGAGTCGCGGTTCCCCTACGACCAGAACGTCACGCAGAACCCGACGATCCGTCCCCTGCTGAACCCGGGCGAGTGCACGGTGAACGGCGGCTCCGCCGGCGTCTTCACGCTCGTCAGGGACAGCAGCCTCGAGGACCTCATCGTTCGCGCGCCGCTGATCAGCACCGTGACGGACATGCACATCGGCCACGCGCTCGATGGCACGCTCCGGAACGCGCCCCCGCCCTTCGGCTGCCAGGCCGGCGGCGGCAACGTTTGCGCGCTTGATGGTCTCAAGGTCATCGCCTCGGTCCAGGGCAACCAGCCCAACACCCTCGCGCCCGCACAGGTCAACCAGTTCGGCGGGCTCAACCCGGGCTACGAGAACATCATCTCCTGGGCGCCCCACCCCAACCCGCCGACCCTGGCCTTCCCGCCCCAGTGCGTGTCGCCCTTCATCGGTGGCAACGAGCCGACCTCCATCGACACGGTCACGAACAACCTGCTGGTCTCCGGCAACCCGTTCCCCGTGCCGTCGAGCAACACGCCGCCGACGGGCCTGCTGACCCTCGAGCAGAACCTGTTCTTCCTCGGGCCGAGCTTCGGTCAGACCCAGTCGCAGAACTGCACGCAGTACCAGATGCGGCAGCAACTCGGCCACTTCCTGTACGTGGCGGACCGTCCGCGGAGTGAGATCGTGGTCTTCAACTCGAACCGTATGACGGTCATCGAGCGGATCGCAGTGCCGGACCCGACGTCCATGGCCATGGGCCCGAACATCGACCTGCTGGCCATCAGCAACCAGCTGGCGGACACGGTGACCTTCGTGGACATCAACCCGCAGTCGGCTCAGTTCCACCAGGTCATCCGGACCGTGCAGGTGGGCAACTCGCCGCGTGGAATCGCCTTCGAGCCGACCAACGAGGACATCCTCGTCTGCAACGAGCTGAGCAACACGATGTCGATCATCGCGGCCGCCACGCTCGACGTGCGCCGGACGATCAACTCGCAGCTCAACCGCCCCTTCGAGGTGTGCGTCACGCCCCGAATGCTCGGGTTCTCCTTCCAGCGCGGCGTGTACTTCGCCTACGCCCTGAACCGCTCCGGCACGGTCGCGCTCTTCGAGTCGGGTCCGAACGGGGTCAACGGCTGGGGCTTCGATGACGTCATCGGGATCCTCCCGTTTGACTTCCAGGCGCCCAAGCAGATCCAGGTGGACCCGATCAACCTCGACGGCTCGGTCTATGTGGTCCACGAGGGCCCCATCGACGTGGCGACGGGTAACCCGGGTAACCTCGGCGTCGGCGCCATCTCGCGACTTCGAATCGAGAGCGCCATCGCGGGCCAGATTCCCCTGACCCAGATCGGTGCGGGAAACGCCAACTTCCGCGATCTTCAGTACGGCGTGCCGCTCTCGCTGAGCCAGTCCCTGGGACAGCTCTCGGGGATCCCGGTGGACATCGCCTTCGACAACCAGCGGAACCTGGGCGGCGTCCCGGGCCCTGCGAACACGTTCAGCGCGGGGTCGCCGATCCCGGCGAACAGCAAGGCCTCCTATCGGACGCCCGCCGGGGCGGGGGTGAACACCTCGGAGCCCCGCTTCCTGTTTGCTTCCGTGCCGAACCCGATCGGGGGCAGCGGCGTGATCGATGTCCTCGCCCTGGGCGTCACCGGTACCCCTCGCTTCGACACCAACCCCTACGTGCAGGGGATCCAATCGGTCCCGGTCCCGCAGGTCACGATCCTCTCGGACTACTGGCGTCAGTGATCGCCTCGGCGCCGCGGAGAGCCCTCTCTGCTTCGCCTGGTGCTCCCGCCATAGGTCTTTCGCTCGGTTCCTCCGGGCGCTGAGAATCCCAGCTGCGCCCGCGAGCGAATCGCGGGCGCAGCGTCCATTTCTGGGCACCTGCGCGCGCGGCTTCAGGCCGCCTCCGCCCGTTCAACCCGCCTCCTCTGCACCTCCCTTGCCGGATCCCGCCGCCGTCCGTTCCATGTTCGCCGGGATCGCCGGGCGCTATGACCTCGCCAACCGGGTGTTGTCAGGGGGCGTCGATCGAAGCTGGCGGCGCAAGGTGATGGCGGCCGCTGGAGCCCCGGGCCATGGCTCCACGGTGGTGGACGTGGCGTGCGGGACGGGGGACCTCTCGCTGCTCTTCTCGAAGGCCGGTGCTCAGGTCGTCGGTGTCGACTTCACCTACGAGATGGTCGCGCTGGCGCCGTCCAAGGACTCCGGCCGGGGCGGCGAGATGGCCTGGCTTCAAGGGGATGGCCTGGACCTGCCCTTGGGTGACTCGGTCGCCGACGCCGCGACGATCGCCTTCGGGCTGCGGAACGTGGCGGACCGACGCCGCTGCATCCGCGAGATGGCGCGGGTGGTCCGTCCGGGCGGGCGAGTGCTGGTGCTCGAGTTCAGCATGCCGCGGCAGGATGCGTTCGGCCGCGTCTACCGGGCCTACCTCGAGCACGTCCTGCCTCGGATTGGCGGCGCCCTCTCGGGGGACCGCGCGGCCTATGACTACCTCGACGACACGGTTCAGGGGTGGCCTGCCCCAGACCAACTTCAGGCGGAGATGGAGGAGGACGGCCTCGTGGACTGCCGGTACGAGCGCCTCTGGCGGGGGATCGCCTGCATCCACCGCGGGTCGGTTCCGTCGCTCGATGGGGTGAACGAGGTCAGAGGCTGAAGCCATCATGGTCGAGTACGACGACGAGGACGACGGCGCGGACGAGGAGGAGCCCATTTCCCAGGCGCGGGTGCTCTCCCTGCGGGTCGATGGACCCGCCCGTGGGGTGGCCTTTGGCTTCCTCACCATGCTGCCCCTCTTCCTCGCCTACGAGCTCACGGGCGCCGGGGAGCCCGGGCAGCCGAGGGCGGTGGCCGAGGCGATCCTCTGCTTCCCGCTCTCCAGGCTCGGGGCCGTCGACCTCGTGGAGGCGCGACGGATTGGGCTCGGGGCGCTGGCGGTCGCGGCGTTGATCGCCTTCCAACTCCAGGTTCGCCGGGAGCACGGCGCCGCGCTGGGCCCGCGCTTCGTACGGACGCTGCTCGAGGGCCTGATCGGCGCGCTCGTCCTGGGGCCTGTGCTCTTCGCGGCGAGCGAGGTGGCGTCCCCCTACGTGGGGACCATGACGGTGGGGGCTGGTTCCGGCGCAGGTCTCGGGGCGACCGCCGCTCGGGCAGGCTTCGTGATCGGGGGTGCGGCCTACGAGGAGATCGTCTTCCGTCTCGGCGCCCTCTCGCTGCTCTGGCTCCTGAGCAAGCGGTGCCTCACATGGTTGGGGGCCGTGCCTGGGGCCTCTCGCCTCGGGGCGGTGACCCTTGCCTCCGTGGGCTCAGCGGCCCTCTTCGCAGCCTTCCACCTCCAGACCTTCACGGCGTGGCTCGGGCCTGGAGGGGAGCCTTACGACGCCGCGGTCTTCACCTGGCGTGCGACCGCGGGGGTCCTGCTCGCGGCCCTGTTCCTGTGGCGCGGGATCGGCGTGGCGGCCTGGTCCCACGCGTTCTTCAATCTCGCGCTGCTGGTCGGCGCCCTGCCCCGATAACCCATGAGCACAGAGCGACCCCTGAGGTACTTCGTCGGGCTGACCGGCGGGAGCGGCCACGCGTACGCTGAGCGCCTCGTGATCGAGTTGCTGCGCGCCGGATGTGAGGTGGACCTCTCCATCACGGAGGCCGGCTGCAAGGTGCTGCGCCATGAGCTCGGGGTGGAGGCGGGGGTCCGCGGGGAGCGCCTCCTTGACGCGCTCCCCGGTTGGCTCGGCCAGGCGGGCCTGCCGCAGGGCTGGGAGCAACGCGTGCGGGTGTTCAACAGTGACGCGATCGAGGCCCCGGCCGCCTCCGGTACCTCGCTCACGGGTGGCGTCATCATCGCCCCCTGCAGCATGGGGACCTTGGCGCGGGTGACCGCGGGGTTCAGCTCGAACCTCGTGGAGCGCGCCGCGGACGTCGCGCTCAAGGAGGGGCGCCGGCTGGTCCTGATGCCCAGGGAGACGCCGCTCTCGGAGATCCACCTCGAGAACATGCTGCGCGCGGTCCGGCTCGGCGGGATCGTGCTCCCGTGCATGCCGGGCTTCTACCACCTGCCAGAGAGCATCGATGACCTCGTGGCTCATGTGGTCGGAAAGGCGCTGGATCGGCTGGGCGTGGCGCAGGACGTGGGCGCCCGCTGGGGCGGACTGGAGGAGCCTGGGGGGGACCCCGGGACCACGCCCCCAGGGGTTGACGGGGCCAGCCAGTGAGCCGCGTCGCCGCCACCCTCTCGCTGGTGAAGTTCAGCCACTCGGTCTTCGCCCTCCCCTTCGCCCTCATGGGGGCGTGGCTGGCGGCAGGTGGCCCCCCCGCCTGGCCGACGCTGGCCTTGATTGTGCTGTGCGCCGTCTCTGCCCGCACCGCCGCGATGGCGTTCAATCGGCTCGTCGATCGAGAGATCGACGCGCAGAACCCGCGCACCGCGCGGCGAGAGATTCCAAGCGGGGCGCTGGCCGTCGGCTACGCCCGCGGGCTGGTGCTCCTGTCCGTCGCGGTCTTCGTGGGAGGGGCGTTCGCGCTGAACGGGCTCGCGGGACGGCTCTCCCCGGCGGTCCTGGCGGTGCTCCTCGGGTACAGCTACGTGAAGCGGTTCAGCGCAGCCGTGCACCTCGTCCTTGGCGTGGCCCTCGGTCTCGCGCCTCTGGGCGCGTGGATCGCGGTCCGGGGGGACTTCTCGGGTGACCTGGCGCCGGTCCTGCTGCTGTTCTGCACGGTCTGGACCTGGGTCGCGGGGTTCGACCTCATCTACGCCTGCCAGGACGCCGAGTTCGACGCGAGCCGCGGGCTCCACTCCATTCCAGCCCGGCTCGGCGTGGGGGGGGCCCTGAGGGTCTCCCGCGCCCTCCACCTCCTCACGGCCGTCTCCCTGGGCCTCCTGGCCTGGCAGGCGGGGACGGGGCCGGTCTTCTGGGTCAGCTGCGCGGCGGCGGTGGGACTGCTGTGCTGGGAGCAGAGCCTCGTGCGCGAGGATGACC
>JAQWJQ010000090.1 GCA_029248265.1 Planctomycetota bacterium
GCCGTGGAGATACAAAAGTCCACAGCGCCGTCCCCGTCAATATCGCCGGCAGCGACACCTCGCCCGTAGAGAGCCGGTGCAAAGGGCAGCCGCGGAGCCTGCCGCTCACTGAAGAGCGGCGCGAGCTTCGGGCTACGTGCACGAGCCATCGGGACCTGGGTCGCCTGCGCACCGACGAGAGTGACAGACCCCATTAGTGCAAGGAACGGCAGCAGCATCAGTTGAGTCCTCCTAACCGAGATCACTGGAAGCTGATTGCAGTGGCCTCGGTGAAGCTGCTCGTCGGCGGAGTGCCGACGTCACGGTGCCAGACCTGGAAGTTCCAGGTCTCGCCGGCCTGGACCGCCACGGGGCCAGTGGGCCCCGCGAGCTGTCCAAGGTCGAGCGTGACCGCGTACTCACCAGCAGACCCGGAGGAGAAGAGGGCGAAGCGACCGATCGAACCGCCGAGGCAGAGCGTGCCCGTCCCGCCGCCAGCGAGAGGCACGAAGTCTTGGGTCTGGCTCGTGATGAAGATCCCGAAGGTGGAGGCGGGCAGCGCAGACACCTCAAGCTCGACCATGTTGTCCGCGACGTTCGTGGAGCCGAAGGCGTTGAGCTCACCGGTCACGCCGGTGGAGTTGGGCGCGACGGTGCAGTAGCTCGTGCCGATCTCGCCTTCGACGTCCACGTCGAGGAGGGCGGCTGACAGGCTGCAGTTCGCCGCCGCGGCGAGGAAGCGCAGCTCGAACTCGGTCACGCTCGCGGCGGATCCGGTGAGGTCGAACTCGAAGGCCTTCTCCGCGGCGAACCCGCCGATCGGGGACAGCAGCTGCGTCGAGCTCGGGAAGACCTCCTCGGTGACGCCCCCGTTGTCGTAGGTCAGGACGAACGAGGTGTCGTCGAGGGGGTTGCCCAGAGAGCGCACCTGAAGGACCGCGGTCTTGAGGGGTTCGGCGACCACGACGTCGACCACGAACGCGGACGCAGAGCCCGGGTTGTAGATGTTCATCGTCGAGGTGATGATCGCCCCAGGCACGGTCTGCTCGAGGGTGGCGGACAGGTCCGAGGCCGGGTCGTCAGGGAGGTTCACACCCCCAAACGCGACGGTGAAGACGTCCCAACCGGCGTACTGCGCTGTGGCAGCGCCGCGGAACGGCGGCGTGATGTCGAAGTCGAAGGCGTCGGTCGCAGACTGGGCGGTGGCGGCCCCGGTGAGGGCCAGGAGAGCGGAGAGTCGGAGGAGGGAAGTGTGGGGGGTGAAGCGCATGTCGGCCATTGGGTAAGCCGTGGTGCACCTCGAGCGCGGAAGATCCTACGACCAGTGCGACTGATTCTCAATTGCATTGAGACTAATTCTCAATACGGTCCCAGGGACCGTCCCAGGAGCCCCTGGGGAGGCTTTATTTGAGGAGCAGAAGCTCTGGGACCGCGCCCGGTCCGATCCAGAGCACCGCGTTCTGGCGCCAACGGCGGCCGAGTTCGGCCGCCTCATCGCGCTGAAACCCGAACACCAGGAAGCTCGCCTCCGGGTCCCAGCCTCCGCCGGGGTGACGCCCCCGCCCGTCAAGGAGGACCGCACCTTCCCTGGCGAGGGCCTCCCTCAACCCGTCCTGGAGCGCCCCGTTCTCCGCGCCCCCCAGGGGCTCGCTGTAGGGGTTGCAGGCCGTGATATAGACCGCGCCCGTATGCCCCCCGGCCTCCATCAGCTGCGCCAACGGCTCGCTCCGCTCCCCCACTCGCAGGACCATGGGTTGAGCGCCCTCGACCTCATAGAGCGTCTCTCGGTAGGCCGCGACCAGCGACGCGGCCAACTCTGTCCCCTTGTACGGTTCGTTCATCATGCCCTCTCCCAGCGGGACCCAAGCGTACCCGGAGCCCGCCGGCGGGATCAGCCCTACGCAATGAGCGGCAGCCTGTAGCCTCAAGCCATGCTCCTTCGATCCCTGGTCCTCCTCATCGCGCTCACCACCGCCTCCCTCGGACCCGCTGCAGAGCCGAGACCGACCTCGCAGGCAGACCGCCGCGGAGAGAGTCTCCGGATCATCAGCTGGAACGTCCTCAGGGGCTTCCTCGATGGGACCCAGGTGGAGGCCGCCCAGGGCTGGCTCGAAGCCCAGGCCCCCGACGTCGTCGCGCTCCAGGAGGTCAACGGCTTCACCGAGGAGCGCCTGCTGGAGACGGCGCGCGCCTGGGGCCACGGGTACGCGGTGATGGCGAAGGAGTCGGGCTACCCGGTGGCGCTCACGTCGCGGACCCCCATCGAGGTGATCGAGCGGCGACTCAAGGGCATGCACCACGGCTACCTGCACGCCCGCACCGCCGGACTGGATGTGGTCGTGGTCCACCTTCACCCCGGCGACTGGACCTTCCGCCGCAAGGAGGCTGCGGTGCTCGCGCCCCTGATCCGGCGCCTCACCGCCGCGGGCCGCGAGGTCGTGGTCCTCGGCGACTTCAACGCCCACCATCCCCTCGACTGCGCCCACCTGGACGGGCAGACCCCGCTGCGGGAGCGGCGCGCGGGCGGCAAGAACCTGATCGACCAGCGCACCTTTGACTACGGCGTGCTCGCGCGCTTCGCCGAGGCCGGGGTCACCGACGCCGCGTATCGGATGCTGGGCGAGGAAGCGACCTCGGGGGGCACCTTCCCCAGCCGCGTGCTCGACCACTCGAAGACCCCCGAGGCACAGGCTGGCTTCCTCGAGCGCATCGACTTCATCCTCCTCTCCCCCGCCGCCATGGCCCGCGCCACCGCCGCGACCCTGCCCCGGGGCGGCGTCCTCGAAGAGGTCTCCGACCACTACCCCGTGACGGTCACCCTCCGACCGCGCCCAGCGCCGGCCGAGGCGAAGGCTCCCTGAAGAAGCCCGTGCCCCTGGTCTTGGAGGAGGCCGCTCCTTCGGCCTCTCTCCTGGGGGTCGCTCCAGGGTGGGGCGAGTGGAGCTCGACTCTCGCCCCGACCCCGACCTACTGGCAGAACCTGATCTCGAGGCCGTCGGAGAAGTTCGTGATCGGAATCCCAAGCACCGAGTCGCGATACCAGAACTGGAAGTTCCAGGTCTCACCGTTGGCGAGCGGGACAGGCAGCGAGGGGAAGTCCAGCGGGTACGACGCGGCGCCGGTCGCGTCGGTCTGGACTGCCGGAAGACGCACGAATGCTCCGGCGATACAGAGAGATCCGGTCCCCACCGGGACCTGGTCCCGACCCTGCCCGAAGAAGAAGAGCCCGAAGCCCGAGGGGTTCGCATCTGCCACCGTCAATGCCAGTTGATTCAAGGTGACGTCGGTCGAACCCGTGAACCCCATGACCGCACCCGCGGTGTATTGATTGGGGGAGAGCGCGCAATAGTTCTCGGGCTGAGGGCAGCCACCGTCCGCGCTCAGCAGGATCACGTCATCCACCGCCGCTTCGACAAAGGAGGGACTGCCCAGGTCCGACGCGACGAAGC
>JAQWJQ010000091.1 GCA_029248265.1 Planctomycetota bacterium
GGTCATAGTGGGCGGAGATGATGATGAGTTGGTCCTTCAGCTTCGGGTCCGAGCCGGGCCAGATGCCCACCACGTTCTCCAGCTGGGCGTCCTCAAGTCGGCCGTAGCCGCAGCTCTCGGTGATCTCGAGGGACAGCTTGCTGCCCAGCTTGCGGCTCTTGGGCATCATCCCGAGCACGGACTTGCCGGCGGCCTCGCTCAGGTGAAGGACCGGGAAGCCCTCGCGCGTCGAGGCGTTGCGCGACAGACGCGGGGCCTTCACGTTGGCGAGGGTACGCCCGAAGGTCTCGGCCACCGTCTTCTTCATCTTGCGCTCGTCCGGCAGGACGACCACGCCGAGCGCGCCGCCTTCCTCGAGGGCCCGGCGGCGCTTGATGGAGAGGCCCCGGGAGTTGGTCCCGACGACCCACTTGCCGCGCGCCTTGAGCTTGTCCAGCGACTTGGAGTTCAGGTCGTCTGCCCAGATCGCGTCGCCGCTCACCTCGCGCATGCCGAGCGCCGACTGGGGCATGAAGTAGCCCTCGCCCATGGTGAGGCTGAGCTGCGAACCGTCCTTGCCTTCGATCGCGAGGGAGGTCCTGCCCATGTCCATCCCGCTCTGGGGATAGGTCCAGTCGTACAGATAGGACTCCTCCTGGGCGCCCGGCTGAAAGCCGAGGCGCATGAGACGAGCTCGGATGTAGCGCGCGGCGATCTTGAGCTGGGGCGACGGGGAGTCGCGCCCCTTCATCGCGTCAGAGGCGATGAAGAAGAGGTCCGAACGGATCTCGTCCGCCGTGATGGTGTCGAGCGCGCGGTCGAGATCGGACTCTTCGACATCGCTCGCCGGGAGCGCCAGGGAGGCGCCGAGGATCAATACGGATGCAATCAGCTTCATAGGAGGGTCCCTCCGGGACGCGAGGATGGTATCCGCGCGGTCCCCCCCTGTGCGGTTCGCCTTGGGTAGTCAGCCGTCAACGCATGGAGCACCAGGGCTCCTCTGCCGAGCCGATCGGGCTCCCCGGAGGCGCCTCCGAGGCCCTCGCCGCCGGAGAGAGGGCCGGCGCCGCTACCGACTGGCGGAGAACCCTGCGGACCTCGAACTGGAGGTCCCCAAGCCCCGTTCGCTTGGTGACCTCCGGATCCGAACCGAACTTGGTGAGCGCCACCCGCAGGGCCGCCCGGACCTCCCTGGGCGTGCCCGGGCGGAGGTAGGTCGTCAGCGCCTCCTCCGCCACCACGGCGAGCACCACTTCCTTCACCGCCTTCTGGTCCGGCGGGACCTCGCCCTGGGCCACAGCGGGCATGCGCGCCACCCCGAAGATCGAGGTCACCACGGCGGCGGCGTCGATCGGGGCCTTCTTCCCCGCCCGTCCCTCCGCCCCTTGCAGTTCCGCCGCCTGGAGCTCAAGCCGCATGAGCCGCTGGGGCTCGAAGAGGCCGGAGACTGTGATCCGAGCGGCCACCTCCGCGGCGCCGAGCCAGTCAAAGGCCGCCCCAGCGCCTCGGTCGAAGACCTCCCGCGAGCGGCCGTAACCGGGGGGGCGCGGATAGAGCAACCCGCGCACCGAGGCCGGGATCGAGAGGTTCTCAGCACTCAGCGTCGCGGTCAGCGCGGCGAGCGCCCGCTGCTGATCATCCAGGGGCACGGCCCGCATGGGCCGAGGGCGACCACCGTTCATCTCGTGCTCATAGAGAACGCCCCCCACCATCTTCACTGCGGCTTCCACCTGGTATCGATGGTGCAGGTAGAGCGGGACGAACACCTCCTCAAGCTCGGCGATCGGCCGGCCGTACGCGAGGTTCCGCGCTCCGAACTTGCGCAGGGCGATGCGGCGGACCTCGAGGGCCTCCTCGAGGGCGCGCACCGGGTCACCGCCGTCGTCCCAAAGGTTCGCGTAGGGCTGCGCGGCCCCCGCCGAGCGCGCGTCCTGATCGGTGAGGTAGCGGAGCCCGCGGTCAGCGGCTCGCCGGTGCAGACGCTCGTGGAAGTCCGCCTCCTCCTCCCCGTCCGGCACGGGCGAGTAGAGCATGCGGATCGCGTGCGAGTCCCACGCCCCCACGCCCACGCCGTACGCCTCTGACACGTCGAGCCCGCCCCGACCGTTGGCCCTCACGCGCGGCGCCGGGTAGTCCATCACGGAGGCCCGCTCCGAGGCGCTGGCCGCGAAGTTGTGCGCGAGCCCAAGGGTGTGCCCCACCTCGTGGGCCGCGAGTTGTCGGATCCGCGCGAGCGCCAGCTCGACCGGATCATCGAACGCTCCAGAGCCGGTCTTCTCGGTCCCGAGCAGCCCCTCGAAGAGGACCCTGTCCTGACGGACCCGGAGCGAACCGAGGCTCACGTGCCCCTTGATGATCTCCCCTGTGCGAGGGTCGCTGATCGCGTTGCCGTAGCTCCAACCACGCGTCGAGCGATGCACCCACTGGATCACGTTGTGCCGCACGTCCAGCGGGTCGAGGCCCTCCGGAGCAACCTCCACCCGGAACGCCCCGGGGTAGCCCGCCTCGGCGAAGGCCTCGGCCCACCAGGAGGCTCCCTCGAGCAGCGCCGAGCGGACCGGCTCAGGGGCGGCGGCGTCCACGTAGTAGACGATGGGCTCGACCTCGCCGGTCTCTGGGTCTCGGTCCAGGCGGTGCCGGACCGCCAGCCGCTGGGTAACAGGAGCATCCAGGGCCACGCCGTAGTCGAGGAAGCGGATTGAGAACGCGCCCATTCGCGGGTCGAAGCGCCGCGGCTGGTAGCCGTCGTCCGGGAGCCGCACGAAGCCCTGCCGTTGGACGAAGGTCAGCGCGCCACCGTCCGGAGCGCTGCTCCTGGCCAGGGGTCCAGGCGCGTCCGACGTGAAGGTGAGGAGCGCGGCAAACTCGACGTTGTCAGGGAAGGCTCGGCATCGACTCACGTCCAACGCGGAGCGCTCCAAGTCGAGCTTGAACTTGCCCTGCTCCCGATCCGACAGCGTGCTTTGAATCCCGTGCGCGTCCCGCACGAGAAGCGAGGTCAGGTCGACCAGGACCCGGCCGTCGCGGGCACGGTCCACTGGCTCCCCGCCCCAGAGCACGGATGAAGCAAACGACTGTTGGGCCGCCGCCTGCTCCAGCGGGCCCCCGGAAGAGGCCCGATAGGCGGTGTTGATCTGCTCGAGGAGGACCTTCCCGCCCACACTCCGAAACCGCACGAGGCGCGCCGCTCCCATCTGCCCCCGGTCCAACCCGACGTCGTTCGCGCCGAGTCCGGTCTCGATCCCCTCGACGTGGAGCAGCCGCAGGTGCTCCCCGTCCTCTCGCGCAGGAGGCAGCCACACCATTGCGGCTCCCTCCGCCTCCTTCAGCCAGAGCTCGAGCAGGGGGGCTCCCCCATCCGCGGAGCGGTCCGTGGATCCAATCGCCGCGGCTCCCCCGGGCTGCCGGTCACCGGAAGCGCATGCGACGATTAGCCCCAGGCCGAGCAGCGGAATAGCGTTCCTCATGGGAGCGAGAGTACGAATCCAATCCCCGCAGGCACCTTTCCTCGCGAGGAATGAGGGCCAGATCGGCCTCCCGGCATAACCTCCTCGCATGACCGGCCCCACGCACACCGATGGCAGCCTCCAAGGGCTGTTCTCAACGACCAAGATCGACGCCGCCGCAGAGGATCTCCCCTCCGGCCTCGAGCCCCTCCTCGAGGAGAACCTCTGCACCCTCGTCGGGGACCCAGCGGGCGAGCAGCTCATCGAGCGCATCCTCTTCGCCGACAGCGGCAGGCACGTCATCATCGGCGGCCCGAACCCGCCGCTTTACCGCTTCCGAGGACGGCTTCGCGAGTTCCGCGTCCCGAAGAAGGAGCTTGAGCAGTCCGTCGCAGACGTCCAGGACGGCGAGACGGTCTTCCTCTTCGGCATCAGCCTCGGTGAGCAGGCCGCTCACATCCTCAGGACCCGCCCCAACTGCAAGGTGGTCGCCTGGGACCGGGACCCCTGGCTGATGCGTCTGGCCCTGACCAGTCAGGACTACAAGTACTCACTCGGGACGGGCCGCCTCACGCTCGCCCTGGGCGCCGACCTGCTCGACCACCTCCCGTCGCTGCAGAACTACAGGCTGGTCCTCCACCCGGTCCTTCGCGAGTTCTACGAGGACGAGCTGCGGCTCACCGAAGAGGCGACCCGCGGCGAGCACCCCGGAGAGGGCCGGCGGTGGGTCGGCCTCGGGATGGGCGGCGTTGTGTACAACGAACTGAGCGCGGCCGTGCGCGCAGAGGGCTATTCCGTCTTCCCCCTGGAGGTCCGTCGTTGGGATCCTCGCGAGACGCGGATAGCCCTGCAGACCCTGCGCCCCGAGCGCGTGGTCACGATCAACTACGACTCCAAGGTGGCCTCCGTGTGCCACGAGTTGGAGATCCCCCTCGTGGCCTGGGAGGTCGACCCCAAGACAGACCGCCCGCCCACTCCCCCTGCCGGCGGAGAGGACTTCCGCGTCTTCACGCTCCACCCGCGGGATGTGAGCGCCCTGGAGACAGCCGGCTTCTCCTCGGTGGAGTACCTCCCCATCGGGGTCGACACGGAGAGGAGGTCCCCGGTCGAGCTCAGCGAAGAGGAGCGAAGCCGCTTCTCTGCGCGCGTCTGCTTCGTGGGCTCGAGCCTCATCGACCGGGCCCGGCGCTTCAAGCGACTCTTCCTCCAGCTGCACGCCTCGTTCAACTGCTCCTCCGAGGAGAGCTTCGACGAGACCTCCGAGCGGCTTGAACGAGTCCTCGCCGCCGAGCGATCCAACTACGGCGTCTACAGCTCGGACGCCCTCCTCGAAGAGCAGTTTGGAGACTTCCTCGAGGCCGCGCGACGCAACGGCACCCCCGACGACCCCAAGAAGTGGGTCGCCGAGATTGTCGCGTCCCAAAAGCGGGTGGCCTACGTGTCCGCCCTGAGCGACTTCGGGATCCACGTCTGGGGGGACGAGCGCTGGCGCGAGGTCTCCGCCGCCGCCCCGGGTGTGCAGTACAGGGGTCTTGCTGAGCAAGGGCACGAGCTGACCTGTGTGTACAGCGGCGCCGATGTGCACGTGGACGTGAACCGCATCTACCAGCCCGAGGCGATCCCCATGCGGGTGATCAACGTGATGGCCTGCGGCGGCTTCCTGATCGCCGAGCACTCGGATTCCATCCAGGAGCTGTTCGAGGTCGGCAAGGAGATCGAGACCTACCGCACGATCGACGAGCTGGAGACCAAGGTGGCTCACTTCCTCGAGCACCCCGGAGAGGCCCAAGAGATCGCCCGGCGCGGACTCGAGGCGGTGCGTGAACGCCACACGATGCGCCAGCGCGCGGCGAGACTGCTCGTCTGAGGGCTGGTTGTTTCCGCGAAGATTTCTCGAAGCCGTGGGTTGTAGACCCCTGGCCCCGACCTACCTTCCGATTCGCATGAACGCTTCGATCAGCAACGCGTCCGTCCATCATCACCACGACCCCTCCAGGGTCGGGTGCTGAGCACGCGTGTGACATAGTCGTTCCACCGCTCAACGCCGGCCCACGGGCCGGCGTCTTTCGTTGACGGCGATTCGTGGGCTGGCCTCCCCTCACCCGGAAGCCACCGTGACCCTCGAACTCGACTCCCTCCCTGAGGCCGCTGCGACCCGCACGTCCTCCACCACACTCGCCCCGCTCCGACTCGCGCTCCCCAAGGGCCGCCAGCAAGACGAGGTCATCCGCCTGCTCGCGGACGCCGGTGTCTCGGTGGCCATGGGCGGCCGCGCTTATCGCCCCACCGTCTCACTCCCGGCGGTGGAGACCAAGCTCCTCAAGCCACAGAACGTCGTCGAGATGCTCGGCGCCGGGGCTCGGGATCTGGGCTTCGCGGGCGCCGACTGGGCCGAGGAGAAGGCCGCGCCGGTGGTCGAGCTCCTGGACACAGGGCTCAACCCCGTGCGGATCGTCGCCGCCGCCCCCCGCGCGCTCCTGGATGAGGACGGCAAGCTCCCCCGGCGCCCGCTGGTCATCGCCACCGAGTACCGCCGGCTCACAGAGGCTTGGATCCGCGAGATGGGGCTCGACGCCCGGGTGCTCTCCACCTGCGGCGCCACGGAGGTCTTCCCCCCCGAAGACGCCGACCTGATCGTCGACAACTCGTCCACGGGTTCGACCCTGCAGGCCAACGGTCTGGACGTGATCGCCGAGCTGTTCTCCTCGTCGACGCGGCTCTATGCGAGCGAGGCGGCCGCCGCCGACCCCGGGCGCCGCGCCCGCCTGGACGAGCTGGTGCTGCTGCTCCGCTCGGTCCTCGACGCCCGCCAGCGGATGATGCTCGAGCTGAACGTGGCCGCAGCCGACCTCGACGGGGTCCTCGACATCCTCCCCAGCATGCGCCAACCCACCATCGCCGCGCTGCGCGGCGATGCGGGCTTCGCAGTGCGCGCCGCGGTCCCTCGGGCAGCAATCGCCGACCTCGTCCCCCGGCTGAAGCAGCTCGGCGGTAGCGACATCGTCCTCTCCGGCGTCAGCCAGCTGGTGCCCTGATGACCGTCTCCACCAAGGCCGCCACCCCGTCCACGACGGGCAGCGTGTGCGGAACCAGCGGCGCCGCCGGATCACCCGACGGCGCAGCCGGGCCCCAGCCCAACCCGGGGGTCCGCTTGCCGTATCGGACGGCAAGGCCCCTCGCCCCCTGCGACCTCTGGCTGGCCGGGAACGAGGGGCGCCCGCCGGAAGAGATCGAGCCCGGCATCCCCTCGAAGGCCCTCGGTCGCTACCCCTCGTCCGCCTCGCTTGAGGCGGCCGCCGCGGAGCGCTTCGGGCTCGCGCCGGCTCAGGTCCTCGCCACCGCCGGGGCCGACGACGGGCTGCTGCGCCTGTGCCTCGCCTTCCTGGCGGCCGGCCGCGAGCTGGTTCTTCCCACCCCCACCTTCGAGATGATCCCGCGCTACGCGGCCCTCGCCGGGGGTGAAGTGGTCGAGGTCGACTGGGAGGAGGGGACCCCCTACCCGGTGGACGCCGTGCTCCGCTCGATCACCCCGCGCACATCGCTCATCGCCGTGGTCAGCCCCAATAACCCCACAGGCGCGGTCGCCTGCCAGGAGGACCTCCGGCGCCTCTCCGAGGCGGCCCCCGACGCCCTCATCATCGTCGACCAGGCCTACGCCGAGTTCGCGGACGAGGACCTCACGGTCGCGGCCCTCGACCTGCCAAACACGGTCGTGCTCCGCACCATGTCCAAGGCCTACGGTTGCGCCGGACTCCGTGTCGGCTTCAGCCTCGGTGACCCGGCGGTCCTGGAGCTCCTCCGCGCCGCAGGCAACCCCTACCCCCTGGCCGCCAGCTCCCTGAGCGCCGCCGCACGGCGCCTCGCAGACGACATCAGCCCGTCCGTCCAGCGGGTCCGGCGGGAGCGCGAGGCGCTCCTCGAGACGATCCGCGAGCTCGGCCTGGAGGTCGCCCCCAGCCAGGGCAACTTCGTCTTCGTTCGCACGCCTCGCGCCTCCCAGGTCCGCGACCTGATGGCGGGTCTCGGCATCGCCATCCGCGCCTTCCCCGGCGTCCCTGGGCTCACCGATGCGCTCCGGATCACCCTGCCCGGTGACAGCGCGAGCTTCACCCGCCTCGACCGCGCCATGCGCGGCGTGCTCGCTCCGGAGGCGGTCCTCTTCGACCTGGACGGGGTCCTCGCCGATGTCTCCAGCTCCTATCGCGCGGCGATCCGCGAGACGGCCGCGAGCTACGGAGTCCCGCTCACCGGGGCCGACATCGACCGCGCCAAGGCGGCGGGTGACGCCAATGACGACTGGCGCCTGACCTGGAGGCTCGTCGTGGAGCGCGGCGTCGACTGCTCGCTCGAGGAGGTCACCGAGCGCTTCGAGCGGCTCTACCAGGGCACCCCGTCGGCGCCCGGCCTGCGCGCCGCAGAGACGCTGCTGCTGGACCGCGAGCGCCTCGAGCGCCTCGCGGCGGCACGCCCCCTCGCGGTGGTCACGGGCCGGCCCCGGTCCGACGCGCGGCGGTTCCTCGAGGAGCAGGGGATCGCCGACCTGTTCCGCGCGGTGATCACCCGAGACGACGCGCCGCTCAAGCCTGACCCGGAGCCGGTCCGCCTCGCCATGGACGCCCTCGGCGTGCGCACGGCGTGGATGCTCGGCGACACCCGCGACGACGTCGAGAGCGCGCGCGCCGCCGGCGCCGTGCCCGTCGCCGTCCTCCCGCCCGGCGGCGGCGACGACGCACGGCGCACCCTCAAGGCTCAGCTCTGCGCCGCAGGCGCCGGCCTCTGCCTGGACCGTACCACCGACCTCGAGGAGCTCCTCCCGTGACTGACCCCCTGCCCACCACCAGCGCCCCGCGCGTCACCACGCGTCGTCGCGACACGGGCGAGACCTCCGTCGAGCTGCGGCTCGACCTGGACGGCTCTGGCCGGACGGAGATCTCGACCGGGCTGCGCTTCCTGGACCACATGCTCGACGGCCTCGCGCGCCACGCGCGCCTGGACCTGACCCTGAAGTGTGAGGGCGACCTCGAGGTCGACGACCACCACACGGTGGAGGACTGCGCCATCGTCCTCGGTAAAGCCCTCGACGAGCTGCTCGGCGAACGGCGCGGGATCACCCGCTTCGGGAGCGCCTACGCCCCGCTCGACGAGGCCCTCGCGCGGGTCGTGGTCGACCTCTCGGGTCGCCCCTGGCCCGAGGTCGACCTCGGCCTCCGGCGCGAGCGGCTCGGCGCCGTGGCGTGCGAGAACCTGACCCACTTCCTGCAGACCCTCGCCATCGAGGGCCGCATGGCGCTGCACGTGGACGTCCTGCGCGGCGCCAACGACCACCACCGCGCCGAGGCCGCCTTCAAGGCCCTCGCCCTCGCCCTGCGCGCGGCCCTCACCCGCGACGGCGCCGACGCCGTGCCCAGCACGAAGGGGGTGCTCTCATGAGCCCTGACGTCGTCCTCGTACGCACCGGCGTCGCGAACGTCGCGTCCGTCACGGCTGCCCTCCGGCGCCTCGGCGTCGAACCACGGCTCTCGGATGACCCCGCCGAGATCCGCGGGGCAGCCGCGGTCGTCCTCCCTGGCGTGGGCGCCTTCGGCGCGGGTATGGGGCGGCTCGAAGCTGCCGGGCTCGTGACCCCGCTGCGAGCTCGTGTGGAGCGTGGCGAGCCGACCCTGGCGGTCTGCCTCGGCCTGCAGCTCCTCGGCCTCGAGAGCGAGGAGGAGCCTCGCGTCCCTGGGCTCGGCGTCGCGCCGACGCGCACCCGCAGGCTCACGGGCGCCCCCCGACTCCCCCACTTCGGATGGAACCTGGTGGAGCCAGACCCCGGCTGCACCATGCTCACCGCGGGCGAGGCTTACTTCGCGCACAGCTTCCGCCTGGACGACTCCCCCGCCCTCGCGGCGGAGGGCTGGTCCGTGGCCCGCTCGCTGGAGGGCGAGCCCTTCGTGGCCGCCATCGAGCGCGGGGCCGTGCTCGGGTGTCAGTTCCACCCTGAGCTCTCCGGGGCCTACGGGGCGGCGCTGCTGGAGCGCTGGCTCGAGCGCGCGGCGCTCACCTTGTCCGGGGGGGCCGCCTGATGGTCCGCCTCAGAGTCATTCCCTGCCTCGACGTGAAGGACGGCCGGGTCGTGAAGGGCGTCCGCTTCCAGGGCCTCCGCGACGCGGGCGACCCCGTGGAGCGCGCGGTCTCCTACGCCGCGTCCGGCGCCGACGAGCTCTGCCTCCTCGATGTCTCCGCGACCCGCGAGGGACGCGGGAGCGCCGTCGAGACCGTCCGCGCCGTGCGCGCCGCCATCGGCATCCCCCTCACGGTGGGCGGCGGCGTGCGGCGCATCGAGGACGCCGCGCGGCTCCTCGACGCCGGGGCGGACAAGGTCGCAGTGAACACCGCGGCCCTGGAACGCCCCGAGCTCATCGCAGAGATCAGGGCGCGCCTCGGCGCTCAGTGCACGGTCCTCTCCCTCGACGCCGCGCGCCGCGAAGAGGGCGATCGTCCAGACAGCCCTCCGAGCTGGGAGGTGGTCGTTGCAGGCGGGACGCGGCGGACCGGGACCGACGCCATCGAGTGGGCCCGCCTCGCGGTCAGCCTCGGCGCGGGAGAGATCCTCGCCACCAGCTGGGACCGCGACGGGACGGGCGACGGCTACGACGCCGAGCTGCTCCGCGCCCTCGCCAGCGCCGTCTCTGTCCCCCTCATCGCCAGCGGCGGCGCACGCACCGCGGGCCACATGGAGACCGCCCTCGACGCCGGGGCGAGCGCCGTGCTCGCCGCCTCCATCTTCCATGACGGCGTGACCACCGTCCGCCAGATCAAGCTCGAGCTCGCCCGGTCAGGGCGCGACGTCCGTCTCCCCCTCTGCCCCCCCACCGTCCAATGATCATCCCCAGCATCGACCTCATGCGAGGCTCCACCGTTCAGCTCGTCGGCGGCGAGGAGCTCGCCATCGAGGCCGGCGATCCTCGCCCCCTCCTCGACCGCTTCAGCCGCGTCGGCGAGACCGCCGTGATCGACCTCGACGCCGCCACGGGCGAGGGCTCCAACGAGGCGCTCATCACCGAGCTCTGCCGCCGTGCCCCCATCCGCGTCGGCGGCGGCATCCGCGACCTCCAGACCGCCCGGCGCTGGCTCGACCGCGGCGCCGCCAAGATCATCATCGGCACGGCGGCCAGCCCCGAGCTGCTCCGCGAGCTCCCGAAGGAGCGCGTCATCGTCGCCCTCGATTGCCGCGACGGCGAGGTCGTCGTGGAGGGGTGGCGCAAGCGGACAGGCCGCAGCGTCGAGGAACGAATGGCCGAGCTCGCGCCGTTCACCTCAGGCTTCTTGGTGACCTTCGTGGAGCTCGAGGGCCGCCTCGGAGGCACCGCCATGGACCGAGTCCGCGGGCTGATTGAGGCCGCCGGAGACGCGCGCGTCACGGTCGCAGGTGGCGTCACCGGGAGCGAGGAGGTCGCCACCCTGGATGCCATGGGCGCGGACGCTCAGGTCGGCATGGCGCTCTACACCGGGGCCCTGCCGCTGGTGGACGCCTTCGCCGCCCCGCTGACCTCGGAGCGACCCGACGGTCTGATCGCCACGGTGGTCACCGACGAGGCCGGCCGCGCCCTCGGGGTGTGCTGGTCCAGTCGCCAGAGCCTCGAGTACGCGCTGGAGAACGGGGTCGGCGCCTACGAGAGCCGTCGACGCGGCCTCTGGGTCAAGGGAGCCACCTCCGGCGCGACCCAGGAGCTGGTCCGGATCGAACCCGACTGCGATCGCGACGCCCTGCGCTTCGTCGTCCGCCAGGCTGGCGCCGGCTTCTGTCACCTCGAGACCGAGAGTTGCTTCGGTGCAGCCACGGGGCTGCGCGCCCTTGAGCGGACGCTCGAGGAGCGGCGCCGCTCGGCGGAGCCTGGTTCCTACAGCGGGCGGCTCTTCGAGGACCCGGACCTCCTGGGCGCCAAGCTGAGGGAGGAGGCCGGTGAGCTTGCCGACGCCGAGGGCCGGGAGGAAGTGATCCACGAGGCCGCCGACGTCCTCTACTTCGCCTCGATCGCGATGGCCCGCGCGGGGGTCTCCCTCGCGGACGTCGAGCGCGAGCTCGACCGCCGCACCTTGACGGTCACGCGCCGGGCAGGGGACGCCAAGCCTGAGGTCCGCCGGTCATGAGCCTCCCCATCAGTCAGCCTCCCCTCCTGAGAGAGATCTCCCTCGACGAGCTCAAGACCGCGGCGCCCAGCGCGGTCGACGAGGCCACTCGAGTCGGGGCGCGGTCCATCGTTGACTCCGTCCGCTCAGGCGGCGAGCCGGTCCTCAGGGAGTACGCCACCGAACTCGATGGCCTCAATCCCACCGCGCCACTCGTGCTGGATCGCGCGGCGCTGGAGCTCGCCGCCGACCAACTCGACGCGCCGACGAGACAACTCCTCGAGCGGACGGCGGCGCGCATCCGTACCTTCGCCACGGCGCAACGAGGCGCGCTCTCGGCGCTCGACGTCGCCGTCCCTGGGGGGCGCGCCGGGCACGAGATCGTCCCCATCGAGTCGGCCGGTTGCTACGCACCTGGGGGGCGCTACCCGCTCCCCTCCTCCGTGCTCATGACAGCTGTGACGGCGCGAGCGGCTGGGGTCCAGCGGGTCGTCGTCGCGTCCCCCAACCCGAGTCCGATCGTGGTCGCAGCCGCGGCGATAGCCGGGGCGGACAGCCTCCTGACGGTGGGCGGAGCCCAGGCCATCGCGGCCCTCGCCCACGGCGTCAAGGGTCTCTCCGACGCCGTGGACGTCATCGTCGGCCCGGGCAACCGTTGGGTCACCGCCGCCAAGCAATACGTCTTCGGGGACGTGGGCATCGACCTCCCCGCGGGGCCCTCCGAGCTCGTGGTCCTCGCCGACGCCTCGGCCAACCCCGAGCTGATCGCGGCCGACCTGCTAGCCCAGGCCGAGCACGATCCTGACGCCCGGCCCGCCCTCATCACCACCGAGGCCGGCCTGCTGCCCCTGGTCGAGGCAGCCCTGGCGCGCCAGCTGCAGACGCTGGACACCAAGGCCGTCGCGTCCCAGGCCCTGGCCGCTGGCTTCGCCGCGGTCGCCCCCACCATGGACACCGCGCTCGAGGCCGTGGATAAGCTCGCCCCCGAGCACCTCCAGCTCTGCGTGGAAGACCCTGACGGCGCCCGCTTGCGCCTCAAGCACCACGGCGCCTCGTTCCTTGGAGAAGGCTCCGCCGAAGTGTTCGGGGACTACGGTGTGGGCCCGAACCACGTCCTCCCCACCGGCGGCGCCGCCCGCTTCTCCGGGGGCCTCTCGGTCTTCAACTTCCTCAGGATCCGAACCTGGCTGAAGCTCGACGACCCCACACAGGTCGCCGACGACGTCGAGGCCCTGGCCAGGAAGGAGCACCTGACCGCCCACGCCCGAGCCGCCGCCGCGCGGGTCAGCGGCTCCGCGTAAGCGGGCCGCCATCTGATGCATGGTGAACAGGAGGCCCGACGGCCACAGGGCGGAAAGGATCCGAGAGGCTCCGTCACGCTACCCTGCACGGGTGTCCGCTGCCCCGCGGCCGTCCCACGGTAACTCCTGAGCCCACCTCCCAACTTGACCACCCTGCCCACCGGCGAGCAGCTCACCGCTGCCATCCTCCGTGATCACTGGAAGCCCACCCGCGACCGGCTCGTCAGGGAGGACTCCGAGAACGACCTCCGAGTCAGGATCCATCGCGCATGCGCGGCCCTACGCCAGGGAGAGCGCGCTGAATCCGACGGAACAGCCGAGGGTCAGGATGCCTCCATCGTCTTTCGCTGGGTCGCCCTGAATGCACTCTACGGCGACTGGGATTGGGACGCCGGGATGCCCGCACGTGACCGCCAATCCCTCGACCGCTTCACGAGTGAGGTCACTCGGGTGGACACCGAGAAGAGAATCCGTCAGACCCTCGAAGCTCATGCCGAGGATGCACGCGCTCTTCTGGAGAGTCCCTTCCTGATCGAGCGATTCTGGCGCGACGGGGAGTGGGACCAGATTCGCCCCCGGCGCGGGCGCGCGCGGACCTTCAACGAGGAGCTCAGGGACGAGCGGACCGGAGCTGCGCTGCACCGAATCCTGATGGTGCTCTACTTCCTTCGCTGCCAGATCGTCCACGGCGGTGCGACCATGGGGAGCAGCGTCAATCGAGTCACGGTCGACCCTGCGGCACGGCTGCTCCGAGCTCTCTCCGGGCAGATCATCGCGGTCTCCATGAACCAGGGTCTAGAGATGGGCTGGGGAGAGCTTTGCTACCCGCCCGTTCCGGGCGACGCTTTGTCCTGAGGCGCCGGGGTTCCCGAATGGCCCGCCGTCCGGCGTGCGCGCGGGGAAGCGTGCGGCTCAGGGCGTCGATCTCGAGCGAGATGGGTATCTTCATGGGCGATGTCCCTGTCCTACCGACCTGAACCTCGCCGAATCTCACTGGGTTCCGTATTCGCCGGAGCGGCCGTCTTCGCGACGGTGGCCTTCGCCTGGGCGGAACCCGCCGTCGTTCACGCACCACCCCACACCTCCTTCCTCGACGTCGAGGACGAGATCTACAAGGAGACGATCGCCCCGATCTTCGAGGCCACCTGCGTCCAGTGCCACGGGCCGCTGAAGCAGAAGGGTGCCTTCCGGCTGGACGAGCTCGACAGGGACTTTGTTGCGGGCGGTGATGCGGAGGAGTGGGACTACATCCTCGATGTCATCCGGAACGGCGACATGCCGCCGTCGAGCTTCGAGCGCCAGCTCTCCACCGAGGAGCGCGCGGCGGTGACGGGCTGGATCGAGGCTGGCCTCGAGGCTGCCGCGCGGGCCAAGGAGGGCGACGTGCGGCCGGTGCTCCGTCGCCTGAACCGCGCTCAGTACCGGCACACTCTCCAGGAGCTGCTCCAGCTGCCCGTCGACTTCGGCCAGGATCTCCCCGGCGACGCCAAGTCGAAGATGGGCTTCACGAACAACGGCGCGACCCTGCAGGCGTCCACGCTGCATCTGGAGACCTACCAGGCCATCGCCCGCCGGGCGCTGGACGAGGCCATCGCCCCCGGACCCCGACCCGAGTCCACGATCTATCGCGTGCGCTTCGGGGAGGGGATCGGCAAGGGCAAGGTGGGCGGCCGGACCGGCGGCTACCAATCGGTGATCCTGAACCCTGACCAGTTCACCGTCGAGATCATCGGCGCCGATGGCGAGCCCAAGGGGAAGGCCGCGTCCGAGGAGGAGCGCAAGGCCCTCGACGCGATCCGTAGGAAGGTCAGCGTGGGCCTCCGGGGATCCCAGCAGAACCGCTTCCACATCGCTGCGGACGGACTCGTGCTCTACGGCGCAGTTCCTCACAAGGAGAAGGCCCCCGGCGCGTGGCAGGGCCCCTCCCCCAACGCGAAGCTGGAACTCCAGCGCGTCTTCCCCGAGCGGGGCGACCTGGTCATGCGTGTGAGCGCGGCGCGCGGCGGTGTCAAGCGCACCAGGGACCCGGTGCTGCTCAAGCTTGAGGACGAGGTGAACGATGTGCAGGTCTCCTACTCGGAGGCCGAGCTGGACAACGAGGCGACCGACGGCGAGGAGGTCGAGGTGCGCGAGCGCGCGCTCTCGATCGCCTCCGCCACGGAGACGATCACCGCGAAGGCCGCAGAGAGCGACCAGCGCAAGAACGTCCGGCTCGATGGAGACGTCCTCGTCGCGGAGGACGTGACCCAGCCCGCGGACTCCCGCGTCGCGGTCCAGATCCCGGCGGAGGGCTTCTACCGCGTCCACCTCGTCCACCCGCCAGTGCCTGTGGAGCAGATGCCCTCGGTGCGCCTCTCCTACGCGGGCAAGACCCTCGACTCGCGCCCGGAGATGACGCCTGAAGAGCTCGCCCAGGAGCGGGTCTCCACGGTCATCGGCGCGGCGTACATGCGCGCCGGCCGCCAGCACCTCAAGCTGGGCGGACCGTTCTTTCTCGGCTACTCCCACGTGGTCCTCACCCCCCTCGCGGAGACACACCCCCTGGTGGCGACCCTGGGTCAGGCGACCGCCGACCTGGAGGCGCGCTTCGACAGGGTGGACCCGGTGCTGCGGGCCTACGCCGGGACCCGCACCGACGACGGGATGGACTACTCCACCTTCGACGGCGCCGCCGTGGTCACCGCGCCCCGCGGGGCACCCGAGACCTACACCTTCGTCGGGCGGCTCGAGAACCTCCCCATCCCCGAGCCCGAGTCCGGGGACAACGAGATCCTCTCCGGCATCCTGCTGCTCGGGGTCTGGAACGACCACCTCATCAAGGACCGGCGCAGCCCCGGCCCGCCCCTGCTGGTCGATCAGATCGAGGTCGAGGCGCCCTTCCATCCGGTGTGGCCGCCGGCGTCCCACACCGCCATCTTCCCTGAACGCGAAGACAACGAGGGCGACGAGGCCTACGCCGAGCGAGTCCTGATCCGCTTCATGTCGCGGGCCTTCCGGCGGGCCGCGGTGGCCGGCGACGCCGCCCCGTACCTCGCGTTCTTCCGCGAGGTGCGCCCGGAGGTCGACACCTTCGAGGACGCCATCAAGGAGACGCTGATCGCGGCGCTCTGCTCCCCGCGCTTCCTCTTCCTCGTGGAGGGCCACGGAGGCGAGGCGGGCGACCCGCTCTCCCCCTTCGCCCTCGCGAACCGGCTCAGCTACTTCCTCTGGAACGGGCCGCCCGACGAGGCCCTGCGGAACGCGGCGCTGTTCGGGACCCTCGACGGAGACCTCGAGGCCCACGTGGACCGCATGCTCGACGACCCGCGGGCGCGGCGCTTCGTGGACGCCTTCGCCACCGAGTGGCTGCGCCTCGACCGACTCGAGGACATGACCATCGACGCGGACCGGTTCCCGAAGTTCACGCGCTTCGTCAAGCGCGACATGCGCGAGGAGACCCTGCGCTTCGTCCACCGGGTGTTCGCCGAGGACCTCGACGTCATGACGCTCGTGGACTCGGACTTTGCGATGTTGAACCAGAACCTGGCCGAGTTCTACGGCGTGGCGGACGTGGTCGGCCCCCACTTCCGGCCCGTGGCCCTGCCCCGCTCCGAGGGCCGCGGCGGGCTCATGAGCCAGGGCGCCTTCCTCGCCGGTCACTCCGACGGCCTCGAGCCCCACCCCATCAAGCGCGCCGTATGGGTGAAGGAGAAGCTGCTCGGCAGCCCCCCGCCCCCGCCGCCGCCCAACGTCCCCGACCTCGACGCCGAGGCGCCGGAGATGAAGGGGCTGACCCTGAAGGAGCAGCTGGAGCTGCACCGGGACAACCCCTCCTGCCACGACTGTCACGCGAGCTTCGACCCCTTCGGCGTGGCGCTCGAGCGCTACAACGCGGTGGGCCTCCTTGAGGCCGAGCGCAAGGGTCGCCCGATCGACGCCAGCGTCGCGCTCCCGGACGGCACAGAGGTGAACGGCGCCCCCGAACTGAAGGCGTACCTCGCCGGCCCCGCGCGAGAGCGGTTCATGGGCTCGGTCGTTGAGCACCTCTTCGCCTACGCCCTCGGCCGCGACCTTGTCTTCAGCGACGACGAGGAGCTTGCGGCCATCGCCAGCCAAGCGGCGGCTGAGGGCGGGACCGGCCGCGCGTTGTTGCGGGCCATCGTCACCTCCCCGTCCTTCCGGCGATGACGGGCACGGGGGGGGCCCCACAGAGGCCCTGCGCCGCGCCCTTCCTGTCTCGCAATGCCAACCGGGCGCTTCTGATCCCCACCGGGAGAGGACGCCCCTCCGAATCTGGGGGCGGGGAGCTAGGATCGGAGGGCGCCCTGAGCGGCGCGATCCCATGAGCCGCAAGTCCTGGCACCTCTCCCGACGCACCTTCCTCCGGGGAGCTGGCGTGACCGTCACCATGCCTTACCTCCACGGCATGGAGCGCGCGGTGAAGGACTCGGTGAAACTGGGCACCATCGCGCCGCCGAGGCGGCTCGCTTACGTGTACTTCCCCAACGGCGCGAGCTCGCCGCCGATGGACAACGCCGAGGCCATGGAATGGAGCTGGCTGCCCATCGGCCCGGGCGCCGACTACCGCTTCAGCAACGTCTCCAAGCCCCTGGAGAAGCACCGTGAGAACGTGAGCTTCCTGGGCGGCCTCTCCCACCCCCGCAGCCGCGAGTTGCTCGGGCACCTCGCGGGCGACACGTGGCTCACCGCGGGGGACCTGCGCGGCGACCGGTACCTCAACAACGAGTCCGTGGACCAGGTGGCCGCGCGCTCGCTGAAGAAGCACACCCGCATCCCGAGCCTGGTGCTCTCGACCGACGGGGGCGTCGGCTACAAGTCCCGCCTCTCGACCCTGTCCTTCGACCCCACCGGTCGGCCGATCCCCTCGGAGCACCGACAGCGCGCGATCTTCGAGCGTTACTTCACTGAGGGCGCCGGCACCACCGCCGAGCGACGCGAGAGCCTCGCCCGTGGGCGCAAGATCGTCG
>JAQWJQ010000109.1 GCA_029248265.1 Planctomycetota bacterium
GCTCCGCCATGCTGATCGGGGCCCAGCGTGGGCCCGTGCTGGGGGCAGCGGTCGAGGTCCTGAAGGGGCTGGGGCACCGCCGCGGGGTGGCGCTCCAAGGCCCTGAGGGCAGCGTGGTCCCCTTCGTCTCCAGGCGCACCAGGGGGATCGAGCTGGATGGGAATCACCTGGTCTCGGTCACTGTTGAGCCTGCAGACTTCGGCCTGGAAGAGGCGACCGAGCCGGAGCTCCCGCTCTTCGGTCCGGCCGAAGATGGCCAGGGCTCGTCCGACAACCCTGTCCTCTGCCAGTCGGCCTCGGACATGGTGCAATCGGTCCTCGCTGGTGATTCCGGTCCGGCCCGCAACGCGACCTTGCTCAGCGCCGCGCTCATGCTGAAGGCATGCGGGCGTTGCATGACCATCGCGGAAGGCGTGGATGCTGCGACGAGCGCGCTGGACTCCGGCGCGGCCCTCGAGCGTGTCGCGCTCCTTCGTTCCCTGATCACGTGACGCCGGAGCGCGAGCGCGACCAGGCGGAGACCGCTGCGCCTCTACCCAGGGCGCCTGCGCCAGGCGCGCGGCAGGATCCACTCACTCCAGCTCCGACCCTCCTCGAGCCCGACGGCCGCCGCTCCCTGCGCCCCAGCGCAAACGGGCTGGAGAAGAACCAGTGGACGCGGGCCGAACCGCTCCGGGCAGCGAGGCACCTCGTGTCCGTGGACCTGTCCCTGAAACCCAACGAGCCCCGATGAGTGTTCACGAATTCAGCAACGGAGATCAGATGCCCCTGCTCGGGCTCGGGACCTGGAAGTCCGCCCCGGGCGAGGTAGGGGAGGCGGTGTTCACCGCCCTCGCCCTTGGCTATCGGCACCTCGACTGCGCCGCCATCTATGGCAACGAAGAGGAGATTGGCGCGGCGTTACGGCGGGCATTTGCTGAGGGCATCGTCTCGAGAGAGGAGCTCTGGATCACCTCGAAGCTCTGGTGCAACCGGCACCGTGAGGAGGAGGTCGAGCTGGGCGCTCGGGCCTCGATCGAGGCGCTCGGGGTCGAGTACCTCGACCTGTACCTCGTGCACTGGCCTGTCGCCGTCCGGTTTGACGTGGTGGGGCCCAGCGGTCCCGATGACTTCCTCAGCCTCGATGAGGTGCCCCTGGAGGAGACCTGGGCCGGGATGACCGCTGCGTTGGAGCTCGGGCTCACGCGGCACATCGGTGTGTCGAACTACAACCTCGACCACCTCCGGACCCACGCGCAGTTTGCCTGCCCGCCGGAGGTGAACCAGGTGGAGCTCCATCCGTACTTGCAGCAGCGGGCCCTCGTGGAGGGGTGCCGCGCGCTTGGAATCCTGCCGACGGCGTACTCGCCGCTCGGGTCCATGGATCGCCCGCAGGCCATGAAGGGCGAGGACGAGCCGCTGCTGCTCGAGGACGAGACGGTCGCCGCCATCGCGGCGGAGCAGGGCGCGTCGCCTGCCCAGATCCTGATCGCCTGGGCCATCCAGCGCGGGACCGCGGTCATCCCGAAGTCCGTCCACCCGGGGCGGCTGGCCGAGAACCTCGCCGCGGCGGCGCTGACCCTGACCGACGGGCAGATGGAGCGCCTCGGGGTGCTCGACCGTCCCTTCCGCTTCGTCACCGGGGCCTTCTGGGAGCGCGCTGGCGGCCCCTATCCGGTCGCTGAGCTCTGGGGGGAGTAACCAGGCCCTGGCGGGCCGCGCTGGCGGGCGTGCCGCTCAGAAGACCTCGGTCAGGAGAGCCGCCATGCGCGCCCAGCTGTCCAGGTCTGCGCCCTCGTCGTAACGAAGCGGCAGGCCAAAGCGCTCGCCCCGCGCGGTCGCGCCGGGGTTGGTGAACGCGTGGACCACGTCGGGGTAGGCCACGATCTCGCAGCGCGCCCCGGCGGCGTCCATCTCCGAGCGGAGGCCGTCCACGTGGTCCGTGGGGACGAAGGGATCAGCGGCGCCCGTACAGACGAGCAGCCGGGCTTGTACGGCGCCGGCGGCGGCGGGGCTCGTGGTCTCGAGCGCACCGTGGAAGCTCACCACCGCGGCGAGCGGGGCGCCCGCTCGCGCCATCTCCAAGGCGATTCCGCCGCCCATGCAGTAGCCCGCTGCGGCGATCCGGCTGCCGTCGACCTCAGGTCTGGAGGAGAGGGTCTCTCGCGCGGCGTCAAAGCGCGCGGACAGCGCAGCCTGGTCGCCCATGAGCTCGGTCATCAGGGCGCCTGCTGCCTCCGGGTGGTCCGCCCGCTGCCCGTCGCCGTACATGTCGGCGGCGAGCGCCGCGTAGCCGAGGCCCGCGAGCTGGTCGGCGCGAGCGCGAGCGTAGTCGTCGCAGCCCCACCACTCGTGCAGTACGAGGACTCCGGGGGCCGGCGCCGAGGTGCCTGCGGGGAGCGCGAGGTAGCCCTTGCAGGTGGTCCCCGCGGCGGTGTACTCGAGCTCGATCTTTTGAATGTCGTTGGACATGGTCGTGGGGAGGTAGGGCTGCGACGGTCGCTCCAGGGCGGAGGAGCTCGCTGCCAAGGGGGCGGCCAGGGGCTCCCCAGGAAGCGCATGGGGCGGAGATGTTAGCGGCTCGCCTCGTCCGCGACGCCGATCGCAACCCGTCAAATTCGCCAGCCGGTGCGTCCGATTTACGTCCGCCGGCGCGGTCCGCCGCAGGGTGGACGGCGCGTGGAGCAGGGGGCCGAGCGGCGCTCAGCCCGGTGGGGCGCTGCGGGACCTGTTGGACGCCGGCGGCAAGTCGCGGGGCCGCTGACGCAGGACGGAGCCGACCCGGTGTGCTAAGCCCTTCTCCTCAGCTTTCCGCGGCGAATGACATCGCCCACCACACCCGACATGCGCCCGGTGGGAGCGACCTCCAGCGCGAGGCCGAACTCCTCAGCAGCGGCCTCCCAGACCGCGAGCTCCTCCTCCGAGGTGGTGATGACGGCGCCGTCTCCGGACGCGACCAGCGCCTCGTTGACCAGCTCCCGGGCGCGCCGGCGCTCCTCACGGGGGTGCCCGCCACCCACGGCCTCGGGGGTGCCCTGGCGCTGGTACAGCGCGTCGTGCAGCGCCGGGAAGGCGTCGGGGTCGGTGAGCACGCTGGTCATCCAGACGTGGTCACAGCGTCCAAGCTCGCGTCCAAGCCAGGTCTCGGTCTTGGGCTCGGGGAGGGCGGAACGCCCCTCGACGGCGACGGCGCGAAGGGCGCGGGTCAGCTCTTCCATCTCGGCAGAGGGCAACGCCTTCCAGACCACGCGCCTTCCGAGGACGATCGCCTCGAAGAGCATGGGGGCCAGCTCAGCCACGGCCGCCCCGACGTAGAGAGATCGTCCGCCTGAGGGCAGAGCCTCGCCGAGGTCCGACGCGAGCTTGAGCCCAGCGTCGAGGACCGCGGCGCGACGCTCTTCGTCGAAGAAACCCTCAGCGTCTCCTTCACAGTAGACGGTCGCGACGAGGTCCCAGTTGATCTCGGCGTCGAGCGCGGCGAGCGTGGCGCCGAAGTGTTCGATGTTCTGGCTGGACGGGTTCACTCGGAGGCCTCCGCGGTTGTCTTGATCTCCGGCTCTTCGCCGGGGGCGAGGGGGATCCAGCGCACCACCTTGCGGCGGGGCTCAATCTGTGACTCGACGTTGAGGCTCGCCCTCCACCGGAGTCCGGCGGGCCCCTCGTAGACCACGCCTTCCTCGAGCGCACCACCCTCCAAGGCGAGGTGGTGAGCGATGTCGAGGAGGAAGCCGAGGACCTCGTAAGGGGGGAGGTCGGCGCGCTCTGGGAAGACCGCCTCGGTGTCAGGAAGACCGACGAGCTCGAGCCCGATGAGGTCCGCGATCACGGCGCCCTCATCGCTCTGGGCGAGCCGCCCGTTGACCCAGTTCTGCAGTGGCACCGCTTCTTGCTCCGCGGCCGCAGCTCGGATGTGGCCCATGACATGCCCGTCCCGAAGGGACTCGCCGCAGGGGAAGTACACGCAGAGGCTCGCGGGGTCCGCGAGCATGGCGAGGGCGAGGCGCTCAAGCTCCTCCGTCTGGGCACGGGGCGTCCCCGTACCCTCCGCCATGATCAGGTGAACGAAGCCCTGGTGAGCCTCGGCCGCGAGCGCGCCGCCTGGCCACACGACGCTCTGGTCCGCCGCACGCTGGAGCGAGCCGGGATGCAGACCCGCGGTCGGGCCGCCGAGCTCTGCGAGGGACTCGGGGTCCACATCGGGCCAGGGGGCCCCGAAGGTCGCGGCGTGCACGACCCCCGCGGGAGTGTCCATGCGCACATGCGTGGACTCGAGGACAACGTCGCTCGTGTCGGGGAGCCGGCGGAAGACCTCGAAGAGGCGTTCCAGGGCGGGGGCCTCGCGGAAGAGCACCGCGCTGACGTGGG
>JAQWJQ010000143.1 GCA_029248265.1 Planctomycetota bacterium
GCGCGGGCCACCGAGGGCGACGCGTCGAGGAGGTTGATCAGCCTCGAGAGGGCAGCGTCCTCATCGGCCTCAAAGTGGTTGTTGATCGCCAACTTCTCCCAAAGGCCCTCGTTCTCAAACACCCGGCGACCGATACCGCGAAAAGCGTTGCGCTGGACAATGTCGCCAGAATAAAGGTCCCCCGGCATCCGTCCGTGCGTTCGGATGGTCATCTCCTCCATCTGCTCGAAAGACTCATAGACGCCTCGATAGCTGCCATTGATGGTCAACTCGACCATCTCGCTGCGAGGCGCGATCAGCCCCATCTGACGCGAGAGGTAGTAGGAGAGGTGCCCGGAGACCTGGTCCGGCATCTTCGGCGCGTTGAGGTTGATGCCCCTGATGCGCTCGAAGAGGTTCTTCTTCTTCGTCTTGATCCGAAGTGACTGCTTGCGACCAGCCCAATGCCAGAAGTGGTCGCCGCGCATCTTCACGCGCACCTCTCGGAGCGCGCCATCCGGATAGACAAGCCCCGCCTCGACGTACCGCCTACCGGAGTGCGGCAGGTCCACGAGAAGCGCATTCTCTGCCGCTTCCGGGAGGAAGAGGTTGAGCCCGCGGATCGAGTCCGCGGAGGCGCGCCGCCGCGGGCGCGCGGCCAGCTCAGCGTCCCTCAGGACGATGCGAGCCTCGAGCGCGCCGATTCTCTCGAGCGTCACAAAGCCGTTCAGGCTATCAAAGCTACGCCCGTAATCGATGTAATGATCGATCGTACGGACGCACCAGAGCGCGAACGCGGCCCCGATGGGCACCGTCGCGATCAAGCTCCACCTCCAGGCGAACCCGAAGGCTCCACGAGCCGTTTGGCCGAGCGTTGTGTTGCGATTGGTCATAGCTTGGCTCAACGAAGACTGGTCTCGAGCCTGGTGACCATGGGCTCGCCGAACTCGGCGATGAGGGCTGCGCGGTCGGCGTTCCCGGTGGCCTCCCGCAGCAAGCCCCGGAGCGGCTCATTGAACCCTGGCTTCACCTGGGCGAGGAAGCGCACCTCGGCCACCGGCCGGCCCCTGACGGCCTCGGGGACCTCGAGGAGAACGAAGGGGTCCGAGCCCTCCGAAAAGCGGAGGCGCTCGTCGGTGCGGGTGAGATCCCTCAGCCGCAGGAGCTGCTCGAGCCCCATGAGAGTCTCGCTCCCGTCCCCATGGACAAGCTTGACGCTGAGCTCGTCGAGGACGAGCGGGGCGCCCGCCGGAAGATCGAGGCGCACCTTGGACAACGGGGTCGGCCCCCCCTCGACGGCCACCGACCAGCTCAGGGAGAGGTCGAGCTCCAGGGCCTCGCGGATCCGTTGCTGAGGGCCTTCACTGGGGAAGAAAAAGGCATCCCAGGAACCAGAGGCCAGTCCAAGTGGACCTCTCTTCCCGAGTTCGAGGATGAACTGCAACGCCCTGTCCCCGTCACCTGTGCGCGCCAGCGCGTCAAGGCAAGCACGCGCAATGGGCGGCGAGGCCCCCCCCACTTGTGCGGCCCCCTCGAGGGCGCCCAGCGCCTCCTGATGCCGGCCGAGGAGACCGAGGAGGCGCGCTCGACGGAGGGCGTTCAGGAGATCCCGATCGTCGTGGGCGAACAGCTCGTCGGCGTACGCAAGGGCGAGCTCGTCTCGACCCTCCTCGGCAAGGAGATCAGCGAGGAGCCCGAGGGCCTCGATCCGTGACGCCTCGAGGCGATCGCCGCGCTGCGCCAAGCGCAACTCGGGGACGCGGGCCTCCAACGTCGCGATCGCCGCCGCCCGACTACCGGCCGAGGCGAGATCCTTGGCGAGCTGGAGGTCGTGCTGCGCGTCATGGAGGTATCGCTCCACGAGGTGGGTGTCCAGTCGCTCGACCAGCGACGGGTGTTGACTCCAGATGTATGCCGTTCCAGCGCAGGCCGCGCTCGCAACGAGGAAGAGCGCCCGTACCACATCGAGGATCCTTCGCGGGCTCATCGACCGGCCTCCGGAGTGCCGTCTCGCGGGGTCGCCTGGGCGAGCGGGTCCAGAAAGAGCGTCAGTTCGAGCAGATCTTCGATCATCTGATAATCGGCCGTGATGTGCGGCGATTCGACACGCACTTCGATCTCTTCGAGGGTCCACGGCTCGCCACTGATCGGGTGACGGGCTGGAAGAGCGACATCGAACGTCGTGGCCTCCCCGGGCGGCAGCTGAACGGCCTGCTCACGGAACATCCGGCTGGCCCCCCTGCGGGGTTCCTCGGGGTGGGGTCCCCAGCGGACGTGCATGGGCACGGCCTTGTCGTGCGGGTTCCGAGCAGAGACGCGGAGGCCGTGAAACCCGGTGCTCTCCAGGCCTATACCTTGGAGCTCGACCGCCCTCGGGATCTGCGGGTGCTCTTTCGCCATCGGGAGCAGGTTCCGCACCGTGACCTTCTCGCGCTTGCTGCGCAGCGTCCAGACCCGGGCGGCCTTGTCCATGGCCGCGTTTCGGAGTCGGACGACGAGCTCATAAGGGCGGGCCTCGACGTCGTAGAAGTCGGCCGGCGCAGGCCCATTGGTTCCAGCGAAGAAGTAGGCGGCGCCCCTGAGGTCACGTTGGTGGGTGCCTGATCCATCCCCTCCGAAAATCGCATCGACGCCGCCGTCGACCAGCGCATCAGCGAGTTGATCGAACGAGCCGTTGGCCGGTGGATTTGCACCCCCGAGGAACGCCAGGCGGAACTCGGCACGGCTGTCCCTCAACTCCCGTTCGATCCAGGCAAGTTGCGCGGCGAGGTCGTCTTCGTCCACTGAGTGATAGGCCACCGAGAGGAAGTGGACGTTACCACGAACGAACGAGTAGTAAGCCCCTCGCTCGCTGGCGTAGGCGTGGGGAAACAGCTGTCGAAAAATCGAATAGTCCCACGTGCGCTTGAGAGGGAAGCCGCCGTCGTGATTGCCCGCGGCAGGGTAGATCGGCAGGCGCCGAAGGAGCCGCGAGAAGGGCCGAATAAAGAGGTCAGCGAAGCTCGCTTCACTCGTGAAGTAGCAGAGATCGCCTGTGCAGAGCACGAAATCTGGGTCAACGTCGAGGACCGCCTGCGCGATAGCAGCCGCCGGGTAGGAATTTTCGGGCGCAGACCCGCCGGGGTGCCCGAAGACCGCGAAGCGTCGTGTGGTGCCGGGTCGCGGCGTCTGGATGATGCCGGAATGGATCCCGCCCACCTCGTAGCGGTAGGACGAACCAGGCAGCAGGTCTTCGAACTGGATCCGGTGGTGCCGCGTGGCGGCTGTCTCAGCAGCCTCGATCACCCCGCCCTCGCCGATGAGGCGTGCCGCTCCGACCGAAGCCGACGACGAGGTCCATGCGAGGGTCACGGTGGTCTCGCCAAGGTCGACGACATACGGGGCGATGGAGACCTTGACCCCGGGGCCGAGCGCCCGAACGGCCCGGCCCGTCTCCTGGGTGACTTCCACCGCCAGGGACTCAGAAGGCGGTTCGGCCGCCCCGCTCGGGCCGAGACCGAGGACCAGGCAGGCGAAGAGGCTCGGTCTCACGAACAGCTCGGGAGCAGTGAGGGCGATCAGGGACATCGTGAGGCGAGACGGAAGCTCGTGACGCGCGTGAGGGGGGGATCAAGGGAGCGTCAAACGATACCCGCTAGCGCTACCCCAGCATCTCGTGTTTTTGGGCGCTGAAACCTGAGCTGAACCGCCTCACGGGAGAGCAAGGCGCATTGATGCGCCCCGGCGCGAGACCGATGTCCCGGGCGGACCACCGGGTCCCAGACCGGGGAGCATGCGTCTCCAAGGGCGAGAGCGCCTTCGACCGCCCTCGACGCTCCCTACGCGACACCTCCTGCGCCTCGGCGGCCCCCCCCCTCCCGGAGAGGGCCCTCGCTTCTCCTCTCGGTCGGGCCCAAGGCTGCCTCTCCGAATGACCCACATGAGGCACGAGCCTGGACAGCCCAGTTGGAACTGGAGACGACTGACTCACCACGCCCAAGACCTGAGGGTCCAACCGCCTCGGTCACGACGACGACAGGCCAGGCGCGCCCCCACGGGGCTCGACTCATCGGGGTCCTCTCACGCCGCACCCACCGTGCGATGCGCGAATGGACCGAACGGGCGCGGGACCGAACCACCTACCCGGATACGCCGCTTCGATCAGATCGGGTACCGGAAGACTCCCTCGGGCTCCTCCGAGAGCAGACCAAAAACGACGGCTACCGCGATCGCGACGAGCACCACGGGGATCAGAATCCAGGCCCAGTTGTTTCGGAGGAACTTCATGAATGCGAGGAAGCGGCGGGCAGCGGGGCTAGCGTCCCCAGGACTCGACCGCGGCGGCGATCGCCTCGGCGAGGATCTGGTTGCCGAGGCGGTTCACGTGGCAGCATGAGTCGACATAAATCGACTCGGGGTGGTCCTGAAAGACGAGCGTCAGGTCGTGGAAACGGACGCCGGTGCCGGCCAGCTCGTCCCCGGCGCGCTGGAGCAGCGAGTAGGCTTCGGGGACGAAGGAGCCGTAACTCAGTTCGGTCGAAATCGCGACGCGATCCTCCTCC
>JAQWJQ010000178.1 GCA_029248265.1 Planctomycetota bacterium
CCACCGTGGATCATCCCCTCACCCCCGGGCTCGCCGGTCAGCGGGTTGAGGCAGTTGTCCCCATCCGGAGAGATCCGGCGGGAGGAGAGGAGCGAGTACGTCCCGACCTCCACGGCCTTCGCGGCGCCGTACGCCACATAGCTGCGCATGCGCTCCAGGTTGGCGTCGGACCGGTCCTCGACGTTGAAGCCGCTGCCAAAGGTCAGGATCACCATCTCGAAGCCAACGTCCGCGCACTGGTCGATGGCCAGCTTCACGGACGCCTCGTCGGCGTGCCGCACGTGCATCATCAGGGGGTTCTCGGTGACCCAGGGAGCGATGGTCCGGTAGATCCTCCCGTCCGTCAGGGCGCGACGGGTGATGTCCTCGGAGTCGTAGGCGCCGATGAAGGCGCGGAAGGACGTGAACGTGTCGCCGCGGGCCACGTCGTGGAGCACCAGGTTCTCTGGCCCCACGTCCAGCAAGCACGGTGTGCTCTTCATGTAATTGACCTGGCTGGTGTAGGACGGGTCCTCGAGCCAGCGGAAGCCGTGCCTGCGGCCGTTCTTGTAGGACAGGCCCCCCATGGAGTACTCCGTCTCCACGCGCAGGTCCGGCGGATCCAGGGGCTCACCCTCCCTGGTCTCCACGATGGAGTCTCGCTCCACGGCGGCGAGGCGCTCGATGGAGAAGTCGTCCACTCGCACCGTTCGGCCGCTGGCGTTCGTGACCGTCAGCCACTTTGCGAGGACGGGGACGCCGTCGTAGAGCTCGTAGTGGACAGAGACGGTGACGCCGGCCAGCTCCTCCAGGGATCGCGGCGCAGCGAAGTCGAGGCGCAGGGAGACGCCGGGCGGCGGCCAGGCGACGCCTGGAGCGTGGTGGCGCACCTGGGCCCAGGCGAGGCGGGCACGGGGCACGCCGGTCTCGAGGCCCGTGACGCCCCAGGCTCCAGGCGTCGCCGTCATGGACGCCACCCATTGCGGGTCGAGGTAGGCGAGGTTGGGCTGCCCTGTCAGGCCGCCGATGTCATGGGCGACCCCATCCAGGACGACCTTGGCCTCTGGCTGCACGGCCCGCAGCAGGGACCGCCCCGTCATCAGGTCGTCGAGCGCGATCGTCGCCGCGGTGGGTGTGACCAGGATGGACCGTCGCAGGAGGCCGTTGTCGAGGTGGACGGTTTGGCCCTCCTCATCTCGGTAGATCCTGGCCTTGTAGGGAGACCCATCGACAAGCCAGTCGCCAGGGGCTGGCGCGAGGGCCGGCAGCGAGCGGGTAAGCAGGGACGTGAGGTCCACGTCCGCCGTGGCGGTGGGCAGGGTCAAGGCGAGGAGCGTGAGGAGCATGCTCGCATCCTATCCGTCCGCGCCCCTGGTCCCGGCAGGCTCCTCAGGGCCGGCTGTCCGGCGCGTCGTCGTGGAGCGTCACGAGGAGCTCACCGGTGGCCCGGTAGACACAGCTCGTCGCCTTGCCCTTGAGGGCCTCTCCCAGTCGGGGAGCCCAGGGCGCCAGGGCCTCCTCGCGCACGTGCCGGGCGAGCTCCTGGTGCTCCTCGTCCCCCTGGAGGCCGCGGGCCACCAGGGCGCAAAGGAGGCCTGCATGGTCCAGGGAGAGCCGCCCTGCGGCGCCGCTCTGTTCGACCGCGAGGGCCTCCATGGCCCTGTGAATGAACGTCGCGATGCGCTCGGGGAGCTCGTCCGGAGCGCCTTCCGGTGCCCAGGCGCTGGCGAAGGGAGGGGTCCCCCCTGGGATCAGGAAGAGCGCGGCGAACTCCTCGGCGAGGGCGTCGAGGTCCACCTCTTCACCCATTAACCCGGGGGCGAGGCGCTCCATGAGGCCAGCGGCCTCCGGAGCCTTCAGGGCAGAGAGCAGCGCCGCGTCCACCTCGGAGGTGAGCAGCCGAGCCAGGAGCTCGTACAGCGGCGCGAGCTCTCTCATGCCTTCTCGATGGCGACGACGTTGTCGAACCAGCTCTGGCCGCCGACCAGGGGCGTCGGATTGATGGGGAGCGCATCGTTGAGGTGACGGCCGCCACCGGACCCGCCGCGCTTCTTGGACCACCAAACGCGGTCCGTGACGTCGGCGTCGCACTCGGCACCGAAGCCGGCCTCGCCCTTCGAGGGCGTCTCCATGTCGGCGCGCGCCACGTTGCCCTGTTCCCAGTGGCCCATGTGGTGCGAGACCGCGACGACCTTCGGGTGGACGCGCTCCAGCAGGCGCACCCTCTGGGTGAAGGTGCCCACGGGCTCGTCTTCGCCGGCGCGGTAGGTGTGTTGGGCGGGACGGAACACGGTCAGCGTCACCTCGTCGCCCTCGTCCAAGCCGAGGGTGCGCGCCGTCTTCGGGTTCATGAACACCGGGTTGGTGTGCACGATCTCGGAGCTGTACTTCCAGCCGGCGCTGCGCCCCTGGGTGTGCACGTTCCACTTGAACGTGGTCAGCACGAAGCGGTCCTCGGCGAGGTCCACGTGCTCGGGCACCGGGCCCCAGGTCGGGAGCTCCAGGGCGTTGATGTCGTCCAGCGGGAGCCCGACGTGAGCGGCAGCCAGGGGGTAGAGCGGCTCCTGCACGGTGATCCGGCGCGTGGGGGTGTCGAAGCCCCGCACGATCTTGCCGTCGAGCTCGATGCCGACGGCGACGCGCTTGCTGCCCTTGTCCGCGGTGACGATCTTGGTCTCCGGGTCGACGCTGTGATTCACCAGCTCTTCCGCAGGCACCTCTCGCAGGTACAGCTCGTGATCCAGCGGCCGCTCGGGGTCGGTCCAGATGCCCTCGCGCTTAAGGGTCTCCCAATCGCCCGGCACCTCGGCATACCACTCGCGGTAGTAGTCCTCGAGGTCTTCGAAGTCGAAGTGATCCTCCATGCCGCCGCCGATCGCTCGCGCGAGGTCGCGCAGGATGATCTGGGCGGGGCGAGCTTCGCCCAAGGGCTCCACGAGGGGCTGGCGGATCCCGGTGTAGGGGCGCAAGCCGTAGTTGTTGGTGGAGTGCGCGTCCCAGCGCTCGAGGGCGGTGGCGTCAGGAAGGATCCAGTCCGCGAGGGCCGCCTGCTCGCTGTAGCTGATGTCGATGGCCACGTGCAGGGGCACGAGCTTCTCGTCCATCAGGACCTCCCGGGCCACGTTGGCCTCGGGGTACCCGAAGGCGGCGCCCAAGGTGTAGCTGATGTAGGCGCCAACCTTCTGGCGGCCCTCCCGGATGTACGGGTAGACCAGCTGCCCCACGCGCATGTTGTACCAGTGCCAGGAGAGCGGGTACTCCGACGGCGTCGCGAGCTCGCCGAAGTACTTCTTCTGCCACATCTCCGGGAACGCGGCGACGCGCTCCTGGACGTCCGCAGGGAGCATCTCGAACTCACGGGTGCCGGGGCGCCAGGGCTTGGGCTTGCTGGGCTTGGGGCCAGGCTGATCGATGACCGGGAGGCCCCACTGGCCGTAGCGGTTCTTCCACATGCGCAGGGTCGACAGGCAGAAGCCACCCGGCTTGCCCACGTTGCCCACCAGCACGTCGAGCATGCGGATGGCGCGGTCGGCCTGCACGCCGTTGTAGTGCTTGGCGCTGCCCCGGTTGGACATGGTGCAGCAGGCGGGCGCGGCCTTGGCGAACTCCACCGCGATGCGGGCGATGTCGTCGGCCGGCACGCCGGAGACGCCCTCGGCCCACTCGGGGGTGTAGTCCTTGACCTGCTCACGGATCGTGTCGAGGTCCACGTTGGCCCAGGTGTTCCAGAACGCGGTGTCCTGGAGCCCCTCGCGCAGGATGACGTGGGCCATGGCCATGGCGATGGCCCCGTCGCTCGCGGGGTGCACCGTGTGGAACTCGTCGCTGATGGACGCCGTGGCCGAAGGGCGGACCTCGAAGGTCACCAGCTTCGCCCCCCGGTCCACGCGGGCGTCCATGAGGCGGCGGATCATGAAGAGCCCGCCCTGATAGGCCTCCATGGGGTTGCCGCCGAAGTTGACCACGTAGTTCGTGCGCTCGAGGTCCTGGGACTCCCACTCGAACTCGCGGCCGTACATGCTCATCAGGGGCACGCGGCGGTTCGAGCTGCAGATGGAGCGCCGGTTGAGACGGTTGGGCGTCCCGAACGCGTCGGTCCAGCGGCTGGTGAAGCCCTTGGTCTTATCGCGCCCGTAGTGGAAGACGAGCTCCTCGGGCCGGCCCTCGTCGCGGAGGGTCTTCAGCTTGCCGCCGATCTCCGTCATGGCCTCCTCCCACGTGGCCCGGCGCCACTTGCCCTCGCCGCGCTTGCCGACCCGCTTGAGCGGGTAGACGACGCGCTGGGGGTCGTAGGTGGCCTGGATGACGCCCTGGGCCTTGCCACAGATGGCCCCCTCGGTGTTCGGGTCCTTCGGGTTGCCCTCGATCTGCCGCACGCGCCCGTCCTGCACCCAGCCAATCACGCCGCAGTGGGTCGTGCAGCCGAAGCAGATGGTGGGGACGGCCTTCGCGCGACCGTAGTCGATGCGCGTGGCCATGGCGTCGCCGATGCCGGGGAGCGTTGTGGCTCCACCGCTGGATCGGCACCCGGAGAGCAGGCCGCCGGAGAAGGCGGCGGCGCCGAGGCCCCCGGCGAGGGTCAGTAGTTGGCGTCGATCGAGGCTTACCATTGCTCGTAGATGGGGTCGGGGTCCTCGGGGGAGAGCGCGACGCCAGCGTTCATGGCGTCCTCTTGCCAGCGGGCGTGGCCGCGGTAGACGATGTCGTCGCGGGTGTCCCCCTTGCGCTCCAGAGGCTGCGACTCTGCGGGCGCCTCCTCAACGAGCTCGAGGGCCTTGGTGGGGCAAGCCGTGACGCAGGCTGGGGCGAGCCCGTGCTGGGCGCGGTTCGCGCCGAGGTCGCAGGTCTCAGCGAACAGCGGGAGGAAGGTCATGCGCCCGTCCCCCGGCTCGGGGAGCCAGCGGACCCTGGTGCGGAACGTACCCAGGGGCACGCTGTGCTCGGTCTTGCAGGCGACCGAACAGGCGTGGCATCCGATACAGCGTCGGACGTCAACGAACATCTTGCTCATGGCATCTCCTCGTAGCGGACGGTCTGCTCGACGCCGTCGAGCCTGGAACCGTCCAGTTCAGCAAACGTGTGGATGAAGTAGTTGAGGGCAGGACTCCGGTGGTCCCCCCCGAGGCGGAGGTCTCGGCCGCGGGTGAACAGGACCCGGTCCGGCTCCTCGCTGCCGAAGTGGAGCTCGCGGTCCTCGGGGTGCTTGGCCGCCTCTGAGGCGTCGACCGGGACCCAGGTGGCGCCGGGGAGCCAGAGCTCGACCCAGCAGTGGTATCCGCCGATGCCTCCCGAGGGGCGGTCCATGGGGATCGGGAAGCCCATCTCGAACCGGCCGGGGATGCCCTCGGTACGCGCGAGGGCGAGGAGCAGCGTGTGGAAGTCGGTGCAGTTGCCGTAGCGCTCGCTGCAGGCCCAGAAGATGTCGCCGTTACCCCAGCCGGTACCGGTCTTCTTGTATTCGACGTGGTCGACGACCCAGTCGTAGATCTGCCGCGCACGCGCTTCGGCGCCCGCCGGGGGCGGCCCGAGCTCCTCGAGGATCGGGCGGAGTTCGGCCTCGGTGACGTCGCCCAGGGGCACGCGGTCGGTGGAGGCAAGCCACTGGGCAAGGCGCTCCCGGTCACCCTCCGAAAGAGAAGCGTCGGCGACCGGTTCGCTCACCCGGGGGAATCGCTCGACGGTCGCGCGCACCGCGAGGTCGAAGCCCTCACGCGGGCCGGCGCTGACCCCGTGCCAGAAGCGGTTCCCGAGGGCGTCGGTCTCGATCTCGCCCTCGATGGGAGCGTGGACGGCCAGGTCGCTCACGCGCTGCGCAGAGGCGTCGCGGGGGAGAGGGACGAAGACGTGCAGGGGCCCGTCGTCCTCCACCTCGGGGATGGTCACGGCGAGCTCGATCTGGAGTCGGCGGCCTTCGGATGAAGCGACCTCGCCCTCGGAGGTGGAGCCTCTCTGCAGGGCAGGGCCGGCGCAGGCCGTGGTGAGGGCGAGCGCGAGGACAGGGAAAATGAATCGGAGCATGGAGACGCCGTCGCGGGGGTGCGTACCCGCGCTGCGGTCAGCGGGCCGGGACGATGGACGAAGCATTTGAGGGGAGAGGCTACCGGATTGCGCTCTTCGATCTCCAGCCGCATCCCATTGACGGTCAACGGATTGGGCCGGTCACCTGTTCAATGTTCGTAGTCCTCGAGACGAGCGCGTGCTCCTTCGGATGCCCTCGCGTCTTGCCAGACCCACCCGGCTCTTTGGGCGGCTCGGGGACGGTGCTCGTCGCGGGTCCGCGCTTCGGCTTGCGAGGATGTTCCTTGAAGAACTCCCAGATCAGCGTGGTCGCCTCCACGGACCGCCGGCCGCCGCGGGGCCACCCGTGGTCGCCGCCTTCGATGCTGTAGAGCGAGACCTCGGTCCCGGTCTTCGCATTGATCCATCGATCCAGGTGAACTCGGCCGCTCTGGAGCTCCTCCCGGTCCACCGCCTTGCAGCCGCTGTGCTTGGCGAACCGCTCCGCGGATTCGACGGCGGTGGCGGCGCGCCATTTGTTCTTGGCGTAGGGGACCACCCGGTCCGACATGCCATGAAAGGAGATCACGGAGACCGGGGCGCTGGGACGCTCAGGGTCCACGGAGAGGCCGGCCACGGGGGCGATCGCGGCGACCTTGTCCCCGTGGGTGGCCGCGAAGCTGTAGCTCATGAAGCCGCCGCTGCTGTGTCCGGTCATGTACACCCGGTGCGGGTCGACTTCGAGCTCGTCGACAAGCTCGTCGATGAGATCAGCGAGGAAGAGAGAGTCGTCGGTGGGCTTGCCGGCCCACGAGGCCTTCCAGCTGGTCGGCTTGCCGAGGGCGGTGGGGAAGGCGACCACGAAGCCCTCCTGGTTGGAGAGCTTCGTCCAGCCGTAGTACGCACTGGCGGCCTGCTTTCCGTTGCTGGTGCGTCCATGGAGCATCACCACCAGGGGGGCTGGCCCCTTGCGGTCAGGCGAGTCGTAGGCGTCTGGGATGTGCAGGAGATAGCGGCGTTCAGCGCCGCCGACCTCCATCGTTCGGCTTTGGGTCCCCGCGGCGCTGGTGCTTGGCGCCTCATGCTCGCGGCCTGGGTCCTGTGGTCCAGGGGTGGTGGCGGGGAAGAGGGGCGCGAGCGCGAGCAGGAGGTGGGAAGGGGTCATGTGTACCAGTCCCGATGTAGAGGAGGGAGCGCGAGGATCTTGATCATAGGATC
>JAQWJQ010000182.1 GCA_029248265.1 Planctomycetota bacterium
CCGCCCTCGGCGATCTGGAATCGGATGAGCATGCGGAGCGCGACGAGCCCGCGGGCCACGGACGACTCCGCAGCGCCCGTCGATCGGCGATGCCCGAGCCAGCGCACGATGTGGTCCTCGTCCAGCCGGCGCCATTCTCGGACTCCGACCTCGCCCAGCCACGCGCCGATCGTGCGGAGGTCGGAGCGGTAAGCCGCGAGGGTGTTGCGCGAGAGCCCCGCCTCGACGCGCATGGCGTCCAGGAAGTCCGCGATGTCCGCCTCGAGCGCGGGCGGCAGGGGCGCCTCCCCGCCGTCCACGGCTCGGCCTTCAGGAATAGAGCGCTCGGGCATGGGTCCAGCGTGGGGGCCCGAGGGGAAGACTTCAAGCTGAACCGAGAGCTGCCGCCGGGGACGAGGTACGCTCTGCGACGATGTCCTCCAGCGAGCAAGCCCCCGTCCCGTCGGCCACCGCGAGCCCCTCGGTGGACGGGAACCCCTCACCCAGGGACGCCCAGGCCCGGGCGCCCCTTTCCCGCCACCTGATCCTGCTCTGTGTGGTGGCGATTCTCGTGGGGCTCGACCTCTGGTCCAAGTCTGCGGTCTTCAGCTGGTTCCAGGACCCCGAGGCCCAGGCGGCGCTCCCGCGCTCGGAACGCGGGCACCCGCGCTTTCCAATCCTGGGCGATTGGCTGGGCTTCATGCTCAACCTGAACTACGGGGCAGCCTTCGGGAAGGGGGGGTCGATGCCCTGGCTCCTCGTCGGTGGGCGCTGCGTCGCCGCGGTGTTCCTCACCGTCCTGATCTATCGCACGCCCATGGGGCAGCGCGTCTACCTCAGCGCCCTGGTCCTGATCCTCTCCGGGGCGCTCGGGAACCTCTACGACAACTTCACCTTCGCTCCGGCGCCCGACTTGCCGGGCGTTCAGGCCGGGCGGCCCTTCGGTCCGGTGCGTGACTTCATCGACGTCTACTTCTACGGCTGGGACTGGCACTTCCCGACGTTCAATATCGCGGACTCATGCATCACCGTGGGGGCGATCCTGCTGCTCCTGAGCGGCCTGGGAGCGTCAAGGGAGCCCGCTGGTGCGGCGCCCGAGTCCGGCGCCGCCTGAGCGCTTCTTCTGCCCACTTCCGTTCCTGGGGAGGCGACCCTATCCTCCGACAGGATGGGAGCTTGGTCGGACGGTGTGGCGGAACGACGAGGAGGTCAAGGGCGGTGAAGCTCTCGGACCTCACGCCGGCGCACGTCAAGCAGGCCACCTCGATCTTCGTCGAGCACGCGTGGTCGGGCGGCGCGACGGGGAGGGCGGCGGAGCTCGTCGCTGCGGTGGACGACGCTGGGACCATGGAGGAACTGGCCGAGGTCTTCGAGCTGGTACGGACGGGCGAGGGCGAGGGGCGCCGTCGATTCAGCCTGCGCCTTGGGAACGAGCGCTACCCGTGGATGAAGCTGGTGATCCAGGAGTTCCTCGTGTCAGGCGAGTTCTTCATCTCGGCCGACACCCACGACGACATTCGGATCGACCCTTCGATGCCGGACTACGCGGCCTGGAGTGATCTCCGGGTCCACAACCGTGAACTCAAGGAGGTGGTGGAGGCCCACTGGGAGCGAGCCGGCCTCCCGACCCACAGCGACCTCCGCGCGCTCTGCGAGGGAATGGCGCGGCTCGAGTCCGGGGAGGCGAAGGGCGCCGCGGGCCCGCGCCTCCTTATCGTCGATGACGATGAGGACGTCTGCTGCGGTGAGGCCGCGTTCCTCCGAGCCCGTGGGTACACCGTGGAGACTGCCTTCGATGGGAAGGAGACCCTCGAGCGCATGGAGCGCGACCCGCTCCCCGACCTCGTGGTGCTCGACTTCGCCATGCCGGAGTTCGATGGGGAGGAGGTCATGCGTCGTCTCCGCGCGGACCCCCGCACGGCCGGCGTGCCGCTCCTCCTCGCGACCGCGAGCGAAATCGAGCTCCCCACGATCCAGCGGGCCAGCGGCCTCTTGCGCAAGCCATACCCTCGCGAGGTGCTGTTCGAGATGATCGAGCGCCTGCTGGGCGAGGCCTCTGGCTGACGGATCCTGTCAGGGAGCGCCCCCCTGGGGGTTGGCCCCGGTGCACGAGGCCCGCGGTCGCCGCGCCGGATGGACTCCGGGTGGACGGCGGGCGAGGCGGCCTGGGCGGGTCCTGGCCACCCTCTGCCGGGGGCGGCGGGGACCCGGTCGCGAGATCCTTCTGCCAGCGAGGGGCGATCCCCCTTGGCATTCGAACGGGGTGGACCGATACTCCTCCGCCCGCACGCCGTTTCCCCGCGCCCTGGAGGCCCCGTCAGGAGGATGGGAGGGGATAGAAGCGGCCCAAGACGGGTTCATGACATGAGCTGGGACGACATCACGGACAAATTCTCCCGGGTGGGGGAGGGCTTCGGCCGCCTCGCCAAGCGGCTGGTCGGCTCTGAGAATGAGCGCGAGGTCCGGCGGCTGACGCCGGTCATCGAGGAGATCAACGGTCTCGAGAGCTGGGCGACCGGCCTCGACCGTGAGGGCGTCCAGGCCGAGGTGCTCGGGATGAGGGAGAGCGTCCGGAGCGGCGACGCGACCCTCGACGACTGCTTGACCCGCATGTTCGCGCTCACCCGGGCCGCGAGCCAGCGGACCCTGGGGATGCGCCACTACGACGTCCAGCTCGTGGGCGGCTACGTGCTGCACGAGGGCAAGATCGCCGAGATGCGGACCGGCGAGGGCAAGACGCTGATGGCGACCCTGGCCCTGGCCTTGAACGCCCTGGCGGATCGGCCCTGTTATCTCGTCACCGTGAACGATTACCTCGCCCGCCGTGACGCGGATTGGATGAGGCCCATCTACGAGTACCTCGGGCTCACGGTCGGCGCGATCCAGTCCAGTCTTGACCCCTCCGCGC
>JAQWJQ010000189.1 GCA_029248265.1 Planctomycetota bacterium
CGCGCTCTCGCGGGCGCTTCGCAGGGAGTCGGAGCTCGAGGGCGCTGAGGGGTTCCTCCCTGAAGGCGAGCTGGAGGCCCTCGAGCGGTCCACCAACGTCCCGAACGAGCTCCTCGATCGTCAGGGGCGCGACCTGCGTCGTGCCCTCGACCTGGGGTGGATGGACACCTATCAGCACGTGACGGTGGAGGGCAGCCTGACGCGCCTCACCGCTCACATGGGGCGCTGTGAACGAATCAAGAACACGGGCTTTCCCGCCCACTACGGCTACCTGGCGTCCCGCATCCTGTGGTTCTTCGCGCTGCTCGTGCCCTGGTCGTTGGGCCGTGACCTGATCTGGTGGACGATCCCGGTGACCATCGCGGTGACCATGACCTTCTGGATGATCTGGGTCATCGGTGAGGCCCTCGCCGACCCCTTCGAGAACCGTCCGACGGACACGCCGATGACGAGCCTCGCGGAGACCATCGAGCGTGACGTGCGTCACCAGCTAGGCGAGGCGTACACCCTGCCGGACCACAGTGAGGACGGGGGCGTCCTCATGTAGCACCGCGCTCAGCCCTGGTCGCCACCGGGCCGCCGAGCCACCACCGCGTACCCCTGGCACACGGCCTCGTCGTTGGTGAGGAGGGAGGCGAGGTGGAAGCCGACCTGAAGGGCGGCCGTCAACGGCATGAGCAGGACGCTACGCAGGGGGGAGGGAATCACGCTCCCGTCACTCTGCCGCTTGCGGGCTCCGATGGAGCGGATGAGCCACTGGGAGAGCATGGCGCCGTTCGCCGTGGCGAAGTTCCCCCGCGGCTCGATGGAGACGACCTCGAGGCCAGCGTCCACCACGAACCGCTCGAGGCTCGAGGGAGTGAAGCGGAAGTAGTCGCTCGGGAGCTCATGCAGTGGCTGAATGAAGGGGACCGTCAACAGGAGCTTGCCGCCTGGCTTGAGCACCCGCGCCATCTCCTCGACGAGGGCTCGGGGGTCAGGGACGTGCTCCAGCACCTCGGTGGAGAGGACGGTCTCGACGCTGCCGGTGCGCACCGGCAGGTGGGCCCCGTCGCCGAAGACCTGCACCAGCGCCTTCACCCGGGGCAGCATCTCCCACATCTCGGGCTGCTTGTCGAGGATCGAGGGTGGGTACTCGAGCCCCACATACTGATCCACGTTCGGCGCGAAGATGTCGCGGTAGGGGCCCTCCGAGACGCCCACGTCGAGGAGCGTCCCCGAGGCGTGGGGGACCAGGGCCTCCACCGAGCGGCGGAGGTTGCGCCAGTCAAGCCAGTACGGGTTCAGCGGAGTCCGCTTCCGCCAGGCGTTGAGGCGCTGCCCGACGTGCCCTCGGTAGTGCACGACGCCGACCCGCTTGCCGCGCGGTGAGAAGCTGTCGGGGTCGGAGGTCACTCTGGGTGCGGTTTGCGGAAGGCCCGGGCGAGGGTCAGGTCCTGGCGCTGGTAGCTCGCGCCCTGTCGGTCCTGGCCGTACAGGTGTTGGGGTCGGGCGGATGCCCGGAAGAACTTGAGGCGGAAGAAGACCTGTCCGTCTTCGACAAGGAATGGGACGTCGTGGGCCCTGACCTCGAGGACCGCAGGGGTCCCGTTGCCCTCTGGGCGCCCATCCGCGTCCTCCCGCCACCCGAAGCCGTTGTCGAAGAACCCCGCGTAGTTGTTTCTTAGCTCCCCGATACCGATGTCGACGGGCAGCATCTCCGCGGCCAGGTGGGGCGGTACGCGCAGGCGCTCACGGCTGGCGAAGATATAGAAGCTCTCCGGCGTGAGGATGCATCGCCCGCTCGGGGCGCGGACGGGTTCCCAGAAGAGGTCCGGGTCGTGGGCGCCCTCCTGGCTGAACTCCACGACCTCCGTGTGGAGGGAGGCCCGCCAGCCCGCCGGGTCTCGCTCGAGGAGTCCGAGGTTGAGCTCCAGCCCGCCGTCATCGTCGAAGCGTGTCTCCTCCACGCCCAGCGGACGGTCGCCATCAAAGACGAGGGGCGTCTCGGCTACGACCGCGCGCAGCTCGTCCGTGGTGAGCCCGGGACGGCCGCGGTGGACCCGGAGCTGGCACAGTCGGTCCCCCCTCCGGAGGCGCACGGGGAAGGATAGCGGGCTGATCTCGAGCCAGATGGGGCCCCGGTATCCGGGCGGCGCCTCGTCGAAGCGGGGGTGCCCGGGGCAGAGGACCCGCGTGAAGATGTCACAGCGACCGGAGGAGCTCCTTGGGTTGAAGCGGACGCCCAGCTCCGCCGGGAGGTCGAGGGCCTCCTCGAGCTGCACGAGATACACCAGCCCGCGCTCGAGCACGGCGCCGTCGGGGTGGCTGAGGTCCAACGCGGAGGTGCTGAGGGACGCGAGGCGGTCCTCCATCGGCACGCCGCTGGGCAGGAAGCCGGCCCTGACCCGGTGGGCCTTGGGCCCCAGCCGCAGGTCGAGGCTTGCCGGCTGGATCTGGGCGGGGTCGATTTCGATGGCCCCGGAGATGGCCCCGGAGATGGCCCCGGAGGCCACGAGGGCCCGGAGTTCCACATCCACGAGGATGGCTCCCTGGGAGGGGCCCTTGCCATGGGAGGCGGGCTCTCCGGCCTGGTGGGCGGGTGCGGTGGGGCTGCTCATGGATCAGAGCCTAGCGGAGCGCCGATCCAGGTGGATGCCGGCGAGGCTCGTCTCTACACTGCTCGGCCAATTCGTCCCCTGGCGGGGGCCGGCTCTCCCCGGAGGCCCATCCCCGTCCAACCCGCCCCAACTGGCTCCGCCGCCACAGGCCAAGAGTCCATCCCCGGCATGAAGATCCACGAGTACCAGGCCAAGGAGCTGTTAAGAGCAGCTGGCCTCTCCGTTCCCTCCGGACGCGTGTGCGAGACCCCCGATGAGGCCGCAGCGGCCTACGACGAGCTCGGCAGCGCCGTGGCGGTCGTCAAGGCCCAGATTCACGCGGGCGGCCGCGGGAAGGGCGGCGGCGTCAAGCTCGTGCGGTCACGCGAGGAGGCCCAGGAGGCCGCCGACGCGATCCTCGGCATGATGCTCAAGACCCCGCAGACCAGCGCCGAAGGGCAGCTGGTGCGCAAGGTCTGGATCGAAGAGGGCTCGGACATCGCCAAGGAGTACTACGTCGGCGTGGTCCTCGACAGGGAGAAGAGTCTCCCGGTCGTGATGGCGTCGAGCGAGGGCGGCATGGACATCGAGGAGGTTGCAGCGTCGACCCCCGAGAAGATCCTGAAGGCGGCCTACGACCCGGCCGTCGGTCTCGCCGAGGATCAGGCCGCCGAGCTGTCACGCGGCATGGGGATCCCCGAGGAGCTCGTGCCGCAGAGCGTCGAGTTCCTCATCGGGCTCGCCAAGATGTACACCGAGTACGACTGCTCGCTGGCCGAGATCAACCCGCTGGTCACGACCAACGACGGCGTCGTTCGTGCCCTCGACGCCAAGATCAACTTCGACCCCAACGCGATGTTCCGCCACGACGCGATCGTGGCCCTGCGGGACCTCCATGAGGAGGACTCGAAGGAGATCGAGGCCAGCAAGTACGACCTGAGCTACATCGCGCTCGATGGCAACATCGGGTGCATGGTCAACGGCGCCGGGCTCGCCATGGCGACCATGGACGTCATCAAGCTCTACGGCGGTGAGCCGGCGAACTTCCTCGACGTCGGCGGCGGCGCCACGACGGAGAACGTCACCGCCGCGTTCCGGATCCTGCTCGGAGACGAGAACGTGAAGGGCGTCCTGATCAACATCTTCGGCGGGATCATGCAGTGCGACACGATCG
>JAQWJQ010000199.1 GCA_029248265.1 Planctomycetota bacterium
GGCCCGGTCTCTATCTCGATTGATCCGGACCGTGAGGCGGTCAGAGGCAAGATCGACAGCTTCGTGACGTCGTACAACGCGGTCATGGAGTTCATGAACACGCAGAGCTCGTTCACGCTCACGGATGGAGACGACGGCGGCGGCGAGACCGGCGGCCTCCTGTTCGGTGATTCACTGCTTGGCAACGTCCGTCGGAGCCTCCAGCGGGCGCTCTTTGACGTGGATGTCAACTCCGTGGCCAATGACACGGAGGGGTACAGCACGCTCTCGCTCGTCGGCGTGGAACGAGCGCAGGACGGGACGCTCTCCATCAACGCCGAGGTCTTCGATGAGAAGTTCACCGACAACCTCGAGGCCTTGATGGACCTCTTCGCGGACACGGACGGCTTTGACAACGGTGGCGCGGCCGTCAACACGGCGGCGTACTACACGGACACGACGGCGGACTCCGGCTTGATGAACAACCTCGTCAGAGAGGTCGATCAGATGTTCGGGGACCTCGCCGCGCCCGACGGGATCGAGGTCCAGGGCGTCTTTGATCTCCGAGAGGAGGCGATCCGTACGGCGATCGACCGATACGAGGATCGCATCGAACGGCGCGAGACCCGGCTCGACAAGTACCAGGAGACCCTCATCCTTCGCTTCGCGCGACTCGAGGAACTCCTGGGCGGACTGAATGCCCAGGGCTCGGCCCTCAACAGCATGCTCGGTTGAGCCAGCCTGAACACAACACCCCGTCGCGCAGCGACAGCACCTGCCACCCTACCTATCGCATGGTCCCCAAGATGACCGCGGCTGACGCCTACCTCAGCTCCTCTGTCGAGAACGCTCCGCCGATCAAGATCGTTCGATTGCTCTATCAAGGCGCGATCCGCTTCCTCGGCCAGGCGGCGCTGGAGGACAGCAGTGATCCGCGCTCCAACTTCATCAAGTTCCTCTCGGACGCTGACGCCATCGTCGCCGAGCTCCGCCTCTCGCTGGATACGAGCGCGGGCAGCGAGGAGGTCGTGGGCAACCTCCAGGGGCTCTATCTCTTCTGCGAGGGTGAGATTCAGCGGGCGATGCTCGACCGTGACTCCGCGCCGCTCGGCGGCGCGAAGGCCGTGCTCGAGACCCTGCTCGAGGCCTGGACCAAGGTCGAGGCCGTCCGAGCAGCGTGATGGACGCCGCAGGAGCCTTCGGGCGTCTCCTCGAGGCGCGCCGCGCGATGGAGGATGGGCTGGCGTTGCTGGACGGCGCCGCCGTCGATGACGTGGACGTGCCGGTCGCGCTCGGGCGCATCGCCGCGGCCCTCGCGAGCGCGGCGGACCTCGCGGCCATGCGAGAGGGGGTCCCTGCGGAGAGCCACGAGCGCTTCGATGATGAGCTCGAGGACCTCCTGCGACTGAACGCGGTCCTGACGGCGGCCGTGAAGCAAGACCGTGACGCCATGGTGCAGCGGCTCAAGGTCACGCGAGAGTCCCGTCGGGAGCTGGCCCGTCAGAGTGCGTCGGTCTCCGAGGGCGCGGGGAACCGCTGCGATGTGTCGGGCTAAGCGACAGCGACTGTCGTAGAAAGCGACAGCACGCGGCCCTGAACGGGCGCGACGACCCCATGAACGGGGTTGGCACGCACCTTGCGATAGAGCGTGTCCCGGCGAATCCGCTCGGGACGATATGACGCTTCACCTCGCCCTTCAAGTTCAAGGCGCCGCCGCACTGGCCGCGCCGCTCCGCCCGACCGAAGGCCCAGACATGGGCTGGTTGGTCGCCACCGTGGCGATCTTCGTGGTCACCATCGCTGGCCTCGCGTTTGTCTTCCGGCGGGTCGTCGGCGGTTCACTCCGCGCACGCGCCAGCAAGCGTGACATGCACGTGCTCGACGTGCTTCCCCTCGGGAACAAGCGGCAGCTGGCCGTGGTCCGCTGTTACGACCGGACCTTCGCGCTCGGGCTGGGTGAGGGCGGCGTGGACCTGATCGCCGAACTGGACTCCGAGGCGATCGATCACGACCGCGCTCAGAACGCGGGAGAGCAAGACGCGCCCTTCCTGGATCGCCTTGAGCAAGCCAGGTCCACCCTCCTCGGAGTGCGGGAGCTCGCGCCTCAGCCCGCCGCTGGCTCGGCACCTCTCCCGGCGAACGGGGCCGCAGTGTCCACGGCGGCGAGCCTGGTCACACCAGCCGAGAGCACCCCGTCCAACGGCGCCACTCGGGAGTTCATCGCATGAAGCTCCTGGCCCCGCTCATCATTGTGATCTTGGCCCTCGGCGCCGGCGCTCCGCTGGCGCACGGCTCGTTTCACTCCGCACCGGCGGCCGCCGCGACCGCCCAAGCGGACCTCGGCGCGCAGGGCGCGGACGGGCCAGGGTCTGGTGCCCCTGCCGCGCTGGTCCAGCCCGGCGCCGCGGATGGCGCAGGGGTGAACCCGGACAGCAGCCCGACCATCAGCCAGGAGGAGGGCCGGCTCTCCTCAGCGGTGGAGATCGCGCTCCTCCTGACGGTCCTCAGCCTCCTTCCGGCGATCCTGATCACGCTCACGAGCTTCACCCGCATCGTGATCGTGCTCTCCTTCGTTCGCCGGGCTCTCTCTCTGAACGAGCTGCCGCCGAACCCCGTCATCATCGGCCTCGCGCTCTTCCTGACCATGTTCGTCATGGCGCCGGTCGGCAGCGACCTCTACGCCAAGGCGTGGGTGCCTTACGAGAGCGGCGAGATCGAGATCGAGGAGGGCGCAGACCGCGCCTGGGAGACCCTGAGCGGCTTCCTCGTGGCCAACACGCGCCAGAAGGAGCTCGCCCTCTTCGCCGAGATCGCCGGGAACGATGAGGCCGTGACCTTCGCCTTCGCGGGCAGCCTCGACGGGGAGACCGCGGAGGAGCTCGCCGCGCCCCAGATGGAGCCGAAGGACCTGCCGCTCACGGTGGTGATCCCGGCCTTCATCCTCAGCGAGCTGAAGACGGCCTTCCAGATGGGCTTCTTGCTGTTCCTGCCCTTCCTCGTCATCGACCTCGTCGTGGCCAGCGTGCTGCTGTCGATGGGCATGTTCATGCTCCCGCCGGTGATGATCTCGACGCCGATCAAGGTGCTGCTGTTCGTCCTCGTCGACGGGTGGCGCCTCGTCACGGCCTCGATCGTCACGTCCTTCGCCCAGGTCGCAGGTAGCTGATTCATGGCGCTCGACACCTACATCGTTGACCTCGCGCGAGAGCTCATCCTCGTGGTGCTCGTGATCTCCGGCCCGATCATGGGCGTCGGGCTCCTCGTCGGCGTCTCGGTCAGCCTCTTCCAGGCGCTCACCTCGGTCCAAGAGCAGACGCTCTCGATGGTCCCGAAGATGCTCGCCGTCATGGGGGCGACGCTCCTCATCCTGGCGCCTGCGCTGCAGTACCTCGGCAACTACACGGCGGGCGTCCTCAGCAGGCTCACGGAGTTCGGGCTGCAATGATGGCCGAGCTCACGACACAACCCGGGGCGGCGGGCCTCCTCGACGCGCTCTTCATGCCCGGCATGCTGGAGAGCGTCGGTCTGTTCATGACCCGCACAGGCGCGCTCCTGCTCCTGTCACCGCTCATCGGATCCGGCGCGTCGTTCCAGGGCTACAAGGTCGCTCTGGTCGCGTCAGTAAGCGCGTCGATGTTCCTGGCGCAGGGCCTGCCGCCGGTGGTGGTGGGGTCGCCGGTCGAGCTCGCGCTGCTGATCGGCCGTGAAATGGCGGTCGGCCTCGCCCTCGCCCTGGTCCTGCACCTCGTCCTCACCGCGATGCGCGTCGGCTCCGAGCTGATCGGCAATGAGATGGCCTTCACGATGGCGAACTCGGTCGACCCGAGCACGGGTGAATCGATGCCCGTGCTGTCGCGGATGAACGAGTCCCTGTTCTTCCTGGCGCTGCTCTCCGTCGACGGACACCACTGGCTCATCCGCGCCCTCGCCGAGTCCTTCGAGCGTGCCCCGGTCGGATCGCTTGCGATGGGGGCCGGCGTCCCGCACATGCTCGCCTCGTTCTTCTCGCAGATGTTCTCGGCGGGCATCGCCTTCGCAGCGCCCATCCTCGCGCTGCTGATGATGGTGTCGCTCACGATCGGCCTCATCGCTCGCGCGGTCCCGCAGGTGAACATCCTCGAGATGGGCTTCAGCCTCCGCGTTGGCGGCGGGCTCGCAGCGATTGGACTCCTCAGCCCGACTCTCGCGCCCGCGATGCACTCGCTGCTCGAGTACTTCATGACCGGCCTCGAGGCCGGTCTGGACGCCATCGAGGTCTAGCATGTCGGACGAGGACAAGGACGGGAAGACGGAGGAGGCGACCGCTCGACGCCTCGAGGAGGCTCGCGCTGATGGGCAGGTCGCCATGTCGACCGAGTTCGTCGCGGGGGTCATGCTCGCGGCGACCGCCATCTCCATCCTCACGGTGGGGAGCGGCTTGACCGAGGCGGCCGGGATGCTGGTCGTGGACGGCGCCAACGAGGCGTCTCGACTCGCGATCCAGGAGCTGGTGGTGGGGGACTTCACCGGGCTCCTGCGGCGCGCTGGGGACGCGGTCATCGGACCGCTCACGCTCCTCGTCGGCCCCGTCTTGGTCATCGGGTTGCTCGTCGGTTACGGCCAGATCGGCCTCCAGCTCTCGCCCAAGGCCATCGGGATCAAGCCCGAGAAGCTGAACCCGATCAGCGGGTTCAAGAAGGTCCTGGGTCCCCGCGGGTTCATGCGGACGGCGCTCGGCGTGCTCAAGATCTCTTGCATCGCGACCGCCGTCGCGACGGTCTGCTGGTTTGAAGTCCCGGCCATCTCCTCCGTCGCGGGGACCGATGTCCAGACGTCGGTCGCGGCGATCGGCCAGCTCCTGTTCCGAACGACGTTCGCAGGCCTGCTGGTGATCATCGCGATCTCCCTCATCGACCTCCTCTACCAGCGCCTCCAGTTCGCCAAGGACATGCGCATGTCGAAGAAGGAGATTCGAGACGAGAACAAGAACGCGGAGGGTGACCCGCACGTCCGCGCGAGGATCCGTCAGATCCAGCGTGAGATGGCCATGAGCCGCATGATGGACGACGTGCCGGACGCGACCGTGGTCGTCACAAATCCGACCCACTACGCGGTCGCGCTGCGCTATGTCGATGGGACGGACGCCGCGCCGACGGTCTTGGCCAAGGGCCTCGACGAGGTCGCGCTGCGGATCCGCGCGATCGCGGCCGAGAACGGCGTCCTTGTGCTCGAAGAGCCGCCGTTGGCACGCGCGCTTCACCGGTCATGCGACATCGGCGACGCGGTCCCTGAGGACCTGTTCGAGGCCGTCGCCAAGGTCCTCGCCTACGTCTACCGAGCCCAGGGAGCGGCTGCGGCCTGAGGTGAACTGTCATGGATAGCTCAATCAACAGCGGCGCCGACGGCTCCGACCGCCTCAAGCGGGTCACGGACTGGATGCTCGGCTTCGGGGTCCTGGGCCTCCTGCTGACGCTCGTCGCACCGCTCCCGCCGGTCGCGCTCGACCTGCTGCTGGCGCTGAACCTGTCGTCTGCGATCCTGATCTTGATGGCGACGATGCACGTGCGTGAGTCCACGGAGCTCTCGACGTTCCCGACCATCCTGCTGTTCGCGACCCTCTTCCGCCTCGGGTTGAACGTGGCGAGTACCCGGCTGATCCTTGCCGGGGGCGAGGCCGGTAACGTCATCAAGTCCTTCGGCGAGTACGTCACAGGGGACAACCTGGGCGTCGGGCTCGTGGTGTTCCTCGTGCTCATCGTCATCCAGTTCGTGGTCATCACGAAGGGCTCCGGGCGCGTCAGCGAGGTCGCGGCGCGCTTTGTCCTGGACGCCATGCCGGGCAAGCAGATGGCGATCGACGCGGACCTCAACGCCGGGCTGATCGATTCCGATGAGGCCCGCTCACGGCGCGAGAAGGTCTCCCGTGAGGCGGAGTTCTACGGGGCCATGGACGGCGCCTCGAAGTTCGTCCGGGGTGACGCGATCGCGGGCCTCGTGATCACGGCGTTGAACCTCGTCGGCGGGATCGCCATCGGCGCAGCAGGCGGCGCGTCCTTCGGCGAGGCGGTGGACCGCTACTCGATGCTGACCATCGGTGACGGCCTCGTCAGCCAGATTCCGGCGCTCCTCATCTCGACAGCGGCGGGCGTCCTCGTCACCAAGGACTCAAGCGACTCAGGCCTCGGACCGAACCTCGCGCGCCAGCTTGGTCAGCGTCCCAAGGCGACCCTCATCGCGGCGGCGACGATCTTCGCGATCGGGCTCCTCCCGGGCATGCCCTCCCTTCCGTTCTTCGTCCTTGCTATCGCCCTGCTGCTGATGTGGCGCGGCGGCATGGCCTCGGCGAAGGCCAAGGAGGAGGTCGCGCAGGAGGAGGAGCGGGCCCGCGAGGATCAAGCCGCGCAGGAGACGACGGAGACGGACGACGGCGTGGCGGACCTGCTCAAGGTGGACCGAGCGAGCCTCGAGATCGGCTACCAGCTGATCCCGCTCGTGCAGGACGCCTCCGGGGCAGGGATCCTCGATCACATCTCTCAGCTCCGGCGACGGTTCGCGCTTAAGGACGGCGTGGTGCTGCCGCCGGTGCGTATCCGCGACAACATCAAGCTCGGGCCGAAGGCGTACCGGGTCCTCCTCGGCGGCCAGGAAGTGGCGGCGGGCGAGATCGAGCCCTCGAAGCACCTGGCCATGGACCCAGGGACGGCGACCTCCAAGATCCCGGGCCACGCGACCGTCGACCCCGCCTTTGGGTTGCCCGCGGTCTGGATCGATGACGCGCGCCGCGACGAGGCGGAGATCCTCGGGTACACGGTGATTGACCCCACGAGCGTACTCGTGACCCACCTCGCGGAGGTCCTCCGGAGCTCGCTGGACGAGCTCTTGACCAGAGATGATGTGAAGGCGTTGATCGAGAACGCCAAGGAGGTCGCGCCAGCCGTGGTGGAGGAGCTCATGCCTGAGCGACTCACGATCGGAGAGGTGCAGCAGGTCCTTCGGAACCTCCTGATGGAGGGGATCCCCGTTCGGAACATGCCGGCGATCCTCGAGACGCTGGCCGACAACGCGCCGCGGACTCGTGACGTGGAGACCCTGACGGAGCTCGCGCGGCAACGGCTCGGTCGAGCGCTCTGCGAGCAATTCGGCGACGAGTCAGGAGTCATCCACGCGGTGACTCTGGATCCGTCCATCGAGGGGCGCCTGGCCGCTGCGGTCGGGCGCAACAACGACCCGGACGCGGAGGCGGTCGGACCGGCCTTCCTGACCGAGCTCGTCGAGCTGATCGGGGGCGCGATCGCGGAGGGCACCGCCTCGGGGAATGACGTCGTGCTGCTCGTCCGTTCCAACGTCCGTCGCTTCCTCTCGGAGCTCGTTCGCGCGTCGCTCCCCAAGGTCTCCGTCCTCTCCTTCAACGAGGTCGTCACCGCCAAAGCGGTCGAGACGATCTCCGTCGTTCGTCCCCCCGGCCGCAGTACCGCTGCCTGATCCAGGCCAACCCCGACACCCGAGACTTCAATGCAAGCCAACAGTCAACAGAGCGCGCTCACGCGCCCCGAAAAGTCTCCGCAGAAGAGCGGAAGCGAGCTCCGTCTCGTCAAGGGAAGGACCATGCGAGACGCCCTGCTGGTCGCGCGGCGCGATCTTGGGGCGCGGGCCGTGGTCGTCGATCAGCGGACCGAGCCTGGCGGGGTGACGCTCGTCGTCTCCGACACGGTGCCCCGGAGCACCCAGATCCTCGGCGCCATGCGGGAGACCGCAGCCAAGATGCTGGAGCCGTCCGCCGAGGTCCCTACGGAGGCTGAGGCGAACCAGACGCGCCGGCGTACGCCCCTTGCCGATGTGGAGCGTCGGCTCCGCGAGCATGGGGGGAGTCGAGAGCTCAGGGAGGCGGTGCTTGAGAGTGTGGTGCAGCTCGAGGTCGACGACTCTCACCCGTTGGACTTGGCCGCGAAGGTCGTCGGGGACCACTTCACCGTGGCTTCGCTCCCAGCGGTCTCGGGCCAGACCGCCGTCGTCGCGCTCCTTGGCCAGTCCGGCTCGGGCAAGACCACGACGATCGCGAAGCTCGCCAGCCGCATGGTTCGCGCCGGGCGTCGCGTCGTCCTGGCGACTCTCGACAGCGGTCGAATTGGCGTGGAGGCACAGCTCCGCGCCTTTGGGGCCGAGCTGCGGGTCCCGACCGTCTCGTTGGATGACCCGGCGCAGTTGGCCGCTGACCTCGGCAAGGTGCCTGGCCGCGTGGACGTCTTGCTCATCGACGGGAGCGGGGATGAGCGCCGTGACACGGCGGCGCTGCGGACCTTCGAGGACCACTGCCGGGCTGCTGGGGCGCGGACCCACTTCTCCTCCCTCCTCGTGATCGCGGCCACCGCCTCTGCAGACGCGATCCAGTCGACCATCGCCGCCTCGGAGTCGGCGGAGCCCGTGGGCGCGGTCATCACGAAGGTGGATGAGACGGATCGCCCGCTGCCCGCGCTCGAACAAGCCAAGGGGGCAGGCCTGGGGCTGGCCTTCTTGACCAACGGAGCCGACCTGGCTGCCCACTTTCACCGGGCGCGTGCCGAGCGATTCGCTGACGTCGCGCTCCTCGGGAGGATCGCATGAGCAGCGTCATCGAGACTCCCTTCGTCCTCGTCACGGGCGGCAAGGGGGGGGTAGGGAAGACCACCGTCGCGGCCAACCTCGGAATCGAGATGGCGAGCGCTGGCAAGCGTGTCCTCATTGTCGACCTTGATCTCGGGCTCGCGAACCTCAACGTGTTGCTGGGTCTTGACACCCCGCGGACGATTGAGGACGCACTCACCGGTGCCGTCGAGCCCTCCGCCTGCGTTGTCCCTGGCCCCGCGGGGGTTCATCTGCTGCCCGCTGGTTCTGGGACAGAGCGCATGGGGCGCCTGACCGGGGAGCAACGTGAGCGCCTCGTTGAGGTCATCGCCGAGGTGGCGCGAGACTATGACGTGGTCATCGGCGATAGCGCCGCGGGCGTCGGGCCAGATGTGATGGCGTTCGCCTCCATCGCGGATCGGGTCCTCGTGGTCACGACCCCCGAGCTGGCGGCCCTCACCGACGCCTACGGATTGATCAAGGCGCTCGACCAGTACGGGTCGCGGACCGAGGCGGACATCCCGACCCCTGAGATCGTCGTGAACCACGCGAGTGGGGTCGAGGAGGGGGAGGCCGTGGCCAGGAAGCTCAAGGCCATCTGTGAGCGCTTCCTCGCGCGCTCTCCGCGTCAGGCGGGCTGGTTGCCGCGGTCTGCGGTGGTCTCCCGCAGCGCCAACCGCCAGGAGCCCTTCGCAATGCGCCCCAGGAAGGCCCTGGAGCACCTCTGCCTCCGCCAGATCGCCTCTCGCCTTCAGCGCCTGGTGCCCTCGACGGCGGGCCTTCGCGAGTCCGTGGCTGTAGGAAAAAACTTCTAAGGGTCTTCCTCATGAAGGTCGATAGCGCAACTAACCCCGGAGATCTGGTCCACGCCTGGACCGCGTCTGGCCGCGTCTTCGCGGTGACAGTCGGGTCTCTCGTCGCGCTCACATCCCTCATGGTCAACGCTCCGATCCACATCGCCTCCTTCAGGGGGGCCCTCGCCTTCGCGGTGGTCAGGGGACTGACCGCGCTGGGGTGCTGGTTGGTTCCGCGTGTCGTTGGGCCGGAGGGGCTCGAGCCAGAAGGTGAGCCGTTCGTGGAAGGAGCGGAGGCCAGCAAGCAATGATCCGTCTCCACGCCGCTGTTCACCGCCACCTCGCGGAGGGTCCGCCGGGCGCTCCGTCCAGTGAGGTCCGAGATCGGTCTGCGCCGGCGCGCGGTGGGGGTGTCCTGTGACGGACGCGATCGGGCGTGTTGACATTGGCTCAGGTGACGAGCGTGACAGATTGATCATGGATCACGTCCCGCTGCTCAAGCACCTCGTCGGACGGATGTTCTTTGACGTACCGGGAGCTGTCGAGCGAGATGACCTCTTCGGCTTCGGGATGATCGGACTCATCGCGGCGGCGGACAGCTGGGATCGCTCCAGGGGGACCGCCTTCTCGACCTACGCCTACCCGAAGATCCGCGGCGCGATTCTCGACGAGTTGCGGCGCATGGACTTCTTGCCCCGCGGTCGCCGAGAGCGGGTCCGTCAGGTCGAGGCGGTCATGGACCGCTTGGAACAAGAGCGCGGTCAGAAGCCAGCGCCTGAGGAGATCGCCTCGGTACTGGGGTGGAGCGTGGACGAAGTCGACGAGGTCTTCGTGACCGCGTCCACGGCGGTCAAGACCTCACTGGACGCGTGCGCCAAAGAGGACGGGATCAGCGCAGGGCTCGGGGCAATGCTCACGGACCCTCGCTCCACTGACCCGGTCGGCTCTGCCGAATTCGAGGAGATGAAGCAGGCCATGGTCCAGGCGATCAGCGATCTGCCGACCCAGGAGAAGACCGTCATCACCCTTTACTACGCCGAGGAGCTCCTCTTGCGAGAGATCGCCGAGGTCCTCGGGGTCACCGAGTCGCGCGTCAGCCAGATCCACTCCCGCGCGATCTACCGACTGAACCGAGAGCTCGAGGGCGGCGCAGACGGCCGCTGCGAGCCGGTGGAGGCCGTGGCCTGAGCCCTTGGGGCGAGGCACGGAGATCACCCATGCAGGACAACATCACCCGGGTCTACACCGCGCCCGCCGCCGACGGCTATCAGCGCCGGCGGCAGCCCAAGCGCCCCTCGCGGGCCTTCATCCTCCCTATCGAGGGCGAGGAGGAGCGCGAGACGACCCAGCCTGAGCTGACCCTTCAACCTGTGCCGAGGAGGTCCCTGGGGGATCGAGCCGGCTCAAAACCACTCGCCGAAGAGGCGGGCCAGATCCTCGACGTGAGGGCTTGAACCATGTCCAGAGTCATCCTTAAGAGCGACCGCGTTCAGAACCAAGACACCTCCGAGACGCGCCGCGCCGCCGCGATCGCCCGGGGCGCGCAGCCGGAGGTCCGAGTGCTCGAGGTCGACGGGGTCGTGCGCGGCCTCGAGGTCCGCTGCTCCTGTGGTGAGCTCGTGACCGTTGAGCTCCAGGTCCCGTCTCCAGCAGACGCCCATGACCTCGCAGGAGGTGCCGCGTGATCCGTCGCCTCTCACAGTTGGCTGACAGTCGCTGGTGGGCGGTCCTCGCGGTCCTCCTCGCCATCTTGACCGTCGCCCGGACGAACACCGTTGACGCACCAGCGGACGCCATGGCTCCGGAGGAGCGCGCCGCCGCGTCGAGCGGGGCGCAGGGTGGCGCCGTCAGCTCCACCGTGCAGTTCTCGCTCCCGAGTGCTTCCGGTGGCTCGCTCGAGCAAGCTGACGGGAGCGCCCGTTACCTCTGGACGCTCGAGTCCGAGATCCGCGCTCTTGAGTCGGAGCTCGCCGTGGAGCGCGCCCGAGCTCAGCTGCTCCAGGGGAGCTACAGCGCGCTGGAAGGCAAGTTCCTCCGGCTCACTGCGGCCCTGCCCCTCCTGGTCTCCTCGTCCGCGAGCCAGGCCGCCAGCGGCCCCTCGCTCCCCGCGTCTGAGCAGCGCAAGAGTGACTCTGCCACCGTGACCCTCCAACAGATCGCACCCGCTATCCCCGCCAGCCCTCAAGGGGCCGGCCTTCAACTCGAGAGGAACCCTCGATGAGTCTCCAGATCCGAATTGTCGCCGCCGCCGCGCTCCTCGCCCTCTCCTCGTGCCGCACGGGGTGGACCCTTGATTCGGTTCGCTACGGCTACCCCGATGAGGAAGTCCAATCGGAGATCGAGGCGCCTTCAAGGGATCAGTTGAACGACGCCCAGTCGGGGTTCGGGCCGCGCGCTGAGCCGGAGACCGAGTTCCCGCTCCGCGGCTGGGAGGGGGGCTCCCCGGTGGTCGGGAGTCGACCTGGTGTCGTGACGGAGACCAGCCAACCGATCAACCCTGGCCTCGACGGGGCGCCGCTCGGGGGTGGGTCTCGATCCACGCTTCTCGACCGATACCAAGAGGCGGTGGAGCGGGTCGAACGGCTCCAGCAAGAGAATGACGACCTCAACGCGTACCTGACGAAGACGGAGGAGACGCTCCTCGTCACGAGCCAGGAGCTGGCGGACATCAAGGCGCTCGCGGACCAGCTAGCCGCGGCTAAGACCACCGTCGAGCAGCAGAACTTCGACCTCTCGGAGCGCCTCTTGACCGCCCAAATTGCACGGCTTGAGGCGGAGCGTTCGCTCCTCGAAGCCACGCTTGAGTGGCGCGCGCTGAACGCCCGTAACAACGTATCTGAGGGCGCGCCCGGCGGCCTCGTGACCGGGCAGGTGCGATGATGCTCAAGCGCGCACTCCTCACGCTCCCGGTGCTCGCAGCCCTCGTCGCGAGCTGCGCCGCGCCGACGTCGGTCCCGACCATCGGCTCCGCTCAGATCGTCTCCGACTTCGAGAGCTACACGATCCGGCGGGTCGGGTTCCTTCCTTTCCAGCCGCTCCACGCCTCGCAGCTCGCGCCTCAGGACGTGGGGTCCATCGAGACGTCCTTCCACGCGGAGTTCGCCTCATCGACTCCGTACGACATCGTCCCGCTCTCCGAGAGCGACCTCTCTGAGATCGCGGACCTCGAGCCGTTCCGGAAGGGGACGTACGCCCCGGCCGCGATCCTGGCGATTCGTGACCGGTACCGCCTGGACGCGCTCCTGGTCGGATCCGTGACCGCCCGCCAGGTCACACCTCCGCTCGTGCTCGGCGCCCAGCTGGACCTGATCTCCTGCGAGACGGGGCAGACGCTCTGGTCCGCGGACATCCTCCTCGACGCCTCGATCGAAGCGACCCGCGACGCCCTCGGGATCTGGGCTTCAGAGGAGCTCGGCGAGGAGCACGCGGCCCGCATGGCCATGATCTCGCCGCGCAAGTTCGCTCACTTCGCGGCCTACCAGATGGCTCGTCTCCTCTGAGCCAGCCTCTACTGGTCCTGTTTGCTGTGGGCCTGGCTGCCCCTGGCCGATTGCGCCTGAGCCCACCTCAGCTTGGCGTCTGCCGGCCGAGTCGCGACTCGACCAGCTCGACCCAGAAGCTCGCGCCGAGCGGGAGTGCCTCGTCGTTGAAGTCGTAGCGCGGGTGGTGCAGGTCGAACTCGCCGCCGGTTCCCAGCCAGACGTAAGTGCCGGGGACCTCCTCCAGCATGAAGGCGAAGTCCTCGCCGCCCATGCTCGGCTCAGGCGATCGCTCGATGGCGTCGTCGCCGAGGAGGGAGGCCGCCACGCCACTGGCGATGTCCGTCTGCTCCGGGTGGTTCACCGTGGGCGGGTAGCCGCGTGAATAAGTCACCTTGGCCGTCGCTCCCAGCGCTTGAGCGACACCGGTCGCGATGCGCTGCACGCCGGACTCGAGCATGTCGCGAGTCTCTGGACGGAAGGACCGGCAGGTCCCGGTGAGAGTAGCGAGGCGCGGGATCACGTTGGAGGCCGAGCCCGCCTCCACCTTCGTGATCGAGACGACGGCGGCATCCGCAGGGTTCGTGGCGCGAGAGACGAGGGACTGCAGGGAGCTGATCACCTGGCTCGCGACATAGACCGGGTCGACGCCGCGATGGGGCATGGCAGCGTGCGCGCCGACGCCCTCGATCTCGATCTTGATGAGGTCGCTGGCGGCCATCATCGGTCCCGAGCGCACAGCCATCCGCCCGAACCCGAGCTGCGGCCAGTTGTGCATGCCGTAGACCTCATCGCAGGGGAACCGTTCGAAGAGCCCCTCCTTGATCATCGCGCGGGCTCCGGCGAGCCCCTCTTCAGCGGGCTGGAAGATGAAGTGCACGGTGCCCGCGAAGGCGCGAGAGGTCGCCAGGTGCTTGGCCGCGCCGAGCAGCATCGTGGTGTGACCGTCGTGCCCGCACCCGTGGAAGACACCGGGGGTCTTGGAGCGATGCTCGGCCCCTGACTCCTCCTCCATCGGAAGCGCGTCCATGTCTGCGCGAAGCCCGAGCGCGGGGCCCTCGCCGAGCGCCCCTTTGAGCACGCCTACGACGCCGGTCTTCCCGATGCCGCGGTGGACCTCGAGGCCCCACGATTCCAGTCGTTCCGCGACGCTCTTCGCGGTGCGGGTCTCCGTGTAGCCGAGCTCTGGGTGCTGGTGGAGGTCGCGGCGCCAGGCGGTCATCTCGGCCGCCATCTCCTGGAGTTCTGTTCGGGGTCCCATGGGGTTGATCTTTGGTGGGTACTTGAAGGGTCAGGGACGCTCGATGACGAGCAGTGCGGTGGCGCCGAGGGACGGGTCCGGGCGGCCAGAGAGCGATGTTTCGATGGCAGCACGGGTCCTGGGGACCTCTCCGCTGAAGACCTCCTCGCCGTTCCAGCGAACGCTGATGGCCTTGTCGAGGTCGATCAAGCGGTCGTGCAGGTAGAGGGTGAGCCGGGTCACACTTCCGGAGGTGATGTCGATGGTCTGGTCCTCGACCGAGGCCACGACGCGCGCTCGCGGGTTGCGGTCAGGCTCCACGGCGCCGAGCCAGTACAGGCGGTCATGGGCCACGTCGTCCTGGAGCCAGACGACGCGGTCTGGCCAGGCGCGTCTGGTTCGAGCGGCCATCCAAGGGAGCGCCACCCGGTCCTCACGCTGCATCCAGTGTCCCATCTCCGGGAAGATGGTGACCTCGTGGTCATAGCCGCCCGGGTCTGCGTCACGGAGGCTGGCGAGGGCCTCCTTCCAGCGCGCGGCGATCTTGTTGCGGTCATAGGCGCCGTCCTTGCCGCCCATGAACAGCGCAAAGGGGAGGTTCCGGAGGCCGTCGGGCTTCGTCTCGTTGGGGTGCCCCGCCATCATCGATGCGGCGGCAAATCGGTCCGCCATGCGGGGGGCCAGCTGGTACACGCCGTCGCCGCCAGCGGAGTAGCCCATCAAGTACACGCGGTCCGGATCGACGCCGCGGAGCGTCACGTACGCGGCGATCAGCCGGTCGAAGAGGGGGTCGATGTGCCCCTGGTGCCAGAGGTTCCAGGTGTCGGAGGGAGCGCGCGGCGCCACGTAGATCCCCTCGGCGGGCTCGTACAGGTTGATCTGGTTCTCCCACTGCCCATCGTTGAGTTCCGCGGGCGCGCCGCCGCCGCCGTGCATCGAGATCCACAGGCTGTGACCGCTCTTCGGGGCCTCGCCGAAGACGCGCTCCTTGATCCTCAGGGTCTGGCCTGCAGCCTCAAAGGCCCTGGCCTCAGCTTCGGCTGAGAGGTCCGCGGCCAGCGCCTCCTTGCGCTCCTTCCAGATCTCCATGAGCAGCCGTTGCGACGCCTCTTCACCGAGCGGCTCGTCGCCGCCGGCGAGTTGGCCGAGGGCGTCAGCCACCTTCTCCTCGTCGCCCACATATCGAGCGGTCACCTCTACGGCGGCGACGGCGGTGTTCTTGGGCGCCCAGGCGAGGGGGAACGAGGTCTCTGAGGTGGCCCAGCTCGAGGCCCAGACGCCGTGCTTGGCGTCACCTGCGGTGGCCCGCGCGGCGTCCGCGACGAACCAGCCCCGGTTGAGTCCCTTGGGGTCAAACTCGTCGGCGCCGGTGAACTGCCAGCGCCCATCGACCCACACCTCGGGCCAGGTGTGATTGCCGCGGTCGTCGTGCCAGAGGAAGACGCCGGCGGCGCGGGCGGGGATCCCGACCGAGCGGCAGGCCTCGACGAAGAGGATCGTCAAGCCAGTGCACGTCGCTCGCCCCTGCGCGATCGACTCCGAGGCGCAGGCGTTCGGGCGCTTGCGCCCGGTGTTGTAGTGGACCTTGATCTTGTCGTAGAGGTCGCGATTGATCGCCTGGACGGCCTCGGCGGCGGTCTTGCACTCGGCGACGACGGGCGCCGTGAGCTCGAGGATCATGGGCCGCCAGCTCTCTCGCTTCTCGTCGAGCACGGCGTAGGGCAGGACGTCGTTCAGGAACAACTCCTCAGTGACGCCCTGGGCCCAGGGGAAGCGGTCGCGGGCCGCGAGCGCCAGGCGCAGGTTCTCGGTGAGGAGCTCGGCGGGCAGCGCAGCGTCGCGGGCTGGGCGGTGCGCTCTGAGGAATCGTGCGGCTTCGATGCCTTCGGCGCCGAGGCCCTCGCGGGCGAAGGCCTCGAGGGCGTCCCAGCCGTCCTCCTGGGTCGCCACGGGCTGTTGGCGTACGGGGGGGGACTGGGGTGCAGGGGGAGCTGCCGTGACCAGCAGCGCGGCTTGGAGGAGGGCAAGGAGCATGGCCGGAGCCTATCAGCCCGCCGCGGATCCGCGTGGGGAGGTCGTTGCTCGACCCACGCGATTCTGGGCCACAGGTCCGGGCCGCGGGACGCAGATGGTGGGCGTCGATCCACCTGAGCGCCGTGCTCGCACCCTGGTCACGAGTTCATCCGCAGCGCCCCTTTCGGACTCGCTGCGGATCGAAGGTGAGGCGGCGAGGCCTAGACCGAGTCGCTCAGGAGGCGCTCGGCCGCGCGGGCCAGGCGGCCTCGGTCGAAGAGGCTGCCGTCTTCAACGGCAGATCGAAGCTGAGCGATCCGCTCGCTGCGGCCGCTGCTCGCCTCCTCTACAAAGCTCTTCGCCCCGGCAGACAGCTCGATGGAGTCGAGGCTCTTCCCGAGCTGGTCCGCCTGTGCTGTCTGCTCTCTGACGCCTCTCTTGACTCGATCGACGGTCTCTTGAAGCTCCGCGTTCCGCGTCTCCGTGGCCTGCCGGATGGCGGGATAACGGTTCGCGGGCGGGAGATCGCCTTGGTTGTTGTTCCGGAGTTCCATGGTGACCCCTCCTTGGAGGGCGCTCGGCAGGCGAGCGGGTGACCGATCTCGTGATCGGACGCGAAGACGGGCTCCTTTGTGGCACGAAGGAGACCCCGCCAGTGGAGAGATCGGAATCTGAGGCGAGAGCTTGAGAACCTAGTCGAAGAAATTTGTGAGCGAGCGCAGAGGAGCGCTGGAGAGGGGGGCGGGGGAGGGGGCCGCGTCTCCTCAGGAGAACGTCATTCGGTCCCCTCGTGTCTCATATCGAGGCAGCGCGCTCCCGGGGGGGGCTCCGCAGCGCCTCCGCTCTCCTCGGGGCTCAAGCTGTCGGATCGTTCGGCGGACCCCCCTCAGTTGAGAGGCGCAGGGGGCCGATCAAGACTGTCCAGGCGGCGTTGCGGCCGCCACGGCCATGAAGACCAGCAAAGAGCAGACCTTCTTTGGAGAGATTGACCCCTCCTCGGTCCTGAACGTCGTTTCGGAGGAATTCGCCAACACGATCGGCCTCGTCATGCCGTTCACGCTGGAGGAGCCGCTCTTCACGGACTCGGTTCATCTCGGCGTTCCGGGCGCGGATGAGGGGATCAGGGTCGCGTTCAAGCTCGGGTTTCGGACGCCGGCGGGCGCCCGCTCAGGGTTCATTCAGGTGCCCTTGGAGTCTGCGTTGGTCTTCTCCGGTGGCCTCCAGACCCTGCCTGCCGACGAGGTGCGCGCCATGAGTTCGAGGAAGGCACCGAACAAGCAGGACAAGGTGGCGATCCATGAGGGTGGGAAGATCGTCGGGAGCGCGGTCGAGAGCCGGCTCCAATTCGAGTTCAACGCCGACTTCGAGGTCATCTTTGCCGGGTGCCAGGGCATGGTCCCTGGGGCCTTACCTTCCCTCCCTGGCTACGGAGGCGAGTCCTTCATCGTCAGGCGGCAGCAGGCCAGGTTTCCGAGGTACGACCCGTTCGAGTTGCTGATCGCGGTGCCCATCTAGGGGGCCGCTGCGGCGATGGGGGCGGCCCGAACCGAGGAGTGACCTAGCGAGGCCGCGCCCCGGGTTGTGCGGTCGGGGGAGCGGCCTCACACTGGTGGGTATGGCCTTCTGCTTCCACTCCGCTCTCGCCGCGCTCCTGTTGACCACGACGTCCGCGGGCGTCCTTCCCCCGGCGGCTGTGGGCGCCCAGGACCTCGGGGACGGGAGGTCCTCCGAGGCGAACTACGTGATCCGGGCCCGGGTGGACGACGCGGCTCCGACGGACCTCGACGATGGGCTCCAGAAGGACCTGAGCGGTTCCATGAGCCTGACGTGGAAGAACGGCTCGGGCGAGGAGGTGGGCGACCTCTGGTTTCACCTCTACCTGAACGCTTACGCCAACAACAAGAGCCTCCACATGACCGAGGCCCAGGGACGCCTCAAGGGGACAAAGGTGGACCGTGGCTATGGTTGGCAGGAGATTCAATCCTTGAAGGTTGGGGGCGTGGACCTGACGGACGCCGTCGTCTTCCGCGTACCCGACTCGCGGGCTCCACTGGACCGAACGTTGGTCAGCGTCGACCTGCCTGAACCGGTCCCGGCGGGCGGCGAGGTGACGGTCGAGATCGAATGGGCGTCACGTCTGCCGCGCGTACGGCGACGTACAGGGACCAAGGGAGACTTCATCTTCCTGAGTCATTGGTTCCCGAAGCTCGCCGTGTACGAGGGCGGTCGCGGCTGGCGAGCGCACCCGTTCTACATGAACACCGAGTTCTACGCGGACTACGGGACCTACGACGTCACGCTCGATCTCCCGGACGAGTACACCGGCAAGATCGCTGCTTCAGGCCAGCGGGTCTCCGCGGAGGCGCTCCCCGGGGGCCGGTACTCGGAGCGCTACCTCGCGCCCTCGCTGGAGGATCAGCAATACGCCGACCCGGCGGTCGCCGAGGGGTCTGGCCTCGCGCCGCGTGTCCACGGCTTTGCCTGGACGGCTGACCCGGACTACATCGTCTTCGAGAAGCCGTTCGTCTGGAACGAGTGGGCGAGTCGCCATGAGGCGGAGGTGAATGAGGTGGCGAGCGCGCTCGCGGTAGAACCCGCCGCGCTCTCCGGTAGGGACGTGCTCGTGCGCGTGATGGTTCACCCTGAGCATGAGGGGCAAGCCGAGCGGCATTGGCGCGCGACCTGCGCCACGCTCTTCTACTACGGGCTCTGGTATGGCGCCTATCCCTACTCCGAGCTGACGGCCGTGGACCCCGCATGGGGCGCGCGAGCCGCCGGGGGCATGGAGTACCCGACCATCTTCACCTGCGGTTCCCGGATGCTCACCCGGCCGCGGATGTACACCCCCGAGTCCGTCACTGTGCACGAGGCCGGCCACCAGTTCTGGTACGGGTTGGTCGGGAACAACGAACCCGAGGCCGCCTGGCTCGACGAGGGCTTCAACTCGTTCAGCGACAGTGAGACTCTCTTCCGTGAGTACGGGCCCCGTCGCGCCGCGTCGACCTACAGCAGCCTCCCCGTCTGGGGGATCGCGCCCTCGGCGGCTCCTGGGGCTGGCTCCCTCGAGGGCACCGTCTCGCTCCAGAGCGTCGGGTTCCCGAACCCGATCCGGTTCGGCCTCGACCAGCTCGACGTCAGCGTCCCCAAGGACCTCCAGTGGCTCGCGCCCAGCAGGGTCCAGGCGCGGCCGCTCAGGGCGTCGCCCTTCGTGAAGTTCTGGAGGGATCAGCCCCAGCTCACCTTCGTGGAGCAGGAGTCGGATCCGCGTTGGAGCGACCGTTCGAGCTACCTGCGCGACCCGGAGTCGGACCCCATCGAGCGCAACGTCTGGGACTATGTGGACCGGACGAGCTACAGCACCAACAGCTATCCGCACACCGCGGTAGCGCTGCGCTCCCTGCAGGCGCTGGTCGGCCGCGAGGCCTTCCTGAGGGGGATGCGCAAGTTCGCCCAGGACTGGCGCTATCGACACCCTTATCCAGAGGACTTCTACCTCGCCTTCCAGGAAGGCGCGGACGCGGACATCCAGTGGTACTTCGAGGACGTCTTCCGCTCGACCAAGACGGTCGATTGGAGCTGCCGGGTCGCCCAGACGCGGGACCCGAAGGCCGCCGGCTGGTTTCGCTGTGACGACGGTTCGTGGACCGCTGAGTGCTCTCCGGAGGCGCTGGAGAGCGCCGCTGAAGCGGACGCGTCCGATGACACCGAGGCGAGTGAGGAGGAGGGGGCCGAGGAGCCAGAGAAGGCCAAGCGGCCCTGGATCCCTGACATCGTCCTGCGTCGCCGCGGCGATCTCGTGCTCCCCGTCACGGTGCAGGTGACGTACGAAGACGGGGGCAAGGTCAACTTCGAGTGGACGCGTGAGATGCAAGGGGAGAAGAACTGGTGGCGCTTGCCCATAGCAGCGGACACGCGGAAGGTGACCTCGGTCGTGATGGACCCAGAGCGACTGTGGTTCCTCGACCGAGACATGTCGGATAACCAGTGGTTCGCCGAGCGGGACAAGCTGGCGCCATCGAGGTGGGGGGAGCGTGCCGCCGCCCGGGCGGCGAGCGTCCTCCAGTGGTTCATGGCGGTGGGGGGCTGATCCAATGCAGAACTACGAAGACAACATCGATCACGACAACCACAGCCGACCGGACTGGAGGTTGTTCCTGCGTGGCTTCCGGGCGGCCTTCTTCCGCACCAAGCTGTGGGTCGCCACGTGGCTATTCCTGCTGCTCCTGAGCCTGGTCCCGGCCTTCCAGACCGCAGCCTTCTTCAAGGGCGCCGTCGGCAGCCGTTACCCCTCGGCGGAGCAGGCTCGAGACCTGCACTCGAGCATGGGGGCGCCCTCCATGGGGCTCGGCGCCGTGTTCCGACAGGATCACGCGGAGGGCCTCGCCCAACTCAACAGCAGCGTGGCGAGCGGAGGGGCTGTGCTCGCGCTGATCGCCTTCTTGTTCGGCGTCTTCGCTGCAGGGGGGTGGCTCCAGGTGACCTTCGAGCAGCCCGAGCGGCAGACCCTGCGGCGCTTCGGCTTCGGTGGCGCGCGTTACTTCGGCCGCATGTTGCGGGTCGCGCTGTTGACCCTCGGGGCGCTCGCGCTCGTGGACTGGATGTTCTACGGCGACCCTTGGAAGCGCTTGGTCCTCGGTGGGATCCTCGAGATCCCCGCGCGGGATTGGGGCCGGCTCGAGACCCTGGAGTCCGAACAGACCGTGGTGCAGCTTGGCTGGCTCCGCGATGGCCTGGCGGCGATCGGGTTCGTGAAGGTCCTGGCCTGGGCGATCTACACGCGGACTCGGCTCGTCCTCCGGGACAGCCGCTCCGTGGTCTTCGCGGCGCTCGCGACCTGGTGGACCATGGTCAAGCATCCGGTCCAGACGATGCGCCCGCTCGCCCTCTTGCTGCTCCTCGAGGTGATCTTCGTCATCGGGGTGCTCGGGTGGTGGCACGGCCGGCTGGAGCTTGGCTTCGACGGGGAGCCCACCTACTGGCGACTCGCGGCGATCGGTGGCGTGGGGCAGCTCGCGATCATGTGGCGACAGGTCACTCGGGGCGCCTACTACCACTGCGCGGGGCGCGTTAGCCAGGCGCTGATCGTGCCCACGGACGCTCACCCCGACCCCTGGTCGGGCACCATCGGGGGCCCGGGCGGCCCGCAGTATCCGGTGGACGACGACGGGTACCACGTCTCCGTCTAGCCCCGGGAGCGAGCCTCGCCCTCGGGCGGCTCCGCGTCAGGAGCCGCCCCCGGTCGCTCCGGGTTCGGTCCCTTCGGGTCCCGTCTCCTCGGACCCTGTGCCCTCGAACCGGGGCTCGGGGTCGGTCGGGACGGGCGCCTCGACGGTCTCTCGCCAGCGCACGAGGTCGGCGTACATCGCGGCGGTGCGGGCGGGCTGGGCTGCGGAGACGTCGGTGCTCTCCAGCGGGTCCGCGCTCAGGTCATACAGCTCCAGCCGCGGCGCCGCGGTGGAGCCGGGGTGGAAGTACTCGATGAGCTTCCAGGGTCCCGCCCGAAGGCTCCCGCCCGGGGTGGTGCGGAAGTGCTCGAAGCGGTCGCTCTTGCCCTGGAGATAGCAGGGGAAGTGCCAGAAAAGCGGCCGTGCTCCTGGGCCAGTTCCCCCTGTCAGCAGGCCTGTGAGATCCACGCCGTCGAGGACGAGCCCCTCATCTGGCTCGACGTTGGCGAGCGTCAGCAGCGTCGGGAGCAGGTCCACGTGGTGGACGGGCGTCTCGCTCACACCGGGCTCGATCCGCCCGGGCCAGCGGACAATCCAGGGGACGCGGACACCGCCCTCATCGAGGGTCCCCTTGTAGCCCCGGAGGATCTCCTGGTTGGTCACGGGCATGTGACCGCCGTTGTCCGAGGTGAAGACCACCACCGTGTCTTCCGCCAGCCCCGCTTCCTTGAGGGCACCCAGGAGTCGACCGACCTCGTGGTCGAGGGCCTCCACCATGGCCGCGTACTTGGCGCTCTTCACGCCGGCGGCTCGCCGCTCCTTCACTCGCTGGGGAGGGGCTTGGAGCGGGGTGTGGACGGAGAAGTAGGCGAGGTGCAGGAGGAACGGAGGCTCCATCTTTCCGAGCAGTCCGATGGCCTCATCGGTGAGCCGGGTGGTGAGGTATTCCCCGTCGGGCCCGTCCTCGAGGTCGTCGTTCTTGTAGGGCGAGAAGTAGCTCTTGGGGTGCCCCGCCTTGTTGCCGCCAACGTTGAAGTCATAACCCTGCGTGGTGGGGTCGTCTCCGAGGTGCCACTTGCCGAGGTGCGCGGAGGTGTACCCCGCACCTCGGAGGTGCTCAGCGAGGGTCTGCTCCTCGTCAGCCAGCACCGTGGTGTTCTGGACGGGGATGAGCTCGCGCAGCGGCGGCTTCCCGCGAGCGGCGGACCCCACCGTGTAGATTCCGTGCCGGGGGGTGGTGCGCCCCGTCTGCAGGCACGCCCGGCTGGGCGCGCAGTTCGGAGCAGCTGCGTAGCCCTGCGTGAGCACGAGGCCCTGGGCAGCGAGCCTTGAGATGTTCGGGGTGCGGTGCTCTGTTCGCCCGCCGATGCCGGGAAGCCCTGCGCCAAGGTCCCCGTAGCCGAGGTCGTCCACGAGGACGATCACGAAGTTGGGCGGGGCCCCGCGGTGGTGAGTCGCCGTCGGCAAATCACCTTGGGGGGCGCAGGAGAGGCTGAGCAGGAGGGTCGTGAACATCACCTGCCCATCCTAGGTGGGTCGCTCTGATCCGCGGGTACTACAGGGTGACTCTCAGCGAAGGGTCCGCGCGACGTACTCCGTGAGCGCCGCGTGGATCTCCTGGCTGGCCCAGAGCGCGCGGACCTCGGCCGCGGCCGCCGGATCGAGCCCGGGGCCTCGCAGGACCTCGCGGGTCCTGCGCTTCGTGTAGGCGAAGCTCGTGGGAGGGATGGCCGCGAGCTGGCGGGCGGCCTCGAGGGCCCGCTCCTCGAGCTCCTCGGCCTCCACCAGTTCGTCGATGAAGCCGAGCTGGAGGGCGTCCTCCATGCTGTGAACGGCGGCGTCGTAGAGGGCGCGTTGCAGGTGGCGGGCACCGACGGAGAAGCGCACGAGCTCGACGGCGAGGGGAGGAAAGGGCACGCCGACGGCGAGCTCGGGGACCCCCACCCGCCCCTTACCGCGTGCGCCGAGGCGCCGGTCGCCGCAGCAGGCGATCAGGCACCCGCCCGCGATGGCGTGCCCGTTGCAGGCGGTGACCAGAGGGCGGTCGCTGAACAGCAGGCGTGACATGGCGCGATCCAGGGCCGGGAGGAAGGCGTCGATGTAGTCCGGGCCGCCCTCGAGGAGGCGCTTGAGGTCGACGCCCGCGGAGAAGATGCTCCCGGTCCCTGTGAGGACGCACGCGCGCGCGCCGCTGGCCTCGAACTCGTCGATGGCCTTGCAGAGCTCCTGCAGGAGCTCGAGGTCGAGGGCGCTTGCCTTTCCGTGCGCGAGCTTGAGCAGCAGCACTTCACCGTGGTCGTGGCGTTCGATCATGCCCAGAGACTATCCAGCGGCGGCTCGTCCGCTGAGGCCGAGCCGCGGAGGGTCCCGGATCCGGGTTTCTCCTAATATCTCGACGGAAAGGGATGGAGTTCTGAGGGCTCCGCGCCGAGAGTTCCTGCAGAGGGCCACGCCCTTCGCACCGCTGGCGCCGCCCATGAGGCGAGCCGAGGCGGTTCATGTCATCGGGCCGCGCAACACAAGCGGTCTCCGGCGCTTGACAGGATTTCCGGTCTGGACCCGTTGGTCTCGACCCGTATCGCGCCGCTCCAAACCACCGCTTTCCCCCGCGCTGTCGTAGGGCTCAGCACACGCGCCGCCAAATCAGCGGGCGCGTTCCCACGAAATTCCATGACGAAGGACTCCACCAGTCCGAGCCGTCGACGTCGTTCACGTCGCGGCGGCCGCCCGACCACCACCGAAGGTTCCAACGAGGGGCAGGGTTCACCCCAGGCGCCCACCTTCGAGGCGCCCCAGCCGAGCGAAGCCGAGCCCTCTGGCGGCGGCAAGCGCGACGAGTTCAAGACGTTCGGGCTCGACGCGCAGGTCCTGCGAGGGATCCAAGACCTCGGCTTCACCGAAGCCCGGCCGATCCAGCGCAAGGCCATCCCGGCCGTACTTGAGGGCAAGGATGTCCTCGGCCTCGCGCAGACGGGGACGGGGAAGACGGCCGCCTTCGCGCTGCCGATCCTCGAGCATCTGCGCGGTGGCGGCGGTCAACGGCGAGGCCCGCGGGCCCTGGTCATCGCGCCGACGCGCGAGCTCGCCCTCCAGATCCACGAGGAGTTCTCGAGCCTCGGGAAGTACACCCGCGTCCGCTCCACGACCGTCTTTGGCGGGGTGCCGCAGAACGCCCAGGTGCGCGCGCTGAAGTCCCGGCCCGAGGTGGTCGTGGCTTGCCCCGGCCGGCTGCTCGACCTTGCAGGTCAGCGCCTGATAGACCTCCGAGACGTGGAAGTCCTCGTCCTCGATGAGGCGGACCACATGTTTGACATGGGGTTCCTACCCAACGTCCGACAGATCCTGCGCCTGCTCCCGGAGCGCCGTCAGAACCTGCTCTTCTCGGCCACGATGCCGAAGGAGATCCGCCACCTCGCGGACGAGGTACTGAACCGGCCGACGGTCATCGAATTGGCGCACAGCCGCCCCGCTGACACGATCGAGCACGCGCTCTATGAGTGCGCACAGCCACGGCGCCTCGACCTGCTCGAGGAGATCCTCGGCGGGCCAGACTTCCGCTCGGCCATCGTCTTCCTGCGTACCAAGCACCGCGCCCGCAAGATCGCGCGCCAGTTGGACGCCCACGGTCACCGCGCGATCGCGCTGCAGGGGAACATGTCCCAGAACCAGCGGGTTCGGGCGATGGAGGGCTTCCGCAGGGGAGACTACGACGTCCTCGTGGCGACGGATATCGCGGCGCGTGGCATCGACGTGGCCGACGTGAGCCACGTGGTCAACTTCGACGTACCGAACACTCCCGAGGCCTACACGCACCGCATCGGTCGTACCGGCCGCTCGAAGAAGCAGGGCAAGGCCTTCACCTTCTTCGCGCGCGAAGACAACGACCAGGTGAGGGCGATCGAGCGCCACCTGGGGAGCAAGATTCCCCGCAAGGCGCTCGAGGGCTTTGATCCGGGCGACGTCAACGCGTTGCCGAAGCCCGCCGCGCCCCGCGGCCGTGGCGGCGGCGGCGGCGGTGGGCGCGGTGGCCGCGGCCCCCGCGGCGGCGGCTCTGGCGGCGGAGGTGGCGGCGGAGGTGGC
>JAQWJQ010000205.1 GCA_029248265.1 Planctomycetota bacterium
CGCGTCCACGAACGCGCAGACCCCGCCTTTCTTCTGCGCCTCGGCGATGGTGTGCAGGGTGAGCGTCGTCTTACCGGAGCTCTCAGGGCCGTAGATCTCGACGATCCGTCCCTTGGGGAGGCCCTTGCCCCCGAGGGCGAGGTCGAGGTTGATGGACCCGGTCGAGATCCCCTGGATCTTGCCCATCATGTCCGCCTGAGCCCCCAGGCGCATGATCGAGCCCACGCCGTAGCTCTTCTCAATTTCGCCGAGGGCGGCCGTGATGGCCTTCTCGCGCCCGGCGACCGTGCCGTCGTTGTTGCTGATCCCGCGGGTGGGGATCTTGGATTTGGGGGTCTTGGATCGATTCACGCTGCTTGCTCCTTCTACGGTGGTGCGGCCAGTCTCAAATGTTCGGTGTCCGTTCGGTATAGCGTCTGGACGGCTCCGATGGAACGCCCTTGGTGATTTTCATCGCCACGACCTGGAGACGGGCCAGGGAAGCGCGGGTGGCGGGCAGGTCTCGATTGCGAATCCCTAGCCAGGGTCGACGGCCAGGCCCCAGCTCATCAACTGTCGGTAGCGGGGGCTGCCAGGGGCGCTCCTCGGAGGCGACTCGAACAGCGCGATCTCTCCGCCTAGCCACTGCCTCGTGATGCCCGAGTCGAGGTCCCCGAGGGGCGCTGGAGGGCCGTCCAGAAGCTGCGCCAGGGTGACGTGAGGTCGGTATTCCCGACGCCGGTCCGCGCGGTGCCCGGGGCAGCGGCGAGAGAGCCCCACCTGCTGCGCCCTGTTCCTCAACGCCCCCAGGCGCCCCTGCCGATCCCCCACCTCTGACACCACCGCCGCCAGGGCGCTGGGCGTCTCTGCTCCGATAGGCAGGAGCTCGAGCTCCCCGGTCAACTCCAGCTCAGGGGCCCAAAGGCCCCTGAACTCCTCCGCGGCAGATCGGATGACCCCAGCGACGTGCTCGTCCTCGATCTCCCCGAGGAAGGAGAGGGTGAGGTGCAGGTCCTCGGCGGAGTATGGCGTGAGCGCTCCACACTCCGGCTCCAGCCCAGGGGCCACCCTGGCCAGACGCGCGGCGAGGTCGGGCTCCAGAGTCAGGGCGAGGAACAGACGTTTCATGGGTTGGATGGGAGCGTCGTGGGGAACCCTGGAAGGTGCTCCGCGCCGGCGGCGCCCCGTGGTCGATGGGCACTCGCCGCCGTCGGGCCCCGCTCAAAGTTGCCGCGTATTTAGGCCCAATCCAAGCGTGCACCTCGGATCTCTCTCCCGAGTGGGCGTCGGATCGCCCGCTCGCACGGGTTGAACTGGAGAGTCATCAGCCCTGAGGAGGTCCTGGGTTGAAGCGAGCCGGGGCCTCCTCATTTCATTCCCGGCGGGGCGGGGGGTCAGAGGGTCACGATGGCCTGTAGGTCCGCGTATCGCTCGTCGTAGTCGGCGCTCGTGCGGTTGGCGATGGTCTCCACGCTGAAGCCTTCCACGCAGAAGGAGGCGGCGACGGTGCCGTGGAGCATGGCCCTCTTGAGGGTCTCGGGAGCGGCGTCTCCGACGCTCGCAATGTGCCCCATGAACCCGCCCGCGAAGCAGTCGCCCGCGCCGGTCGGGTCCACCACCTCGGTGACCGGGTAGGCGGGGAGCGAGAAGTGAAGGCCCTCCCCCATGATGAAGGCGCCGTGCTCTCCCTTCTTGAGGATGACGACCTTCGGGCCGAGCTCCAGCACGCGCTGCGCCGCGCGGATGAGGTTGTTCTCGCCCGTCAGCATGCGCGCCTCCTCGTCATTCAAGATCAGCGCGTCGACCCGCTGCATCAGCGCGTCGAGGTCGGGGCGCGCCACGTCGATCCAGAGGTTCATGGTGTCCGCGACGGAGAACGCCGGGGCCTCGACCTGCTCCAGGGCCTTGAGCTGGACCGCCGGGTGAGCGTTTGCGAGGAAGACGAATCGGGAGTCCCGGTAGGCCTCGGGGAGCTTCGGGTCGAAGTGCTCGAGGACGTTGAGGTCCGTGTACGTGGTGTGCCGCGTGTTCCAGTCCGGCTCGTACCGACCGCCCCAGCGGAAGGTCTTGCCCTCCTCCACCGTCTCGAGCCCCTCCATGCAGATCCCGCGCTTGCGGAGGAGCTCGACGTGCTCCGCCTTGAAGTCGCCGCCGACCACGCCGACCAGCCGGGGCTTGAAGTGAGGAGCCGCCGCCACGGCGCAGTACATGGCGGAGCCGCCGAGCGCGTTCTCGCGGCTGTCGTGGGCGGTTTCGACGGAGTCGTAGGCGAGGGTTCCGATGACAGCGAGGGACATGACGTATGGAGTGGAGGGGCGCCGTGGGGACTGCGGGGGCGATATTCCATCAGGTCGGCCCCGTGGTCACCACCGGATTCCTGCGGGGGGATGGTCGAATTCGGGCGGGTCCTCGCAGCCGGCTGGCCATGGCGAGAGCAGGGCCCGACCCCTGGCGTTCAGCGAGGCGCGACGTCAGGTCGCGGACCCGGCAGCAGCAGCGCGAGGCCGCCGGCGAGCGAGAGGCCATAGAGGCCGAGGCGGTAGACGAGGCTCGTGGCGACGCCCATGGCATAGGTGCTCCCAAGGATGGAGGACAGGGACCCGAAGAGGTGCTCACCGACGCCGAGCCCTCCCGGGGAGATCGGCAGCCCTGAGATGGTGTTGGCAATCGCGGTGGTCGACATCCACTCGGCGAACCCCAGCTCACTCCCGAGGGCGAGGGCGATGAACGACACGGCGGCCCCCGTGAGGAGGTGATTGAAGCTCGACAGGAGCAGCGCGAGGCCAAGCTCGCGCGGCCTGGAGACCACCAACCTGGCCGAACGGTCCAGGCGCTTGAGCCGCTCGCCCATGGGCAGGCGGGCCACCAGCGCCTCGAACCGGACCCAGCGGCGAACGCGCCGGCTGCAGAACACGGCGCCGCCCACCAGTAGGGACGCCGCTGCGGCGCTGACAGGGACCTTTAGCTCGGCCGCGCGGTCCCCGGACGAGAGGACGAAGGTCGCCCCGAGCAACACCATGGAGACGAGTCCGAGGACCCGGTCCACCACGACGCTCATGAGGGCCTCAGGGCGGCGCGCCGGGTTTCGCTGAACGACCGAGACCGCCCGCGCCACGTCGCCCCCATTGGACCCGGGAAAGACCACGTTGAAGAAGAGGCCCAGGTAGGTGAAGCGGACGGCATCACGCCAACGTGTAGGGCAGTCATGCACCATCAGCAGGCGCCACCACCGGGTCGCGACGGTCAGGGTGGCCAGGGCGAGGAGCGCGAAGGCCAGCAGGAGCTCCCGGGGGCGGACCCCCGCGAGGGTGTGCGAGAGCCCGGGTTGGACCTCGATGGTGACGGCCTGGGTCCCATCGGCGCCGTCCGGGTCCAGGTTGGCCACCACGCGTCCCCCTGCGCCCAGCACGCGGCCTGCTTCCACCGTGAGCCGCTCACCCGGCTCCACCTGCCCCCGTGAAGTCTGGGGGCCGGGCCCCACGAGGAAGGTGAGCGGTCGCTCTCGCCAATCTCCGTCCAGGGTGCCGTTGAGGACCTCGGGCGTCGCGCCGCCGGGTCGCTCGATCCGGAGCTCGTCGAGCCAGCTGATGTTCTGGGAGATCAACCACAGGGCCAGGCCAAAGACCAGCACCCCCAGGATCCTCAGGGCGCCACCCCCCCTGCCGGCCTTCTCGCTGCGCTCACGGCGGACGGCTTCGAAGAGACCTCCTCCGACCTTGCGCTCTGGCTTCAACGGTGACCCCGCCGGCTCACTCATCCGTGGCGGCCTCAATCTGATCGAGGAGGACCGGATCCACCTGTTGCCACCAGGCCTGCCAGGCCTCCCGGCGCAGGCTGTTCACCTCGCCGTCGGAGAGGGCGGACAGCGCCCCCATGGCGAGGTGGCTCGTGTTCCTTGGGTAGAGCGTCTCTGAGACCGCGATCTGCAGCAGGGCGACCACGAGCGTCCGGCGGAGCGCGAGGCCACGGCCCGTCTCCCGGCGAGCGGCGAAGGGCAACCCTTCAGCGATGTAGGCTTCGGCAACCACCTTGAAGACGGGCACACCGTCATAGCTCTCGCGTGGCAGGTCGAACGCTCGGTACTCCTCTGTGACCCACTCGGCGATGGCTTCTGGCGGAGCGAAGGCGAGGAGGGCCTCGATCCGGTACGGCTCGCCATGGACCTCAAGGCCGGCTCGCATGGCCGCCGCCCTCACCCATGTGGAGGGATCGCGCGCGCCCCGCCAGAGCGCCTCAGCCACCATCCGGCCCTGCACGCTGAGCGAGAGGGCGCCCAGCCGTTCCCTCAGATCAGAGGGCAGGAAGCGGCCCCCCAGGAAAGGACCGAGGGCGCGGAGGAGCCGCGCGCCGCCCTGAATGTCGACCTGGAGGTCTTCGGCGAGGGCGAGCGCGGCGGCGAAGTCCGCCCGCGCGGTGGCGTCGACCCTCCGCCGGGAGGCGCCCCGAAGCGCGTCGGTCAGGCCGTCCACGGTCTCGATGAGCTCAGCGGGGCTCGCAGGCGCGGCAAGCGGAGTGAAGGGGCCGGAGACGCCAAGGCGCAGGGCGTGCGAGGGCAGCTGGTCGAGGGCGTACTCCCGGCAGAGCTGGCTTGGGGCGAAGGCCGCGTAGCGGGTCAGGGTCCGGACCTGCTCGTTGTGCCGCCAGGCGGGGCTCCCCTGGGTCGACTCGGAGAGCTCGACGAGGTTCTCCAGCGCGAACTTCGTCGGGTTCGGAATGCTCGAGACCTCCTTCGGGCGGTTCGAGGCGCTGACCACCGAGCGGAGCGAGTTCAGCCCCGCCTCCATGAGGTCCTTCCAGCGGTTGGTCGTGGCCCCGCGGTAGCGGAAGTTGTCCGAGGAGCTGAGCACCGCGTCGAGGTTCTGAGAGGCCACGGTTGTCCCGCGGCACCCTGAGGCTCCGGCGGCTAGCACGAGCGAGAAGATAAGAGTGGCGCGGCCCATGGGAGCCAGTGTCCCCCACGGTCGCGGGATGTTCAACGGCCACGCCCGGTTCCGTCAGGATCTGCTCCGTCTCCTTGGCGGGGCCAGGGGCCGGGATGCTAGTTTTGAGCCATGAAGGCGGCGGAGAGCGAAGGAAGCAGCCCTGGGCAGGGCCTCGGCTTGGGTGGCTTTGCATTGGGTCTGAAGCTGTTCTGGCTCGCCTGTTTCGCGACCATCGGCGGGGTCTTCATGGCGCGTGCGCTGGACGCCCCCGTCCGGATCGTCGTGTCCGGGGTGGGGCTCAAGACCTCCGGGGGCCCATGGGACCCAGCCGCAGTGGAGGTGGCCTGCCGCCAGGCGTTGGCGCAGCATGGCGAGGACCCCGCGAGCGCGCTGCAGTTGGACTACCGCTCCGGTGAGCGCCTGGGGCTTGATGAGCGACGTCCAGGGCACCTTCGCACGGCCTGGGCCGTCCCCGGGCGCGCGGCGCGGGTCGAGGTCTGGGTTGATCTGGAGGGCGACGAGGCGCTCTGCACGGTGCTCACCGGGCCCGCCCCGCCTGAGACGCCCTGAACCGGTTCCGGGCCCGCGCGGCGAGCCTGACCTGGGCCGGCGTGGCTCCAGTGGTTCGCGGCCTTGAACCGGGATCTCCGCTCTAGCCCCCGGGCTGGCCTCTCGTCCCAACTCCGCCTCCATGGGGCGGAGGCCCACTTGGGTACCGACTCCGGCGGCGCCGACCTGGCGCCCTGCGCTGGGTGACGTGAAAGCCTGGCCGTGGCTGGCCTTGAAGGGTCCTCGAGTTCTACGATGAAGGGGTGGGTTTCAACGGCCCCCTGGGCGCTTCATCCGGCGGCGCCCGCTTCAAAATGACACACGAGCCACCCCCGCGGACCGACCAGAAGACCATGCAGACCACCTCGCTTTCTCTCCTCGCAGGGCTCCTTCTCGTGGCCTGCGCGGATCCTGACCCGACGCCGTCGGAGCCCGGGGGCGTGGCCGAGACCGTTGCTGGCTCAGAGGGGTGGACCTTCAGCGTGGTGCCGCAGCAGTCGGCCTCGAAGACCGCGGCCCAGTGGGTCCCACTGCTGGCCTCGATCCGCCAGACCACGGGCATCCCGTTGGTCTTTGAGACACGGAAAGACATCCCGACCTTCGAGGAGACCCTCGCCGACGGATTGCCCGATCTGGCCTACATGAACCCTTACCACTATGCCGTTTTCCATGAGTCCGCCGGCTACGAGGCGCTGGCCCGGGCCAAGGACAAGCGAATCAAGGGGATCATGGTCGCGCGCAAGGACAGCGAGGTCGAGAGCATGGGCGACCTTGAGGGCATGGAGGTGGTCTTTCCCGCGCCAGCGGCCTTCGCCGCCACGCTCCTGTCCCGCGCCGAACTCGCGATCCAGTCGGTGGACGTGGACTCGCTGTACGTGGGGTCCCACGACTCCGTCTACCGGAACGTGGCTGCCGGGGCCAGCCCGGCCGGAGGGGGGATCGTCCGGACCTTCAACGCGATGCCAGAGGAGATCTCCGAGCAGCTCCGGGTGATCTGGACCAGCGACGGCTTCACACCCCACGCCATCGCCGCCCACCCGCGCGTCCCAGCGGAGGTCGTCGAGGCGATCAGGGCCGCGCTCATCGGCATGGACCAGACCCCCGGCGGCGCGGAGATCCTCGAGCGCATCAAGATCAAGGGCTTCGAGCGGGGTGAGGACGGGGATTGGGACGACGTGCGCGCGCTCAATCTGGAGGCCCTCTGAGCGAGGAGGCCGAACAGCGAGCCGCTCCCCCGACTCCTCGGCGAGCGCTGTCCCTCAGGGCCAGGACGATCCTCGGGATCGCCCTGATCGAGGGCGTGGTGCTGCTCATCCTCGTCGGGAGCGGGGTCAGCTACATCCGCGACGCCCAGGAGCAGGAGGTCCAGAAGCGCGCCGCCACCTCGGTCCGGCTCCTCTGCTCCACCTTCCAGGAGTCCGTTCTGGGCAGGGCGTTCGGGGACGTCGCGGCTATCGCTCAGTCCGCGCTCGAGGACACCGAGATGCTCTACATCCGCGTGACCCGTCCCAACGGCCGGGTCGTGGCGCTGGCCGAAGCGGAGGGCTTCAGCCTGGTCGGCGCCCCCACCCCCGATCGGGTGCTGGATGATTCTGCTGAGGACGGAGTCTTCGAGGCGACCGGCGACATCACCGTGGCTGGGGAGGTCTTCGCGCGCGTCGACATCGGGCTCGACACATCACGGACCTTCGGCGTGGTCCGGGCAGCGCGCCTGCAGGCCCTCAAGATCGTGGGGCTGGAAATGGCCCTCGTCGCGCTCTTCTCGTTCATCCTCGGGTCGCTGCTCACTCGCAGCCTGCGCGCCCTTGAGGTTGCGGTGGACACCGTCGCGAGCGGCGACTTCCACGCGCGCGTCCCGGTGGTCCGGGACGACGAACTGGGCCGGGTCGCGACCCGCTTCAATTCCATGGCTGAACGCCTGGAGACCGTACGTGACCGTCAGGCGCAGACCGTCCAGTTGCTCGGCGCCCTGTCGCGCGCGCAGCAACTTCACCTGCTAGGGCGCAGCGATCATGAGGTCTCCGCAGCGCTGTTGGAGACGGTCTCGGCCATCACGGGGAGTGAGGCCGCGTGCCTCCAGCGAGAGGGCGCCTGCCATTGCGCGGTGTGCGTGGCCCTGGGAGCCGACAGCGTCGAGGCGGGGGACCGCGACGGGCTGACCTGGACCTCGGCGCCCGGCAGGGATGGAGCGTGGGTCACACGCATTCCCCTGCTCCAGGGAGAGCAATTTTTTGGCGCCTTGAACCTCTTGCGGAAGGGCGCGGGTCACTCGACCGGCGAGGTCGCCGTCGTCTTGGCGCTCGCGCCCCAGATCGCCGCCCTGATCGAAGCGCTCGACGAACGGACCGCTCAGGCCAGGAAGGATCAGCTGCAACGCGCGATCCTTGGCAACGTCATTGACGGGATCGTCAGCGCGGACCAGCAGGGAGTGGTCATGAACGCCAACCCGGCCTTCGAGCGAATGTTCGGGCTCGACCCACAAGGCGCGGTGGGGACCCGGCTGAAGGATTGGATCGAGCTGACCCCGTGGGCTGAGCACAAGGGTGAAGCCCGCAAGCGGGAGTGCCGAGCCACGCGCGCCAACGGGACGCCCTTCGACGTCGAGGTGGCGCGAGCGCAGGTCGGCGCGGACGGCGACCGCGAGGCCTTCGCGCTCTGGGTCGTCGGGGAAATCACGGTGCGCAAGCGCGTCGAGGCCGAGACCCAGAAAGCGATGCAGGCGGCGCGTGAGGCCCAGCGGGCCAAGTCGGCGTTCCTGGCCAACATGAGTCACGAGCTCCGTACGCCGATGAACGGTGTCCTGGGGATGCTGCAACTGCTCCAGGTGGACGCCCTCGAGCCGAACCAGATCGGAAACGTCGAGACCGCCGTCGCCGCAGCAGAGCACCTGCTGGAGATCCTGGATGACGTCCTCGTGTTCTCGAAGGCCGAGGCCGGGAAGATGGCCCTGGAGTCCGTCCCCTTCGACCTCTCCAAGCAGGTTGAGGAGAGCGCCCGGCTCCTCGCCCACTCCGCCTTCGCGAAGGGGGTCGAGCTCACTTGCGAGATCCCCAACATGGGCGAGATGGTGCTCGGCGACCCGACCCGCCTCAAGCAGGTGTTGGTGAACCTCCTCGGGAACGCGGTCAAGTTCACCGAGCACGGAAGCGTGGCCGTGAGGCTCTCCGTGACGGGGTCCACGGAGGCCCGGCACTCCTTCCGCATCGAGGTGGAGGACACGGGCGTCGGGATCCCTGCCGCGGCGCTCCCGGAGCTCTTCTCGCCCTTCCAGCAGGCGGACAGCTCCACCACGCGGCGGTACGGCGGTACAGGGCTCGGGCTCTCGATTTGCCGGGAGTTGATGAGCCTCATGGGCGGCACCCTCGAGGTCGAGACCGGCGAGGGCGCCGGCGCGACCTTCACCGCCGAGCTTGATCTCGGGCGGACGACGCGGGCCAGCGAGCCGGCCGCGTATGACCTCGCCGGCACCGAGTTCGTGATCCGCGGGGACCTCCACCGCACGGCGGCCGTGACGCGCGCTTACCTCGAGGGGATGGGCGCCACCGAGGTACCGTCGCCGCGGTCTGCTCCCGGCGCGGTCATCTTCGTCGTGAGTCGCGGCACCAGCGTGCGCGGGACCCTCAACACGCTCGGCGATTACCCGAACCGGTACGTCGTGCTGACCGAGCCTGGTTGGGTCTGCGACGAGAAGGCGCCGCCGCACGCCACGATGCTCACCGCGCCGGCGACGCGCGCTGAGCTGGCGCTCGCGATGCAGGCCACCGTGCGCCGCCGGGACACCGGCTTGCAGCTGGTCGGGTTCGAGGGTGAGGTGCTGCTGGTGGAGGACAACCACGTGAACCAGCGAGTGATGGAGGCGATGCTGCACCGGCTGGGGGTCAAGTGCTCCGTGGTCGGCAATGGGGCTCTCGCCGTGGAGCGCTTGAGGACCGAGAGCTTCCGGCTGGTGCTCATGGATTGCCAGATGCCGGTCATGGACGGATTCGAAGCCACCCGCGTGCTCAGGGAGCGCGGCTTCCGCGCGCCGATCATCGCCGTCACCGCCAACGTCCTGAGTGAGACCCGGGACGCGTGTCAGCGCGCGGGTATGAATGGGTTCCTCAGCAAGCCCATCAAGATCGCTGACCTCCAGGGCATCCTTGAGAGGTTCCTCCAGCCCGAGGAGGCGGACGATGAGGACGAAGGTGAGGGCAAGGTGGCCACCTGACGCGCCGCGCCCTGCCTTGCGCGCGATGGTGAAGCCGCCAGCCGTCCGTCACCCGTCGCCGCCAGGGCCCGCCAAGGAAGGCCGAAGCCGGCGCCCCGGCCTGCTCTTCATTCGGCCCCGCCCCTCCCCCACGATCCCATGCTCCGCCAGCTCGCAGCTTGGATCGCCTCTCAGTTGAGAGAAGTACGCACGCCTCCCGGGGCCACTGCGGGGCCCCGCATCGCCCAGGTGGCCCGCACCCGGTCCCACTCCATCGCACATCGAATGCTCCTCTCCCGCCTCGCCTCCACGACCCTCGCGCTCGCCCTCACCGCCTGTGTCGCAGCGCCTGTGAGCGATCCCCCGAGGTCCCCCTCCAGTGTCTGGGCGGACCTCGCGCTCGAGGACCATCGCGCCCTGGCCAGCCGCGCCTTCGGCGAGGCCGAGTTCCAGGCCTCGACCACGGCCCTGCGTGTCCCCAGCGAGGACGGCATCGACTCGCTGCAGAGCGACCTGCGGCTGTTCCGCCTCGCCGGCGAGATGTCCTCGGAGGACCTCGACACCCTGCTGGGTGAGCTGCGCTCCGCCATCGCCCAGGAGCTCGAGGCGCTCGGGGCCGAGCGCTTGGGGGTGGAGGATCGACCGCGGAAGCTGCCCGTCGCTGCGCTGCAGGACACCCTCGCGTTCCGTCTGGGCGAAGGCCATCGCTGGAGCTGGTACGAATTGAGGGGCTTCCGGCAGTCCTACCGGGTGGCGGGGACCGTGGGAGCGGTCGACGTGCTCGCGAGGCGCTACCTCCGCGGCTCCGACGCGTCGGCCGAGTGCTGGGCCATCGGCGTCTGCATCAGCGAGCCCACCAGCCGCTGATCTGGGAGGCGCCGACCTGGGAGTCGGCGTGCCGTTGGCTCGCGGTGAGGCCCAGCGAAATGCGCAGCGAAGGGCGCAGCGAAGGGCGCAGCGAAGGGCCCAGCGAAGGGCCCAGCGAAGGGCGCAGCAATCGGCGCTGCGCGCGCCAGGGCAGTGGGCTTTCTGCGACTTGCCCGCGGACCTCCGCGCTCTTAGCGTGGAAGGCGGCGCGAACCCCGACCGTCGGAGTGGCGTGGGGTCCCACACTTAACTCGACCAAGGACGATCCCCCGCCGTCCAGCCCTTAGAGTCTTGGAGCCATGTCCCTCGCCCTCCTGGTCCTCGCCCTCTTCCTGGTGGGCGCCGCCGCGATGATCACGCGGGTGCTCCCCGCGCTGATCGCGCTGCCCGTCATGGGCGTCGCGATCGCAAGCGGCGCGGTGGTGCTGACGGGTGAGATCGGCTGGCTCGACGTGCTCGACGGCGTGGTGTCCGGCGGCGCGATCATGCTCCACAAGGCGATGATCGTGACCTTCTTCGGGGGCGCGCTGTCCTTTGTGATGCAGCGCTCCGGGGTGGCGGAGAGCCTCGTGAAGCAGGGGGCGGAGTTGGTGGGCGCGGACCCCCTCGCGGTCGGCATCTTCTCCCTGCTGCTGGTCGCTCTGCTCTTCTCGAGCCTCACGGGCCTCGGCGCAGTGATCATGGTCTCGATGATCGTCCTGCCCATGTTGGCGACCGTGGGCCTCTCCCCCGCCGCCGGCGCCGGCATCGTGCTCTTCGGCATGAGCCTCGGGGGTGTGCTCAACCCCGCCAACTGGGTGCTCTACGTGGACACCCTCGGCGTCCCCACGGAGGAGGTGAAGCGCTTCGCCCTGGTGCTGTTCGTGGTGGTGACCCTCGCGGGCGCGGTCATGATCGTCGCGGAGCTGCTCATGGGCCGGCTCGTGCGGCTCGAGCGCCGCACCGCCTTGACCCTCGCGCTGTTCCTGGCGGCGGTCGCAGGGATCGGCGCGCTCCTGCTGAGCTCCGGGTCGTCGGGGGCGGCGGATGGCCCCGGCCCCGCCCTCCTCTGGACCCGGCGGGTCACGCTCGTGGCCTTCACCGCTCTGGTGGTGAGCCAGGTCGCGGGCGTGCTGCGCAGGGCGAGCCGCTGGCGCCACCAGGAGCCTGAGATTCGCACCGGCGCCTACCTGATCCCGCTGGTGCCCCTGGTGGCGATCCTGCTCTTCGACGTGCCGATCCTGGCGGCGTTCGTGATCGGCTTCGCCTACTCCATCCTCGCCACGGCCCGGCCGGGGTCCATGGCCCTGACCGTCCAGAGCCTGATCGAAGGCGGCGCGAGCGTGATGCCCGCCATCGTGCTCATGTTCGGCATCGGCATCCTGATCGCCGCCGTCAAGGGCCCACCCGGCTGGGACGCGGCGCACCCGGGCGCGACATGGCCAGTCCTCGGCGCGATCGAGCCGTTGCTGTCCCGCATGGTCCCCTCGACGCCCTGGACCTACGTGCTCGGCTTCGGCCTCGCGGCCCCCCTGGCCCTCTACCGCGGTCCCCTGAACGTCTGGGGCCTCGGGTTCGGCGTGGCGACGATCCTGATGACCAGCGGTAACCTCCCCGCCGCGGCGGTCATGGCGATGCTGCTCAGCGTCGGACAGGTCCAGGGGATCTGCGACCCCACCAACACGGCCAACGTCTGGATCGCCAACCACCAGGGCGTGGACGTGAACACCATCCTCTTCCGCACCCTGCCCTTCGTGTGGGGCGCGGCGGCCCTCGGACTCGGCGCGGCGGCCGCCTTCTACCTGTGAGCGACGGTCACCCCCGCAAGCTGAAGATCGGCATCGACGTGGGCGGCACGTTCACCCACGCGGTGGCCGTGGACGTGGCCCGCACGGAGCTCGTGGGTAAGGCGGTGGTCCCCACCACCCACGGCCACGAGGACGGCGTCGCGGCAGGCGTGGTGCAGTCCATGCACCGCCTCCTCGAGGAGGCGAGCATCGCGCCGGAGGAGGTGGTGCTCATCGCACACTCGACCACCCAGGCCACCAACGCGCTCCTGGAGGGGGACGTGGCGAAGGTCGGCGTCCTCGCCCTGGGCGCTGGCCCCCAGGGGCTGCGCGCCCGCCGGGAGGCGCGCCTCGGCGAGGTGCGCCTCGGCCCCGGAGCGACCCTCGAGACAGCCTTCCGCTTCCTGGACGTGTCGGACGGGCTCGACGAGGCGAAGGCTCGGACGCTCCTGGAGGAGCTCGTGGCCGAGGGCGCCGTGGCCCTGGTGGCCGCGGAGCCCTTCAGCGTCGACCGCCCCGAGAACGAGGAGGCGGTGGTGCGCATCGCCACCGAGCTTGGCGTCCCCGCCACCGCCACGTCAGGCCTCACTCAGCTCTACGGCCTGCGCATGCGGACCCTGACGGCGGCCATCAACGCCAGCATGCTGCCGATCATGATCGAGACCGCCGACCGCACGGCGCGCGCCGTGGCCGAGAGCGGCATCGAGGCGCCGCTCATGGTGATGCGCTCGGACGGCGGGATCATGGACATCGAGGCCATGCGGCGGCGGCCCGTGCTCACCATGCTCTCCGGCCCCGCGGCGGGGGTGGCCGCGGCGCTCATGTACGAGCGCATCGCCAACGGCGTCTTCGTCGAGGTCGGCGGGACCTCCAGCGACATCTGCCTCATCCGGAACGGGCGGCCGGAGATCCGCGCCGCCGAGATCGGCGGCCGGCGCCTGTTCGTCCGCACCCTCGACGTGCGGACCGTGGGCGTCGCCGGCGGCTCCGTCCCCAGGGTGCGCCGCGGGAAGCTCTCCGACGTGGGCCCCCGCAGCGCCCACATCGCCGGCCTCGAGTACGAGGCCTTCACCCCCGACCTCGGCGACGTGGAGGCCGTGACCTTCCGGCCCCGGGAGAGCGACCCCGAGGACTACGTGGCGCTGCGGCGCGGGGACAAGGTCTCCCACGCGGTGACCCCCACGGGCGCGTCCAACCTGCTCGGCCTCTCCGAGGGGTACGGCAAAGGGGACGCCGCCTCGGTCCGAGCCGCCTTCGAGGCCCTCGGGCGCCTCGTGGGGAGCACCGCCGAGGCCGCCGCCACGCGGCTCCTCGAGCTCGGCGCGGCGCGGGTGGCGCCGGTGGTGAAGCGGCTGCTGGCCGAGCACAAGGTGGCCGCGGACGAGGTGGTCATGGTGGGCGGTGGCGGCGGCGCGGAGGCGGTGGTGCCCTTCACCGCCACCTCCCTCGGCATGGAGCACAGCATCGCGCGGCACGCCGAGGTGATCTCGGCCATCGGCGTGGCCCTGGGGATCCTGCAGGACTCCGTGGAGCGGACCCTGCTCAGCCCGAGCGAGTCGGACCTGCTCGCGATCCGCAAGGAGGCCTTCGAGCGCGTTCGCGACATGGGCGCCGACCCCGAGACCATCGAGGTCCACGTGGAGATCGACCGCCGCGAGCGGCGCGTCCGCGCCACGGCTAGCGGCTCGCCCCAGCTCCGGGCCCGGGACCTCGCGGGGCCGCGCCCGGGCACGGACGAGCTGCGCGCGGCCGCGGCGAGGGCGCTGAAGGTCGGCGCCGACCTCGTGGAGGTCCACGGTCCAGAGGACGCCTGGCTCCGGACCTTTACCGCCGAGCACCGCGTCCCCGTGCTGTTCGGCCTCTTCAAGGTCTGGCGCATGCCGGCCGCCGTGGTCGACGCCGAGGGCGTGGTGCGCTTCCGGACCCGGGACGCCTTCTGCGCGACGGTCCCCGCGGCCGAGGCTGAGGGCCGCCTCGCCGAGCTCGTGGAGCGTTACACCTCCTGGGGCGACGGGGGCCTCGTGATCCCAGAGGTGCAGCTGGTGAAGCCGAACCAGCTGGTGGACCTCGCCGGACTCGTGGAGGTGCCGCAACTCCTCGCGCTGGCGAGCGCCGAGCTCGCGGCCCTCGAGCCCGCCGACGAGGTCACGCTCGTCGTCGTGCCCAGGGGCTGATCAGCGCCCGACGCGCTCCAGCTGCCGGGCTGCGAAGCGCGGGTCTTCGCAGCCCACCTCGCGGTCCGGGACGATCACGCAGCCCGCCGCCACCAGGGCCCGCTGGACCGCGGCCACGTCGAGCTCGCGCACGGGCACGCCCCCGAGCGCCGCCTGGGCCGCCGCCTCGCCCGCGGCCTGGCCGATGGCCACCGCCACGGGCTGGAGGCGGGAGCAGCCGTTCACGATGTGCGTGGCGCCGATGCACTTCTCCGCCGCGATCAGGCCGTCGACGGCCTCGGGCACCATGGCGCCGAAGGAGATCTGGAACGGCGCGTTGTCCGGGTACTGCTCCCCGAGGCGCTCTCCGGGGGGGCGGTGGTCCTTGTCGTGGTGGTGGTCAAGGTAGTAGTCCCCCACCGCCACGCCGTCGGGGAGCACGGCGTTCACGCCGCTTCCGTCCTGGGGCACCACGTCCTGCTCCACGAGCCAGCGCACGGGCACCACGCGCCGGCTCTCGCGCACGTAGGGCAGGAGCGGCAGGTGGTCCTCCGTGGGGTAGACGCCGGTGGCGAGGCCCCACTCGGGGTGGCCGAGCTGGTTCTGGATGTAGTGAACGTAGGCCAGCGTCCGGCGCTTGGCCGCGGCGATGGTGACCGCCCGCTCCTCCTGGTCCCCGAACAGCCCCTGGGCGGGGTAGTCGTTGGAGTGGAAGGGCCAGTTCAGCATGAAGAGCCCGCCCGGCAGCAGCGAGTAGCCGAGGAAGCTCTCCCAGTCGTGGAGCTTGTGGTTCCAGTACTCGGGGTCCGGGACCGCGCACCGCTCGCCGGTGGAGCAGTCGAAGCGCGAGAGGTCGAAGCCCTCGGGCAGCGGCACGGCGGGCGCGGCGCCGTCGAAGCGTCGGAGCGTCGCCACCATCGTGAGGTCCTGGATCTCGAGGTCCGGCGCGTCCGGCGCGTGGGGCTCTCCCGTCTGCGCCCGGGCCTCGCGGCCGAACCGGTACGGCACGCCGCCGAGGTCGAGCACGTCCCCGTACTCGGTGGCCTCGACGGTCACCTTGGCGCGCACCTCGAGCGCGCCCTCCGACGTCTCGAAGGCCGCGCCGAGGACCGTGTCCCCGTCGCGAAGGACCTCCGTGAGCCGCGCCCCGTGGAGCACCTCGGCGCCCGACGCCGCCACCTCGTCCCGGAACCAGCGCGCGGCCAGGTCGGGCTCGAAGCAGGTGTTGGAGACCCAGCCCGTGCGCACGGCCTCGCGGCCGCCGTAGTGCGCCTCCATGGCGTCCCGGAAGGCGCGGTAGATCCCGCCCCCAAGCGCCCCCTCGTTGCCGTCGATGGCGCTGACGCCGGCGGCGGTGATCATCCCCCCCATCCAGGGGGTCTCCTCGCACACGAGGGTCCGCGCGCCGGCCCTCGCCGCCTGGATCCCGGCGGCCGCGCCGGCGCAGCCGCCCCCCACCACCAGAACGTCCACCTCGCGCCTCTGAAGAACCTCTGTCATGCTGTACGAATGCTACTCGCTCTCGCCGCCTTCGCCAGTCTCCTGGTCCAGCACGAAGCCGTCCCCGAGACCCCCGTGGAGGTCCGCGGGGTCTGGATCCCCAGCAGCCACTCGACCTTCTTCGACTCGCCGGAGAACGTGCGAGACCAGATGGCGCTGCTGGCCGACGCGGGGATCAACGTGATCTTCCCCGTGGTGTGGAC